>JBJTWK010000017.1:0-4651 GCA_046081705.1 Actinomycetes bacterium | reverse complement strand
CGAGCGATCTGGTCCAGCAACGGCGCCGGTCAGGGCTCGACGAGCCTCCTGGGAGGGAGACGTGAGACTGACCAAGCGGAGGGCGCTGATCTTCAGCGTCCTCACCGCACTGTTCGTGATGTCCTTCGGCGGGGCGGCGTTCGCCGCGGAACCCGTGTTCAAGGGTGTCGGCACCGACCCGGGCGACGTTGAGGTGAGCCTCAACATGCTGTGGGTCCTCATCGGTGCGATGCTCGTGATCTTCATGCAGGCCGGCTTCGCGCTCGTCGAGACCGGCTTCACCCGGGCGAAGCACGCGGCGCACGTCGTGAGCACGAATTTCGCCATCTTCGGCCTCGGGTTCGTCGGCTTCTTCCTCATCGGCTTCCCGCTCATGTTCGGCGGCGGCTTCTCCTACTCGGCGTTCGGCCTCGACCGGACGATCGGGGACGGTGCGCTGCTCGGGTCCGGCTCCTGGGTCTTCCTCTGGGGTAAGGGCGGGTTCCTGCTCACCGGCACCGGGTACGGCAACGGCGCAGCGAGCGCACCGGTGTTCGTGTTCTTCCTCTACATGGTGGCCTTCATGGACACCGTGGCGACGATCCCGACCGGCTCGATGGCCGAGCGGTGGAAGTGGAAGTCGTTCGTGGTGTGGGGCCTGTTCTGCGGTGCGATCTACTACCCGCTCTTCGGCGCCTGGACTTGGGGTGGCGGTTGGCTGTCCCAGCTCGGCAACAGCACGAAGCTCGGTTTCGGCTACGTCGACTTCGCCGGCTCCGGCGTGGTCCACGCGGTCGGTGGGGTGGCGGCCCTCGCGGGTGCCATCGTGCTCGGCCCCCGCATCGGCAAGTACGGGCCCGACGGCAAGCCGCGGGCGCTGGGGGCGCACAACATCCCGATGGCGATGCTCGGCACCTTCATCCTGCTGTTCGGGTGGTTCGGCTTCAACGCGGCCTCGACCTTCTCGGCCACGGATGTCCGGTTCGCCGTTGTGGCGCTCAACACGGCGATCGCAGCCGCCTTCGGTGCGACCGCGGCGATGTTCTACGTCATGAAGCGGATGGGCAAGCCGGACCCCGGCATGATGGTCAACGGCATGCTCGCCGGCCTCGTGGCGATCACCGCCCCGTGCGCCTTCGTGCAGCCCTGGGCCGCGGCGGTCATCGGCATCGTCGCCGCCCTCATCGTGATCGAGGCGCTCTTCTTCTTCGAGCGCAAGGGCATCGACGACCCGGTCGGCGCCATCTCGGTGCACGGCGTGGGTGGCACGCTCGGTGTGCTCTTCGTGGGCATCTTCGCCTCCGGCGACTACGGCGCGGGGTGGAACCTCACGGCCAAGGGTGCGGCGGCGGAGGCCTCCGGCGTCACCGGGATCCTCTACGACTTCGGGCTCGGATCGAAGCAGCTCGCAGCGCAGGCGATCGGTGCGCTCGTGATCTGGACCGTGATCCTGGGGATTGCGTTCGCCTTCTTCAAGATCCAGAACGCGCTCACCAAGGGCGGCATCCGCTCCGAGGCCGAGCACGAGGAGATGGGGCTCGACGTTCCTGAGATGGGTGTGCTGGCCTACGACAACCTCCAGCTCAACGAACTCGACCTCGTCGGGGTCGGCGAGCTCAAGCAGGTCTTGTCCGGCGGCGAGTCCCCGGACCCGACCATCGGTCGGTAGGCACCACCTCCGCACGACGAGGGGCCCGGTCGGTTCGCCGACCGGGCCCCGTCGCGTCGGTCGACGGCGCCGGCCGTAGCATCGGCGCCGTGGCCCCCGATCCCGCATCCCTGTCGGTGTTCCTCGACTTCGACGGCACCATCACCACCGCCGACACCGGGGTGCACGTGCTCGAGCGGTTCGCGGATCCGGCCTGGCGCGAGATCGACGCCGAGTACGCCCGGGGTGGGATCCCGTCCCGGGTCTGCCTGCTCGACGAGTGGGACCTCCTGCCGCACGACCGCGACCGCCTCGTCGCCGCGGCGACCGAGGTGCCCCTCGATCCCGGGTTCGAGCCGCTCGTCGCCGCCCTGCGGGCGGCGGGCGCCGAGGTGCGCATCGTCTCGGACGGGTTCGGCCTCACGGTCCACGAGGTCGGCGGTGCGCTCGGGATCCCCGTCCTCGCCAACCGGGTCGACTGGACCACCGGCCGGCTCGAGTTCCCGTTCGAGGACCGGTGCTGTGCGTGCTCGTCCTGCGGCACCTGCAAGCAGGCCCCGATCAAGGACGCGGCCCGGGCCGGGCGCACGACCGTGCTCGTCGGCGACGGCACGAGCGACCGCAAGGCGGCCCTGCTCGCCGACCTCGTCTTCGCCAAGGCCGGGCTCGCCCGGTGGTGCGCGCACAACGACGTGGCGTTCACCCCGTTCGAGACGCTGGCCGACGTGCACGCGGCGCTGCTCGGGGACCAGGGCTAGAGTCGGTCCCGTGCCGTTCTACGCCATGCTCACGACGCTCGGTCCCGACGGCTGGGCGACCGTCCGCGAACACCCGGAGCGCATCCAGCAGGTGCGCGACGAGGTCGAGGCCATGGGCCTCAAGGTCGTCGTGCAGTACGCACTCATGGGCCAGTGGGACTTCCTCAACATCATCGAGGCCCCCGACGAGAAGGCGATGGCCAACGCGGCCGTGACGCTCGCGGCGCGGGGCACGATGCGGACCACCACGATGCAGGCGATCCCGATCGAGGACCTCGTCGCGGCGCTGTCCCGCACGAAGGACTGACCCGGGCGGGTCCCCCGCACGTCGCGCTCAGACCCACCAGGTCTCGCGTCGGCGCCGTTCGCCCCGGACCTCGTCGGCGGCGAACAGGGTGGGGAGCACCGCCTCGTCGTGGCGCCGCCGGACCCGGTAGCGCACGTCGTCGCCGTGGACGACCTCGGCGATCTCGAAGCCGCGTGACCACTCGCGCTGGAAGCGCGAACGCACCTCGACCCGATCTCCCTGCTCCACCGGCCGAGCGTACGCCCGCAGGGGTCGGCACGGGTACCCCGGTGCACCGGACGCCTTGGGTACGGTCGGCGCGTGGCCACCCGGCGCTCCGATCCCACCCTCGAGATCGAGGAACGCTGCTGGGCCGCGGGCGATCGGATCGTCTGCGGACTCGACGAGGTCGGCCGCGGTGCGTGGGCGGGGCCGGCGACCATCGCCGCGGTCGTCCCGGGCCCCGATGCCATCCCCGGCGTGCGTGATTCGAAGCAGATGAGCCCCGCGGCGCGCAAGCGCGGTGCGGTCGCGGTACGCGGGTGGGCGGAGGCGATCGGGATCGGCCACGCGTCGCCGCGCGAGTGCGACGAGCTGGGCATGACGAAGGCGCTGCGGCTCGCGGGGATGCGCGCGCTCGCCGAGATCGAGGCCCAGGGGTTCGCGCCCGACCGCATCCTCCTCGACGGCACGCACGACTTCCTCGGCCTCGGTGCGCGCGTGACCACGGTGGTGAAGGGCGACGCGACCTGCCTGTCGATCGCGGCGGCCTCGGTGGTCGCGAAGGTGACGCGTGACGCGCTCATGGCGGAGGCGGCCGAGCACTTCCCGGCCTACGGCTTCGAGGGCAACAAGGGGTACCCGGCGCCGGTGCACCAGATGGCGCTCAACGGGTACGGGCCGACGACCATCCACCGCACCTCATGGTCCTTCGTCGACGACCTCCCGTTCCGGACCCTCGAACCCCCGCCGGGCCGACTGCTGTAGCGGTGCGGCGAGTCCGGAACCGCAGGAGACGGTCCGGGTAGGGTTCGGCGCATGGGCCAGCCGATCACCGTCACCGTGCGCCCCGGGAACGACCCGGCCGTGCGCATCCTCGACACCAACCGTTCGCTCACCAGCATGGCGACCGAGCGCTACGACTCCGTCGAGGCCGCCCGCGAGCGGGGGAACCGCCCGCCGGACTTCCTCGCCCGGCGCCTCCTCGAGGCGGGCGCGAGCCACGTGACCATCTACTCGAACGTCGTCACCGTGCGGGCGGCCGACTGGTCCTCCCTCGAGGCGACCGCCGTCCACCTCTGCGAGCACCTCATGGAGTACTACGGCGAGGAGGCGGGCTGGTCCTTCGCCGCCCGCGGGCTCGAGGATCCCGGACCCGCCGCGCCGTCCGGCCTCACGGTCAAGAAGTCGGCGAGCGGTCAGGCCACGATCACCCAGGGCTGAGGTCGCCCGCGTCGCTCGCTCGGCCGCGCCCGTGTTCGTCCACTCCACCGGTTCCTCGCTCGACGGGTTCGTCGCGGACGCGCACGGCGACCTCGACTGGTTGCTGTCGGTCGACATGGATCCCGACGGCCCCGGCGGGTTCGCCGCGTTCGACGCGACCATCGGCGCGCTCGTGATGGGTCGCACCACCTACGACTGGGTCGACGCCGCGCTCACGCGTGACGGCGTGTCGTGGCCGCACCACCAACCGACCTGGGTCATGACCCACCGGGCGCCGCCCGCGGTCGTTCCGGACGCGCCGATCACCTCGTCGAGGAACCCGGCCTCGGCGAACGCGGTGGTCACCCGTCCCCCACCGACGATCCAGCAGTCGGGGTCGCCCGCGGCCGAGCGCATGGCGGCCGCGACCTCGGGCACCGGCGCGTCGGTGAAGGTGATCGGCGCGTCCGGAACGACCGCGGGCGGCGCCCGGTGGGTCATGACCCAGGTCGGTTGGTGGTGCGGCCACGACACGCCGTCACGCGTGAGCGCGGCGTC
>JBJTWK010000016.1:0-19828 GCA_046081705.1 Actinomycetes bacterium | reverse complement strand
GCGTTGCGCAGGCTCGACTGCGCCGCCCGGTCCTGGGCCCGCTGACGGGCACCGAGGAAGGTCGGGATGGCGATGGCGATCAGGATGGCAATGATGAGCACCACGACCATGAGCTCGATGAGCGTGAAACCCTGCTCATCGATCCGCTTGGCCCTGATGCGTCGCAGGGTCTTCTCCATGGGATCCTCCTCCCGGTAGGTCGACACCACCGACGGTGGGGTCAGGACACCTATCGGCCGGTCGGCGCCCGGACTTGAGCGATTCCGGATGGATTCCGTAGCGGACCCTGAAGAAGTTGACTCCAGCCACTCCAACAACACCAGTGGCGAGCGTCACCGGATCGGGCCTGCCTCAGCCGCCCCCGATGAGGAGCCGGCGCCGCCGCAGCGCCGACCCGGGCTTGCGCCTACTTGATGAGCTTGATGATGTTGAACATCGGCAGGTAGAGCGAGATCACCATGCCGCCGACCGTCGCACCCATCACCACGATGAGCAGCGGTTCGATGAGCGAGGTGAGCGCATCGACCGTGGCCTCGACCTCGGAGTCGTAGAAGTCCGCGATCTTGTCGAGCATCTCGTCGAGCGCACCCGTCTCCTCGCCGACCGCGATCATCTGGACGACCATCGGCGGGAAGACCTCGTGGTGCTCGAGCGGTCGGGCGAGCGTGTCGCCGCGCTTCACGGCCTGCTGGGTGTCGCGCAGCGCCGTCGCCACCACCTCGTTGCCGGACGTGTCGGCGACGATGTCCAGCGCCTCGAGGATGCCGACCCCCGAACGGGTGAGCGCAGCCAGGGTCCGGGCGAACCGGGCGAGGGCCGTCTTGCGGACGAGGATCCCGAAGACCGGCATCCGCAGCTTCATGGCGTCCCAGCGCGGCCGGCCCTGCGGGGACCGGGCCCAGCGGCGCAGGCCGTAGCCGATCGCCGCGGCGAGCAGACCGATCGGCAGGAAGAAGCGCTTCAGGAGGTCCGAGATCCCGATGAGGATCCGCGTCGGCAGCGGCAGCGTGCCGCCGAGTTCGGCGTAGATGCCCTTGAACTGCGGCACGATGAACAGCAGCATCGCGCCGGCGATGATGACGACGAGGGCGAAGACGACGACCGGGTAGGTCATGGCCGACTTCACCTTGCGCCGCAGTTCGACCTGGCTCTCGATCGTGTCCGCGAGCCGGACGAGCACGTGGTCGAGCGAACCGCCGACCTCGCCCGACCGGACCATCGAGACGTAGAGGCGGTTGAAGGCCTTCGGGTGCCGGGTGAGGGCGGCCGAGAGCGACGAACCCCGCTCGACGTCGAGACGCACCTCCCCCACCACGCGGGCGAGCTCGGCGTTCTCCGTCTGCTCCGAGAGGATCGCGAGCGCTCGCAGCAGGGAGAGACCGGAGTTGATCATCGTCGCGAACTGCCGGGAGAAGACGGCGACGTCCTTGAGCGCGATGCGGTTCGTGAGGCCGGGGATCTTGATGTCGGCGGTGAGCCGGGACGCGTCCTTGCGCTCGATCGAGATCGGCGTGTAGCCCATCTCGCGCAGACGCCGGACGACGAGCGCCTCGTCGTCACCGTCGAGGTGGCCCTCGACGATCTTCCCGGCGCGGTCGCGGACGCGGTACGTGAAGGTGGCGGTCATCTCAGAGGCCTCCGCTCTGGATCAGTCGGCGCAGGTCCTCGACGTTCGTGCACCGTTCATAGGCGAGGTCCTGGGAGACCCGACCGGTCCGCACGAGGGTGGCGAGGCTCTGGTCCATCGTCACCATCCCGTGCTTCCCACCCGTCTGCATGAGTGAGTAGATCTGGTGGATCTTGCCCTCGCGGATGAGGTTCCGGATCGCCGGCGTGGCCACGAGGACCTCGGCGGCCACGGCCCGGCCCCGACCGTCGGCGGTCGGGATGAGCTGCTGGGTGACGATCCCCTGGAGCGTCGCCGCCAGCTGCACGCGGATCTGCTGCTGCTGGTGCGACGGGAACACGTCAATGATGCGGTCGATCGACTGCGGGGCGTCCTGGGTGTGCAGCGTGGCGAACACGAGGTGGCCGGTCTCGGCCGCGGTGAGCGCCGTGGCGATCGTCTCGAGGTCGCGCATCTCGCCGACGAGGATGACGTCCGGGTCCTGACGCAGCACGTGGCGCAACGCGTTCGAGAAGGAGTGGGTGTCCTCCCCGACCTCGCGCTGGTTGACCACGGACCGCTTGTGCGTGTGGAGGAACTCGATCGGGTCCTCCACCGTCATGATGTGGAGCGCCTTCTCCCGGTTCACGATGTCGATGAGCGAGGCGAGGGTCGTCGACTTGCCGGAGCCGGTCGGGCCGGTGACGAGCACGAGGCCGCGCGGCATGTCGGCGAAGTTCGCCACGGCCGGGGGCAGCCCGAGGTCCTTGAGCGCCACGATCTCGTAGGGAATGGTCCGCATGACCGCACCCACCGAGTCCCGCTGGAGGAACACGTTGAGCCGGAACCGGCTCCGGCCCGGGAGCGTGTACGACGCGTCGAGCTCGAGGTCGCCCTCGAACTTCTCCCGCTGCTTCTGGGTGAGGATGGCGTAGACCATCTCGCGGATCTGGGATCCGTTGAGCGGCTCGAAACCGTCGACCGGCCGCAGTTCGCCGTGGACCCGGATCACGGGCGGCGAACCCGCCGTGAGGTGCAGGTCGGATCCGCCCTGGGCGAGGACCATGTCGAGGAGGTCGTTGATGTGGACCGCCGGGGTCTCGTCGCCGAGCGGCGCGTCCTCGGAGCCCGGTCCGGTCGCGCCGGGCGCGCCGTAGATCTGGTCGAGGGCGTGGAGGATCTCGTAGCGGCTGCCCGCCGCGGCGACCACCTCGTAGCCGGTGGCGCGGCCGACCGCGGTCACTGCGGCGTCGTCGCCCGGATCGGCGAACGCGACCACCAGACGCGGCCCGTCGAAGTCCACCCCGACGGCGATGTGCTCCCGGGCGATGTCCTCGGGAACGGTCGACGCGGCGTCCGGGTGGATCGGCGTCTCCGAGAAGTCGACGAAACGCAGGCCCACCGTCTCGGCGAGGGCGGCGGTGAGGTCCTTCTCCCCGACCATGCCGTTGCGGATGAGCACCTGGGTGATCGGCTCACTGCGGCGCCGGGCCTCGGCCATCGCGATCGCGAGGTCGTCCCGGGACAGCACGTGCCGATCCACGAGGAACTCGCCCAACATCCGTGCCTGACTCGCCAGCATCTCGTCGCCTCCCGCGATCCTTCAGCGGGGGAGGTATCGGCCGGCGCGGGCCGGGCCTGAAGCGCGGATCTGGGCCCTTGGCCTCAGGCCACGACCCGGAAGATCTCCTCGATGGAGGTCATCCCCATGGCGACCTTCCGGAGGCCGTCCTGGCGCAGCGGCACCATGCCCTCCATGAGGGCGACCTTCGAGATGTCCTCGACCGACCGGCGCTCGATGATCAGCCGTTCGAGCTCCTCGGACATCGGCATGACCTCGTGGAGCGCGAACCGGCCCCGGTAGCCGGTCCGGCCGCACGCGGCGCACCCGACGGCCCGGTGGAGGGTCGGCCACTCCCCGATGTCGATGCGGTCCATCGGCCACCCGGCGGCGATGAGCTCGTCCTCGGTCGGCTGGTACGCCTCCTTGCAGCGGTCGCACAGGCGGCGGGCCAACCGTTGGGCCAGCACGGCGTCGAGGGCACTCGTCACGAGGAAGGGCTCGACCCCCATCTCGAGGAGCCGCATCGGCGTCGAGGTCGCGTCGTTCGTGTGGAGGGTCGAGAGCACGAGGTGGCCGGTGAGGGCGGCCTCGATGGCGATGACCGCGGTCTCCCGGTCCCGGATCTCACCGACGAGGAGCACATCGGGGTCGGCGCGCAGGATCGATCGCAGCGCTGCCGCGAAGGTCAGGCCGGCCTTCGGATTGATCTGGATCTGGTTGATGCCCGGGAGCCGGTACTCCACTGGGTCCTCGACCGTGATGATGTTGCGCGACACGTCGTTGAGCACGTTCAGGGTCGCGTACAGCGTCGTCGACTTGCCGGATCCGGTCGGTCCCGTCACGAGGATGGTGCCGTACGGCTTCTTGAAGGACCGCTCGTACCGCTCGAGGGTGTCGGGCAGGAACCCCTGGTCCTGCAGCGTCAGCAGGGCCTGGTTCTTGTCCAGGATGCGCATGACGACCTTCTCGCCGTGCACCGTCGGCAGGGTCGCCACGCGGAGGTCCACCGGCTTGCCCCCGACCGTCAGGGACATACGGCCGTCCTGGGGCACACGGCGCTCGGCGATGTTGATGTCGCTCATCACCTTGAGTCGGCTGATGACCCCGGCCTGGATCGCCTTCGGCGAGCGCATGACCTCGTGCAGCACGCCGTCGACGCGGAACCGGATCCGCAGGTCGCGGTCGGTCGGCTCGACGTGGATGTCCGAGGCGCGGTCGGCCACGGCCTGCGTGATGAGCAGGTTCACGAACTTGACGATCGGCGCGTCCTCGACGACGGCGCTGACGTTGGTGAGGTCCTCGCCCTCGCCGGCCTCGTCGGCGGCCTGGGTGGCGAGGTCGTCGACCTCGCTGTCGAGCCGGTGGAACCGGTCGATCGCATCGCGGATCTGCGCGGCGGTGGCGACGACCGAACGCACCTGCGCGCCCGTGAGGGCCCGGATGTCGTCGACGGCGAGCACGTTCGAGGGGTCGGCCATCGCGACGACGAGCACGTCGTCATCCCACGCGATCGGCAGGGCCTGGTAGCGACGGGCCAGACCCTCGGGGATGAGCGAGGCGGTCGTGGCGTCGATCGGGTGCTCGGTGAGGTCGACGAACTCGAGCCCGACCTGCTTGGCGAGGGTGCGGACGAGGTCACCCTCGGAGAGCACACCCTGGTCGATGAGGACCCGCCCGATCGGCCGACCGGTCTGGGTCTGCTGCTCGAGCGCGGCCGCGAGCTGGTCGTTCGTGATGAGGCCACCCTCGACCAGCAGTGCTCCGAGCTGCGTGCCGTCCGACACGGTCCATCTCCCCGACGTCGGCGCGGACCCGACGCCCGCGCCTCACGGATCCAGTATCGGCGCTCGGGGGTCCGGGCTGTAGGGCCTCGGGCCCATTTCTCGCACCGATCCCGCTCCCCCGCGTCCCGGGTCGGGGCCGCGGGGCGGACGGACCGGTCCGGGTCAGGAGTTCTCGGCGCGCAGGCCCGAGAAGAGGCGCAGGAGCGCGCCCCGGTCGGCCGTGATCGTGGTCTGCTCGGTCCCGGCGGCGACCGGCGCGACGCCGCCCTCGTGGCCGGACTCGGCGGCCAGGGCCACGAGGTGCTCGGCCTCCGGGGAGACCTCGGTGCCGATCGACCCGGCGGGACCCGACGGCTCGGGTCCCGACCCGACGGCGTCGAGGCCGGCGAGGTCGGCGAGCGCCCGGCTCGCCGCGTCGGTCTCCGGGGCACGGTGCTCCACGAGCCGGGCGGCCAGGGCCGCCTGCTCGCGCGCCACCTCCTCGACGATCGGTGCGGGCGCGACCTCGAGCGCGGCCGGCGACACCTCGGGCGCGCCGAGCCGGATCTCGACGACCCCGCGGGCCACGAGCCCGGCGAGGGGCACGGCGGCCTCGGCGGCGCTGCGCCCGCACAGTCCGCCGACCTCGGCCACGGTGCGGCGCCCGTCGATCGCTGCGACGAGCCGCAGGGCCGACCGGTGGAGGGTGAGGGACTCGTCGTCGCTGCCCCCGTCCACGAGGAACGGGACCGCGTCGAACGACGGGACCGTCGCCGCCACCGAGGCCCACGCGTCGGCGGCGGCCCGGGCCCGGTCGAGGACCTCGTCGAGCGGGACCCGACCGACGGCGGCGGCTTCGGCGCGTCCGGGTCGGAACGTGTAGCCGCCCTGCTCGATCCACAGGGCACCCGTCAGGACGTCGACGAGGCGCAGCACGAGGGCGGCCCGGTCGGCGGGCGCAGCGACCAACCCGTCGATGTCGCCGCCCACGAGATCACCGGCCTCGAGGCTCAGCGAGGCCCGGGTCGCGCCGCCGCGCACCTCGAGGACCCCGTGCTGACCCACCGCACACAGCAGCCCGAGCACATCGCTCACCGGCAGTGTGTCGATCGTCCCCTGCAGCCCCACGTCACTCACCCTCTCCGCACGCCCGCGAGTCCGTCACGCCTGCCGTCATCGGCACGGCGGGGCGCGGAGTTGAGGAAATCTTCAGATTCGCGCCGGGCCGGTGACGCCCCGAACCGGGACGGAGGGGACGGTGCCGACCCGGGTCAGCCCTCGAGTGCGGCGCGCATCGCGTCGAGCGGCGCCGGCACCCCGGTGTGGAGTTCGAACGCGAGCGCGGCCTGGTGGAGCAGCATGCCGATGCCGCCGACCGTGCGGGCCCCGCGGGCCGCGGCCGCCACGAGCAGGGGCGTGGCGGCCGGGTGGTAGATGAGATCGCAGACCGCGTGGTCGGGGCCGAGCGCCGCGGGGTCGAACGGCAGCGAGGTGCCGTCCATGCCGACCGGCGTCGTCTGCACGACGATCGCGGTGCGGCCGAGTTCACCCGGAACCGCGGCGAGGTCGGTCGAACGCGATCCGGGCGCGAGTGCCGCCGCGGTCGCCGCGGCGTCGGCACGACGGGCCGCCACCGTCACACGGGCACCGACCCGGCCCAGCGCGGCGACGACGGCGCGGGCCGCACCACCCGCACCGACCACGAGCACCGTCGCGTCGGTCGGGTCGAGCCCGGCGTCGCCGAGGGAGCGCAGGAACCCCTCGCCGTCGGTCGACGCACCGAGGAGCGTGCCGTCGGGCCGCCGCACCACCGTGTTCACCGACCGGAGCGCCGCCGCGTCCGGCGTGAGCTCATCGCACGCCGCGGCCGCGTCCTCCTTGTGCGGCATCGTGACGTTGAGCCCGTCGATGCCGAGCTCGACGATCGAGCGCACGGCGGCCCGGCCGTGCCCCGCCGGCACCTCCAACGCGACGTAGACCCGATCGAGCCCGAGCGCGGCGTACGCCGCGTTGTGCAGCCGCGGCGAGAGCGAGTGACGCACGGGATCACCGATCACCGCGCACAGGCGTGTGGCTCCGGACACGGGCGGCCGGTTCACAGGATCCCCCGCCGTCGGGCGTCGGCGATGTTCGCGAGGTGCTCCGCGTAGGTCTCGGCGAACCGGTGGCCTCCGTCCTCGTCCCACAGCACGTAGTAAAGGTAGGGCACCGCGGCCGGAGCGACCGCCGCGTTCAGCGACGCGGCCCCGACCGTCATGATCGGGGTCGGGGGCAGACCACCGACCTGGTAGGTGTTGTACGGACCCGGGCGCGCGAAGTCGGCGTCGGTGAGCGGACCCCGATCGCCGCGGGCGAAGAGCAACGTGGCGTCGATCTGCAGCGGCATGTCCCGGGCGAGGCGGTTGGCGATGACGCCGGAGATGAGCGGACGGTCCGCCTCGACGCCGGCCTCGCCCTGGATGAGCGAGGCGACGATCGTGGCCGTGTACGGACGCTCGCCCCGGGCCGCCGCCTTCGCCGGGATGCGGAGGCGGCGCAGCTCCGCGTCGAACCGATCCACGATCCGCTGGAGGATGACAGTCTCGTCCTCGTCGGGCGTGACGTAGTAGGTGTCCGGCCACGTGAGCCCCTCGAGCGAGGTCGTGCCCTCGGGCTGGTACCGGGACCGCACCGCACCACTCGCTGCGACCTGCAGGAACCGCTCCGCCGATCGACCGGGCAACGTGCCCACGACGGCGGCGATCATCGCCAGCGTCATGCCCGGCGGCAGCGCGAGGCGCTGGTACTCGATGCGCGGGCCGGCGTCGAGGGCACGGATCGCGGCGGGCACGCCGGCGTCGCGGGCGATGCGGTACTCCCCCGCCTGGAACGGCCCGGCCCCCGTGGCCCGCGCGTACATGCGGAACGCGAACGCGTTCGGGACGACCCCGGCGTCGGCGAGCCGGGTACCGATCGCGGCCACCGACGCGCCGCTCGGGATCGTGACCGTGACCTCCTCGCCCGGCCCACCCGGCGGGTCGACGAGGAGCCAGCCGGCGACCGCGGCCCCGGCCGAGAGCACGAGCGCGACGACCACGACGACGGCGGTGATCCGGATCCAGCGCGGCCGGGCGGTCGGGGGCACGACGGGTCCGGTCATCCCGTCATCGTGACCCATCGCGGACCCCGACACGGGTCACCGGCCCCACCGCTGAACGCTCAGCCCCGGTTCGCGTCGAGCCAGCTCTGGAGCAGGACCGCTGCGGCCCCGCACCCGATGGTGTCCTCCGGGTCCTGCTCGCCCACCGGACCCGAGCCCTCAGCCCCGGTTCGCGTCGAGCCAGCTCTGGAGCAGGACCGCTGCGGCCACTTTGTCGATCACCTGCTTGCGGTCTGCACGGCGGACATCGCCCTCGAGGAGGGTGCGTTCGGCGATCGAGGTGGTCATCCGCTCGTCCCAGAGCACGACCTCGAGATCCGGGGCCAGGGCCCGCAGGGCCTCGACCTCCGCCTCCGCCCCCCGGGCCGCCGATCCGCGGCCGCCGGTGAGCTTGAGCGGCAGACCGACGATCACGGTGGTGGCCTCCTCCTCCCGGGCGACGGCGACGATCGCCCGGCGGTCCCGTTCGGGATCGCCGCTGCGGACGATGACCGAGTGCGGGCCGGCGACCGTGCGCGTCGGGTCCGAGGTGGCGAGTCCGATCCGGCGTTCGCCGAGGTCGACGCCGAGCGCCCGCGTCACCCGGCGGCCGCAGCGCCCGCCGCGGCGCGCACGAGCTCGAGGGCCTCGTCGATCCCGTCGACCCTGGGGCCACCGCCGACGACGAGCTCCGGGTTCTTGGCCGTGCCGCCGCCGAGCGCCTTCGCCGCGCCCTGTGCGATCGCCGCGGCCGATGCGCCGCCCTCGAGCCGATCCTTGGTGACCGCCACCGCGATCCCGGCCTTCGTGCCGTCGGGTCCGAGCCCGACGATCGCCACGATGCCGGAGCCGAGTCGCTCCCGCACGGCGGTCACGAGCAGTCGGAGGTCGTCGGGACCGAGACCGTCCCGCCGCACCGCGACGACGCCGCCCTCGGCGGTCGCGGCGAGATCCCCCGCCTGCGCCGCGGCGGCCTGGGCCCGCAGCGTCGCGATCTCGTCGTTGAGCGACTTCACCTGGGCGACGAGTCGCTCGACCTTCTCGGGCACCTCGGCCGGGGTCGAGTTCACGAGCGCGGCGACGCCGCGCAGCCGCTCGTCCTCCTCGCGGATGCGGTCGAGCGCATGGCTCCCGGTGACCGCCTCGATGCGACGCAGGTTCGCACCCACCGACCCCTCGCTCAGGATCCGCACGGGCCCGATGAACCCAAGCGCGTGCACGTGGGTGCCCCCGCACAGCTCGGTCGAGTGCGGTCCGGCCTCGAGCACGCGCACGAGATCGCCGTACTTGTCACCGAAGAACGCGATGGCCCCGATGCTCTCGGCGTGGGATTTCGAGGTCTCGTAGTGACGCACCGGCGCGTCGCTGATGACCTCGCGGTTCGCGAGCGCCTCGATGCGATCGAGATCGGCCTGCGCCACGCCCTCGAAGTGGCTGAAGTCGAAGCGCAACCGGTCCGGACCCACGTGCGAACCCGCCTGCTTCACGTGGTCGCCGAGCACCTCCCGCAACGCCCAGTGCAGGATGTGGGTCGCGGTGTGGTTCCGACGGATGTCGTCCCGCCGCTCGCCGTCGATCGTCGCCGTCAGGTCGTCGCCCTCGTCGAGTTCGCCGGCCTCCACCTTCGCCCGGTGCAGCGTGAGCGTGCCGGGGATCGCGTACACGGTGTCGAGGACCCGCACGACGAGGCCATCGGGACCCGTGAGCACGCCGGTGTCGCCGACCTGACCACCCGACTCGGCGTAGAAGGGCGTGCGGTCGAGCAGCACGTCGACCTCGGCGCCGGTCCCGGCGCGCCCGAGGCGCTCACCCGCAGCGATGATGCCGATGACGCGCACCCCCTCGGTGACGTACTCCTGACGCCCCGTGAACACGGTCGGGCCGTGGTCGTCGAGCAGCTCGCGGTAGAGCTCCACGGGCGCGGCGGCGGAACCGCCCTCGGCCTTGAGCGCGTCGCGGGCGCGGGTGCGCTGCTCCTGCATCCGGGCCGCGAAGCCGTCGAGGTCGACGGTCCGCTCCCGCTCCCCCGCGATCTCCCGGGTGAGGTCGATCGGGAAACCGAGCGTGTCGTGGAGGAAGAAGGCGCGGTCGCCGGAGACGTCACCCTCGGCGAGGACGTCGTCGAGGAGATCGACCCCGCGCTGCAGGGTGCGCAGGAACCGCTCCTCCTCACGGCCGACGATCCCGAGCACGAGATCGCGGTGCTTCACGAGGTCCGGGTACGCCTCACCCATGACGCCGATCGTCGCCTCGACCATGCGGGGCGTGACGAGGTCACAGGTGCCGAGCCGGTACGCGTGGCGCACCGCACGGCGGATGATGCGGCGCAGCACGTAGCCGCGGTCCTCGTTCGAGGGCACGACGCCGTCGGAGACGAGGAAGGTCATCGCGCGCCCGTGCTCGGCGAGGATGCGCAGGGACACGTCGGGCTCGCCCCCGCCGCCGTAGGTGGTGCCGGTGGCGTTCTCCGCTGCGACGATGAGGTCGCGGAACAGGTCGATGTCCCAGGCCGTGGGCACGCCCTGGAGCACGGCGAGGTTGCGCTCGAGTCCCGCGCCCGTGTCGACGCTGGGCTTCGGCAGCGGCACGAGCGAGCCGTCGGGCTGCGCGTCGTACTGCATGAACACGAGGTTCCAGATCTCGATGAACCGATCCTCGGACCCGTGGAGCGGACCGCCGTCGGCACCGAACTCGGGACCGAGGTCCCAGAAGATCTCGGTGCACGGACCGCACGGACCGGTGTCGGCCATGCGCCAGAAGTTGTCCTCGCCCATCCGCTGGATGCGCTCGGCCGGCACCCCGACCGCGTCGCGCCAGATGGCCTCGGCCTCGTCGTCGGTCTCGTGGACCGTCACCCAGAGCCGCTGCGGGTCGAGTTCGAGGCCCTCCGTGTAGAGCTCCCAGGCGAACGGGATGGCCTCGGCCTTGAAGTAGTCGCCGAACGAGAAGTTGCCGAGCATCTCGAAGAACGAGAAGTGCCGGTTCGTGCGCCCGATGTCATCGAGGTCGTTGTGCTTGCCGCCCGCCCGCACGCACTTCTGGACCGACGCGGCCCGGGGCCACGGCGCTGGCTCCTCGCCCACGAAGTACGGCTTGAACGGCACCATGCCGGCCACCGTGAACAGCAGGCCCGCGTCGTGCGGGATGAGGCTCGCCGACGGCACGACCTGGTGGCCCCGCTCGGCGAAGTAGTCGAGGAAGGCGCGGCGGAGCTCGTCGGCGGTACGGGGCGGCACGGGTTGGGAGGCTAGCGAACCCGTCGGAGGCGTCCGCCCCTCGACCCACCGGATGCGGCGGGCAGTGCCGGGGCCTCGAGCGACGCGGGCTCGGGGGTCACCTCCACGAGACGCAGGGGCACCGGTCCGGACGCGGGCCCGACGTCGGCGCCGTCGAGCGCGGCTCGGAGTTCGGCCTCGCGCCGCCGCGCCGCGTCGCGCCCCTCGGCGACCGCGTCGCGCACACGACGACCCGTGTCGATCGCGCCGTCACGCGCCCGGAGGACGACCGCGCTCGGCGTGTAGCGGGCCGCGGCGCGCTTGACCTTGCGCACCGCCCAGATCGACGTGGTCGCGCCGGCCGCGTACCCGGCTCCGGCCCAGAACGCTCGCTTCGGGATCATGCTCGTGTGGCCGGGACTCAGGCGCCCCGGCGCTCCCCCTTCCGCATCCGGGCGACGGCGCGGCGGGTGCCGGTGCCGAACGCCATGACCTTGACCACCGGGTTCTGGACCGTGCGCCGCACCATACGGGACGCCGAGTCGAGGTTCTCGCCGACCGACTCGGCGGTGGTGAGCAACGCGTCGACCCGGTCCACCTCGAACGATGCGTCGCGGACGGCGGACCGCATCTCGTCGATCATCCCGACCGTCTCGGCCCGGAGCGCATCGACGGTGCGGCGCAGGCTCCGCAGGGTCGCGACCACCTGCACGAGTGCGAGGAGCAGTGCCCCGACGCACACTGCGAGCAGCACCGTCCCGACGGCGACCAACCACTCGGATGCGCTCATGCTTCCCTCCCGTCCGGCCGCCGGGCGACGTCGCGCCCGCGGCCGGTCGGCTGCCAGTAGATCCGGTCCCGGACCTCGTCGGGCCGGTACTCCTGGGCGATCCACCCGCCCGGGTGCTCGTGAGGGTACTGGTAACCCTCGCCGTGACCCAAGGCCGCGGCGCCCCGGTAGTGCGCGTCCCGCAGGTGAGCGGGCACGGCCCCGGCCGGGAGGTCCACGACGTCGCGCCGGGCCGCGCCGATCCCGACCGTGACGCTGTTCGACTTCGGGCAGTTGGCCAGGTAGACGACGGCGTGCGCGAGGTTGAGTTGGGCCTCGGGCAGGCCGACGTACTCGACCGCCTGGGCCGCGGCCGTGGCGATGGGGAGCGCGAGCGGGTCGGCCATGCCGATGTCCTCGCTCGCAAGGATCACGAGGCGTCGGGCGACGAAGCGCGCGTCCTCACCGGCCTCGAGCATCCGGGCCAGCCAGTAGAGCCCGGCGTCCGCGTCCGAGCCCCGGATCGACTTGATGAACGCCGAGACGACGTCGTAGTGCTCGTCCTCGCCGTAGCGGATGGCGCGCGCTGCGAGGGCGGCCTCGGCGAGCGCCAGCGGGATCTCGGTCTCCCCCGCCTCCACCGTGAGCGCCGCGGCGACCTCGAGGGAGGTGAGCAGGTGACGACCGTCGCCCTCGGCACGATCGACGAGGTGCTCGAGCGCGTCGTCGGCGATCGTCAGCCCGTCCTCGCCGAGGCCCCGCTCGGGATCCGCGAGCGCGCGGGCGACGAGCGCCCGCAGGGCGGCCGGTGGCACGGGCTCAAGGCGGAACAGGGTCGATCGGGAGAGCAACGGGGCGGTGAGGGAGAAGTACGGGTTCTCCGTGGTCGCGCCGACGAGGACGATGAGTCCCTCCTCGACGTGCGGCAGCAGGGCGTCCTGCTGGGTGCGGTTGAACCGGTGCACCTCGTCGAGGAACAGGATCGTGCCGCGCCCCTGCTGCCCGAGGCGGTCCCGCGCCCGGTCGACCACCTCGCGGACGTCCTTGACCCCGGCGGTCACCGCGCTGAGCGCCTCGAACGCCTGGGCCGTCGCCCGCGCGGTGAGCCGGGCGATGCTCGTCTTCCCCGTGCCCGGCGGACCCCAGAGCACCACCGACGAGAGGCGGTCGGCCTCGATGAGGGCCCGCAGCGGTCGGCCGGGACCGAGGAGGTGCTCCTGCCCCACCACCTCGTCGAGCGAGCGCGGCCGCAACCGGGCGGCGAGCGGCGCGCGGCGCCGCAGGCGGTCCTCGACCGCAGCGGTGAAGAGATCGTCCGGCACGGGGCCGACCCTACCGATCGGCCCGGACCCGTGCCGGGGCGCTACTTCTTGGGCTTCGGCGCGAGCGAGAGCCCGAGCTCGCGGAGGTGCGGGGCGTCGATCGGCCCCGGCGCGCCCGTGAGCGGATCGGACCCCGACTGGGTCTTCGGGAACGCGATGACCTCGCGGATGTTCTCCTCGCCGGCGAGGAGCGCGGTGATGCGATCCAGCCCGAACGCGAACCCGGCGTGCGGTGGCGCGCCGAACCGGAACGCGTCGAGCAGAAACCCGAACCGGGCCTGGGCCTCCTGCGCATCGATCCCGAGGAGTTCGAAGATGCGCGCCTGCACGTCGGGACGGTGGATACGCACGCTCCCCGAGCCGAGTTCCCACCCGTTGAGCACGAGGTCGTAGGCCTGCGACCGGACGGCGAGGAGGGCCTCCCCCTCCCCGTCGAGGAGGGCGACGTCGTCGGGGTGCGGCATCGTGAACGGGTGGTGCGCGGGCTGGGGCCGCCCCGCGTCGTCGACCGCCTCGAAGAGCGGGAAGTCGGTGACCCACAGGAACCGCAGCTCGGCCCGACCGTCGTCGTTCGGCGACCAGTTCACCGGCGGGCGCCCGAGGTCGAGGCGCAACTGGCCGAGGACCTCGTTCGCCATGCGACGGGCGCCGGCGACGATGAGGACGAGGTCGCCGGCGTTGGCACCGAGCGTGCGCACGATGCCGGCCTGCTCGGCCTCGTCGAGGAACTTCACGACCGGGGACTCGAGCGTGCCCCCCTCGCGCACCCGCATCCACACGAGGCCGGCGGCACCGAGCGCCTTGGCCCGATCGACCAGCCCGTCGACGGTGGAACGCGATGCCTCGCCCTGCCCGGGGACCGCGAACCCCTTGACCGCCTCGGCCTGGAACGCCCGGAACTCCGTGGCCTCGAACACCGGGCCGAGGTCGACGAGCTCCATCCCGAACCGGAGGTCGGGCTTGTCGGTGCCGTACCGCTCCATCGCCTCGTGCCAGGTCATGGCCGGGATCTCGCCGACCCCCTCGCCGGTGACCTCGCGGACGGCCGCGTCGATCGCCACGGTGACGGCGGCCATGACGTCGGCGGCCTCGGCGAAGGACATCTCGACGTCAAGCTGCATGAACTCGAACTGTCGATCGGCCCGCAGGTCCTCGTCCCGCATGCAGCGGGCGACCTGGTAGTAGCGGTCGAGGCCACCCACCATGAGCAGCTGCTTGAAGAGTTGCGGGCTCTGGGGCAGCGCGTAGAACTCGCCGGGGTGCAGGCGCGACGGCACGACGAAGTCGCGCGCCCCCTCGGGGGTCGATGCGATGAGCATCGGGGTCTCGACCTCGACGAACCCCTGACCGTCCATCGCCGCGCGCACGGCGCGGTTCACACCGGCCCGCAGGCGCAGGTTGCGCTGCATCGCGGTGCGCCGCAGATCGAGGTACCGGTGCCGGAGCCGCAGCGACTCGTCGACGCCGTCGCCGCGGTCGTGGAGCGGGAACGGCGGGGGCTCGGCCTCGTTCAGGATCACGACCGCACCAGCGGCGACCTCGACCTCGCCCGTGGGGAGATCCGGGTTCACCGTGCCCTCGGGCCGGGGACGCACGGCCCCCGTGATCTGGAGGACGTACTCGGACCGGATCCGCGCCGCGTCGGCGCCGCCCGGGGTGGCCGGGTCGATGACGACCTGCACGAGGCCGGTCGCGTCCCGCAGGTCGATGAACACCACCCCGCCGTGGTCGCGGCGGGCCGCGACCCACCCGCAGAGGGTGACCTCGCGGCCGGCGTCGCCGCCCCGCAGCGATCCGACGGTCCGGGTGCGCATCACGATGCTGACTCCTCGAGTCGTTGCTGGATCCATGCGACGAGGTCCGCCCGAGCGACCTCGACCTGCTCGCCACTGCCGAGGTCCTTCACGGCGACGGCGTCGCGCTCGGCCTCGGCGCGCCCGAGCATCACGCCGAAGCGCGCGCCCGACCGGTCCGCGGCCCGCCACTGCCCCTTGAGCGCCCGGCCCCCGTAGGCCCGGTCGGTGGCGATGCCGGCGTCCCGCAGGTCGGCCGTGAGGGTGAGCGCCGACGTCCCGCCGTCGTCGCCGAGCCCGTCGATCACGAAGGCGGCCGGGGTCGCACCGATCGGTGCCGGCGATCCACCCTCGGCCTCGAGCGCGAGCATGAGCCGCTCCACCCCGATGCCGAACCCGATGCCGGGCGTGGACGGTCCGCCCATCGCCTCGGCGAGACCGTCGTACCGACCGCCGCCGCCGATCGCGTTCTGCGCCGCGTCGAGCGCGTCGCTCTGGAACTCGAAGGTGGTCCGGGTGTAGTAGTCGAAGCCGCGCACGAGCCGCGGGTCGATCTCGAACGGCACGCCGAGCGCGGCGAGACCGGTCTGCACCCGCTCGAAGTGGGCCCGCGCCTCGGGGCCGAGGTGCTCGGTGATGTGCGGCGCCGTCGCGATGGCCTCGGCCCACTCCGGGTTCTTGGAGTCGAGGACCCGCAGTGGGCTGGCCTCGACCCTGTCGCGGAACGCAGCGCCGAGCGCTCCCGCGTGCGTGAGCAGGTGCGCGCGCAGGGCCTCGACGTACGCCTCGCGGCCCGCCGGATCCCCCATCGAGTTCACAGCGAGCCGCAGACGCCGGAGCCCGAGGTCCGCGTAGAACCCCGCGGCGAGCGCGATGACCTCGACGTCGATGTCGGGATCGTCGAGTCCGAGCACCTCGACGCCGAGTTGCCAGTGCTGCCGGTACCGGCCCTTCTGGGGTCGCTCGTACCGGAAGTTCGGCGCGACGTACCAGACCTTCCACGGCGGCTGCGGCCGGTGCTCGACGTAGGCCCGGACCACCGAGGCCGTGCCCTCGGGACGCAGCGCCAGGAGGCGTTCGCCCTTGTCCCGGAACTCGTACATCTCCTTGTGGACGACGTCGGTGTGCTCCCCGACCCGGCGGAACACCTCCACGTGCTCGAAGAGCGGCGTCTGCACGAGGCCGAATCCGGCGCGACCGGCGCGACCGGCGAAGCGGGCCACCACCGCCGCCCAGCGACCCGATTCGGGCGGCAGGACGTCGTGGACCCCGACGGGCGCGCGGAAGGTGGGGTCGCCGGACATGGGGGGCGATGCTACCGGCGCCGCGCGCCGTGACCCGGCCCGAACGCGTCAGGCGGGCGAGGCGCCCGGGAGGACCCGGTGCGCCTCGTACACCGAACGGACGCGCTTGACCGCGCCGATGATCGACTCGAGGTGCCCCGGATCGGCGAGTTCGAAGTCGAAGCGCAGGCGGGCCACGCGGTCGGCGCTCGTCTGGCTGCCGCTCGCGACGATGCTCACGTGGTGCTCCGACAGGACGGTCGCGATGTCGCGCAGCAGGCCCGATCGGTCGAGCGCCTCCACCTCGAGGGACACCACGAACGTCCCGACGGCGTCGTGGTCCCACTCGACCTCGATCACCCGCTCGGCGATCGTGGCGAGGCCGCTCGCGTTCGCACAGTCGGTGCGGTGGACCGACACCCCGCGCCCCCGCGTGACGAACCCCATGATCTCGTCGCCCGGCACCGGCGTGCAGCACCGGGACAGCCGCACCATGACGTCGTCGAGCCCCTCGACGTGGACCCCGACCGAGCGCCGACGCTGCGACGAGCGCTGCGGACGGCGAGCGGTGACCGGCAGCTGCTCCTCCCCCCCGCGCAGCTCCCGCTGGATCCGCTGGGCGACCGCCCGAGCGCCGACCCGACCCTCGCCGATCGCGGCGTACAGCGCGTCGATGTCCTCGAGGTGCATCGACGTCGCGACCTCGGTGAGCGCGTCGGACTGCGCGAGCCGTTGGACCGGCAGACCCTCCCGACGCAGTTCGGCGACGAGGTCCTCCCGGCCCGCCTCGATCGCGTCGACCCGTCGCTCCCGCGAGAACCACTGCTTGATCTTCGAGCGGGCCCGGGGCGAGTGGGCGAACTGGAGCCAGTCGCGACTCGGTCCCGCACCCTCGACCTTGCTCGTGAAGATCTCGATGGTGTCGCCCGAGGCGAGGACGGCGTCGAGCGCCACGAGCCGACCGTTGACCCGGGCGCCGATGCAGCGGTGCCCGACCTCGGTGTGGATCGCGTAGGCGAAGTCGATCGAGGTCGAACCGGTCGGGAGGGTGATGACCTTGCCCTTCGGCGTGAAGACGAAGACCTCGTCCTGATCGAGGTCGACCTTCAGCGTCTGCATGAACTCCGCCGGGTCGTCCGCCTCCTGCTGGAAGTCGACCATGCGCTGGAGCCACGCCAGGTCGTCGGCCCGACCGTGCCCCGGATGGTCCTTGTAGGAGTAGTGCGCGGCGATGCCGTACTCCGCCCGTCGATGCATCTCGCGGGTCCGGATCTGCACCTCGACCGGCTTGCCCTTCGGCCCGATGACGGTCGTGTGGAGCGACTGGTAGAGGTTGAACTTCGGCATCGCGATGTAGTCCTTGAAGCGTCCGGTGACCGGACGCCACACCGCGTGGATCGTGCCGAGCGCGCCGTAGCAGTCCTTCACGGACTCGACGACGACCCGCACGCCGACGAGGTCGAACACCTCGTCGAACTCCTTGCCCTTCACGACCATCTTCTCGTAGATGGACCAGTAGTGCTTCGGGCGGCCCTGGACCTCCGCGTCGATGTGCAGTTCGGCGAGGCGGTCCCGCAGTTCGATGAGCACCTCGTCGAGGTAGGTCCCGCGCTCCGGGGCCTGGGTCATCACGAGCTGCTCGATCTCGGCGTAGCGCTTCGGGTGGAGCACGGCGAACGACAGGTCCTCGAGCTGCCACTTGACGTCGCCGATGCCCATGCGGTGCGCGAGCGGCGCGTAGATGTCGAGCGTCTCCTGGGCGATGCGTCGCTGCTTGGCCTCGGACAGGGAGGCGATCGTGCGCATGTTGTGGAGACGGTCGGCGAGCTTGATGATGAGCACCCGGATGTCCTTGGCCATCGCCACGAGCATCTTGCGGAGGGTGGCGGCCTGCTGGGCCTCCCGGGAGTCGAACTTGATGCGGTCGAGCTTGGTGACGCCCTCGACCATGCTGGCGATCTCGACCCCGAACCGGCGCTCGACCTCGTCGCGCGTCACGTGGGTGTCCTCGACCGCGTCGTGGAGCAGGGCCGCGGCGATCGTCTCGTCGTCGAGACCGAGGTCGGCCACGATGGTGGCCACCGCCACCGGGTGGGAGATGTAGGGCTCGCCGGACCGTCGGACCTGGTGGATGTGGGCCTCGCGGGCGACCTCGAACGCAGCCTCGATGCGCTCGGTGGACGCCTTCGGGTGCCGGGCCCGGTAGGCCTGCAGCAGCGGGAGCACCTCGGCGTCGACCATGCGACGCCGCCAGGGCAGGCGGGAACGCTCGAGGACCTCGTCGTTCCGGGAGGGCTGGGTGATGCTCACGCCCCGTCAGTCTCCCACGCCGGGCGGGTGCCCGGGCGAGCGGGCGGTCAGCGGCGCCGGCGGGCGCCCTTCGGCTTGCGGGGCCGCGGCGCCACCGTGGCCGCCGGGATGTCGTCGAGGCTCACGTCGCCACCGGTCGGGACCGCGGCGGCGACCTTCTGGGGCCGGGCCGCCGCCCGCTCGGCGAGGTTGCGGTTGCGCGGCTCCCGCTCCTTCCACCAGGTGAGCACCGGCGCTGCGACGAAGATTGACGAGTACGCGCCCGAGAGCAGGCCCACGAACAGGGCGAGGCCGAAGTCGCGCAGGGTGATCGCGCCCATGATCCACACGCCCACGACCAGCAACGAGGCCACCGGCAGGATCGCCACGAACGAGGTGTTGATCGAGCGCATGAGCACCTGGTTCAGCGACCGGTTCGCCATGTCGGAGTACGTCTCGCCCTTGACCTGCCCGAGCGAGGGTTCGTTCTCCTTGATCTTGTCGAACACCACGACCGTGTCGTACAGCGAGAACCCGAGGATGGTGAGGAAGGCCACGACCGTGGCCGGCGTGACCTCGAACCCGGTGATTGCGTACACCCCGACCGTGATGAGGATGTCGTGGATCACCGCGGCGATGGCGGCGATGGCCATCTTGAACTCGAAGCGGATGGCCAGGTACAGCGTGATGACGACGAAGAACACGAGCAGGGCGCGCCAGGCCTTCCCGCTCACCTGATCGCCCCAGGTCGGGCTGACGTCGGCCACGCTCACCGTCGCGGCCTGGACGCCCGCATACTCCCCGAGGGCCTCGCGCACCGCCTGCTGCTCCTCGGGCGACAGGTCCCGGGTCTGGACCCGGACCGTCGAGCCGCCGACGATCACGATCTTGGCCTCCGGCGCACCGGCCTCGGCCACCACGTCACGGATGGCCCCGGCGCTCGGGGTGACCCGCTCCACCGAGACCTGGAACGCGGTCCCCCCGGTGAAGTCGCTCCCGAAGTGGAGGCCGCCGCGGATGAGGAACGCGGCTAGGCCGATGGCGAGCGCCACGCCCGAGACGAGGGCCCAGCGCCACATGCGGTGAAGGAAGTCGAAGTCGGTGCG
>JBJTWK010000015.1:0-39413 GCA_046081705.1 Actinomycetes bacterium | reverse complement strand
CGGTGGGCCCAGGCGTCGGCGATCATCCGCTCGACGTCGGTGTGCCGGGGCCGCCAGCCGAGTTCCCGGCGGATGCGTTCGCTCGAGGCCACGAGCCGCACGGGGTCGCCGTCGCGTCGTGGCGCGTCGATCGTGGCGATGGTGCGTCCGGTGACGCGCTCAGCGGCCTCGATCATCTCCCGGACGCTGAACCCCTCCCCGTTGCCGAGGTTGTAGACCCGGTGCCCCGGGGTCCCGGTGGCGCCGATCGCGAGCACGTGGGCGTGCGCGAGATCGGCGATGTGGATGTAGTCGCGGATCGCCGTGCCGTCGGGGGTGGGGTAGTCGGTGCCGTACACCGACAGCGACTCGCGCTCGCCGGCGGCGACCTCGAGGATGATCGGGATGAGGTGGGTCTCGGGGTCGTGGTGCTCGCCGAGCCCGTGGGCCGCGCCGGCCACGTTGAAGTACCGGAGGCTGACCGCGCCGGCCCGGTGCGCATCGGCCCAGCCGGCGAGCAGGTGGTCGACCGCGAGCTTGGACGCCCCGTACGGGTTCGTCGGTCGGGTCGGTGCGTCCTCATCGATCGGGACCGACTCGGGCTCGCCGTAGGTCGACGCGGTCGACGAGAACACGATCCGGTGGACGCCGTGCGCGTGCATCGCTTCGAGGAGGTTGAGGGTCCCGAGCACGTTCGTGCGGAAGTACAGCTCGGGCTCCCGCACCGACTCCGGCACGATCGAGAGCGCGGCGAAGTGCAGGACGGCGTCGAAGCCGCGTGCGCACAGCGCGTCGAGGCCGGCCGGGTCGAGGAGCGACACCTCGACGAAGCCGGTGCCGGGCACCCGTGCGTGGCCGCGCGACCCGTCGTCGGCGACCGTCACCTCGTGGCCCTCGGCGACGAGTTCCGCGGCGACCACGCTGCCGATGTACCCGGCGCCGCCAACGACGAGCAGCCTCACCGGCTTCCTCCGGCGCGGCGGGTGGGCGGGCACGGACGGCGGGGGCGCATCGAGGCCAACCTACCCGCCGCACGGCGTGGTCCGTGACGGCCCGTCACGCCGGTACGCTGCCCCGACCGCCGCACTTCGGGACGAGGAGGTCGACGCGTGGCGCGAGTGCTCGCGATCGGCGTCGACTCCATGGACTGGGCCTCGGTGGGCCCGCTCGTCGATGCCGGTGCCCTCCCCAACCTCGCGGCGCTGCGGGCCCGTGCTGCCCGGGCGACGATCGACAGCCGTGACGCGCTGCGCTCCGAGGCGCTGTGGACCGAGTTCGCGACCGGCCGCACGGCCGCCTCCCAGGGGTACTGGGGCATGGCGTCGTTCGACCCCGCCGACTACGACGCGCGCATGCAGGGCATGCCGGCGATCGTCCCGTGGTGGGCCCGCGGCGACGAACTGCCCGTGGTGTCGCTCGACCTGCCCGAGCGCGGCGTCATCGCGCCGGAGGTCTCCGGGGCCCAGGTCGTGGCCTGGGGCGCGCACGCGCCCGGGTTCGCGCGCACGTCGCTGCCACCCGGGCTCATCACCGCGCTCGACGACCGCTTCGGTCCCCACCCGGCGTTCGCCCGGGAGTCGGACCCGCTCTGGTACTCGCCCGACTACCTCCGCAACGCGACGGCCGCCCTCGTCGACGGCGCAGCGGCGCGCGCGGACGTGCTCCTCGACCTCATGGATCGGGTGCCGGACTGGCGCCTCGCGGTCGCCATCTGGTCGGAGGAGCACTCCGGCGGCCACTTCATGTGGCACGGGGTCGACCCGCACAGCCCCGTGTACGGCGCGCCCACCGCCGGTCAGGCGGCCGAGGGCATGGCCCGCATCCACCGGGCGATCGACGCCGCGGTCGGGCGCGCGCTCGACGCCGCACCCGACGCGGCCGTCGTGCTGTTCTCGCTCCACGGCATGACGCCGAACCGGACCGACCTCATGACCTTCGTGATGCTGCCCGAGCTGCTCCACCGACTCCACGGGTGGGCCCCGGCGCTCACCATGCCCCGCGGCGGGGCCGGGCCGGTCGTCCCGGACCCCGGGGTCCAGTGGGTGGACCACCTGGCGAGCCACTTCGCCGACGATCGGCGCCGGGCCCTGCGCAACCGGGTCAAGCGGGCGACGCCGCGGGCGCTGCGCGGCGCGGTGCGGCGGGCGGCCGGGCGTCCCGGTCACCGTCCCGGCGTGCTGGCCGCCCCGATCCCGCCGGAGACCCCGTTCGACCTCGCGCGCTCCGGCCCGTCGCCGCACGCCCCGGACTACATGCCGGTGTGGTGGTACCGCCACCGCTGGCCCACGATGCGGTACTTCGCGGTCCCGTCGTTCACGACCGGGCTGGTCCGCGTCAACCTCCGGGGCCGCGAGCGCGACGGTGTCGTCGACCCCGCCGACTACGTGCGCACGTGCGAGGAGATCATCGAACGGGTCTCCGCGGCGCGCTGCGCGCGGACGGGTCGACCCGTCGTGGAGTCCGCCTCGATGCCGCGCGCCGCCGACCCGCTCGCACGCGGCGGGGTGCCCGGGGACGTGGAGTTCGTGTGGTCCGCCCCGATCGACGAGATCGAGCACCCTGATGCGGGTCGGATCGGTCCGGTGCCGATGCACCGGGTCGGTGAGCACTCCGGCGAGGGCTTCGTGCTCATCGCCGGTCCGGGTGTTGAAGCCGTCGACCTCGGCGCGTTCCGGGCGGTCGATCTCGCCCCGACGATCCTCGACCTGCTGGGCGCAGGACCGGGTGACGACCTGCACGGTCGCTCGATGCTCTCGGGTTCCCGATGACGTCCGGCCCGACCGTCAGCGTCGTCGTGTCGTGCTGGAACTACGAGCGATTCGTGGGCGCGGCGATCGAGAGTGCGCTGGCGCAGGTCCCGCCGCCGCACGAGGTGGTCGTCGTCGACGACGGGAGCACCGACGGCTCGGCCGACCGGGTGCGCGCGTTCGGGTCGCGGGTGCGGCTCATCGAGCAGGCGAACGCCGGTCAGGCCGCGGCGATCGGTCGGGGGGTGGCCGAGGCGAGCGGCGACGTCGTGGTGCTGCTCGACGCCGACGATGTCCTCCGTCCCGGCATCCTCGCCGAGGTGCAGCGAGCGTTCGCCGCCGACCCGGCCGTCGTGAAGGTGCACTGGCGCCTCGAACTCATCGACGCCGAGGGCGCGCCGACCGGCCGGGTGCGGCCGCCCCGTCCGGGGCTGTTGGCCGACGGCGATCTCCGCACGGTCGTGCTGCGGACCCGCAACCACGCATGGCCTCCGACGAGCGCGAACGCGTTCCGGCGTGACGTGCTCGAGCGGGTCCTCCCGATCCCGGACGAGTTCACCGGCGGTCCGGACAAGTACCTCGCCGAGACCGTCGCCCTGTTCGGGCGGCTCGTCGCCTCCGACACGGTGGGCACCGGGTACCGCGTGCACGGTGACAACAATTACGCCGGGAGCGGGACGACCGACGAGTGGGCCCGGCGGCAGATCGTGCTGGCGGGGGAGGGGACGGACGCGTTCCGGCGCCTCGCGCCCGCCGCCGGACTCGATCCCGCCGCGTGCCCCGACGTGGCCACGCTGCTCGATCCCGCGGTCATCACCGCCCGGCTCGTGTCGCTGCGGCTCGCGCCGGACCGGCACCCCATCGAGGGCGACCGTGCGCCGGCGCTTGCGGTGCTCGGTGTCCGGAGCCTGCTCTGGCACCACGCCCTCCCGTGGCGCGGTCGGGCGCGGCGCGGGCTCTGGTTCGTCGTGGTCGGCCTCGGTCCCGGGTCGCTCGCGCGTCGCACGATCGCCCGGTGGACCCCGGACGCCCCGGACCACCTCACCCGCTGAGCGGCGCGGGATCGGGGAGCGTGTCGGGGTACCCGGTAGAGTCCGCACCTCTATGCAGACGTCCGTCGAGCCCCTCGAGGGCAACAGGGTCCGCCTGACCGTCACGGTCCCGGCGGACGAGTTCGAGCAGTCCATCGACGCGGCGTACCGCCGCTTCGCCCAGCAGGTCCGGATCCCGGGGTTCCGGCCGGGGAAGGCGCCGCGGCGCATCCTCGAGCAGTCGATCCCGGTCGCCGAGGCCCGCGCCCAGGCCATCAAGGACTCCCTGCCCGACTACTACGTCGAGGCGGTGGGCACCGAGGAGATCGACGTGATCGCGGCGCCGACCCTCGACATCACGGCCGGCGAGGAGGAGGGCGACATCACCTTCACCGCCGAGGTCGAGGTACGGCCCGAGGTCCGACTCACCGGGTACGACGAACTCACCGTGGTGGTCGACGTCGATGCCGCGACCGACGAGCGCATCACGGAGCAGATCGACGCCATGCGCGAGCGATTCGCCACCCTCGAGGACTCGGAGTCAGCGCTCACGGTCGGCGACTTCGCCCGCCTCGACATCGCCGGTTCGATCGACGGTGAGGACGTGCCGGGACTCAGCGCGACCGACTTCACCTACGAGGTCGGCTCGGGGATCCTCGTCGACGAGCTCGACGACGCCGTCCGCGGCACGCGTCCCGGGGCGACCCTCGACTTCACCGCGATCCTGCCCGAGCGGTTCGGCGAGCGCGCGGGTGACGAGGTGCTCTTCCGGGGCGAGGTCAAGGCCGCCCAGCAGAAGGTGCTGCCCGAGCTCACCGACGAGTGGGTCGACGAGAACACCGACTCGGAGACGGTCGACGCGCTCCGGTCCGAGATGGCGACCCGCATCGAGCTGGTGGGCCGGGTCCAGGCCCAGATGTCGCTGCGCGACAAGGTGCTCGAGGCGGTCGCCGAGATCGTCCCGGTCGAGGCACCCAACCCCCTCGTCGAGCGCGAGATGGAGCGTCGGCTCCACGACCTCGCCCACCGACTCGAGGCCCAGGGCATGAACATCCCGCAGTACCTCATGGCGATCGGTCAGGACCAGGAGACCTTCGTGGCCGAAGTACGCGAGGGGGCGACCAAGGCCGTCCTCGTCGACCTCGGCCTGCGGGCGGTGGCAACCGCCGAGGCTCTCGAGGCGACCGACGAGGAGGTCGAGGCCGAGGTCGAGCGCATCGTGAGTGAGGTGAAGGGCTCATCCAAGAAGGTGCGCCGTCAACTCGAGCAACAGGGCGTCATCGACGCTGTACGCTTCGACATCGCCCGCGGCAAGGCGCTCCAGTTCCTCGTCGACCACGTCAAGGTCGTCGACCAGGCCGGCGACCCCGTCGACCTGACCCTCCCGGAGCCCGTCCGACCCCCGGACGACGCGGACGACAGCACCGAACAGACCGATCAGACCGATCAGCACGAGACCACCGAGACCCCCGACGTGGAGGAGCAGGCGTGATCCAGCCGGCCAGCAACATGTACATGCCGTACGTGACCCAGGACAGCCCGCGGGGCCGGGAGACGAGCGACATCTTCTCCCGCCTCCTGCGCGACCGGATCATCTTCCTCGGCACGCCGATCGACGACACCGTCGCGAACCTCATGGTGGCCCAGCTGCTCCACCTCGAGTCCGAGGACCCCGACAAGGACATCTCGATCTACATCAACTCGCCGGGCGGTGAGATCACGGGTCTCTACGCCATCTACGACACGATGCAGTTCATCAAGTGCGACGTGAACACGATCTGCGTCGGGCAGGCCGCCTCGGCCGCCGCGGTGATCCTGGCCTCGGGTTCGCCGGGCAAGCGCTTCGCCCTCCCGCACGCGCGTGTGCTCATCCACCAGCCCCACGGTGGCGCCTCCGGGCAGGCCGCCGACATCCAGATCCAGGCCGCCGAGATCATGCGGATGCGGACCAGCCTCGACGAGATCCTCGCCCACCACACGGGCCAGGCCGTCGAGAAGATCTCCAAGGACACCGACCGCGGGTTCATCATGAGCGCGCCGGAGTCCAAGGAGTACGGCATCATCGACGAGGTGCTCAGCAACCGTGATCTCGCCGCCGTGAGCGTCCCGCCGGGCGTGGGCTGAGCGCGCGAGCATCTGGGTCCGAGTACGACGTGACCGGTCGATCTGTGAGGGGGAGCCACCGTGGCGAAGTTCGGTGATGGTGGCGAACTGCTGAAGTGCTCCTTCTGTGGGAAGAGCCAGAAGCAGGTCAAGAAGCTCATCGCGGGCCCCGGCGTCTACATCTGCGACGAGTGCATCGATCTCTGCAACGAGATCATCGAGGAGGAACTCGCGCACAACACCGAGGTCCGCTTCGACGACCTGCCGAAGCCGCGGGAGATCTTCGACTACCTCAACGACTACGTCATCGGCCAGGACCCGGCCAAGAAGATCCTCTCGGTCGCGGTCTACAACCACTACAAGCGCGTGCAGGCCGGTTCGTACGGTGACCCGGACGTCGAGCTCCAGAAGTCGAACATCATGCTCGTGGGCCCGACCGGCTGCGGCAAGACGCTCCTCGCGCAGACCCTCGCCCGTCTCCTCAAGGTGCCGTTCGCGATCGCCGACGCCACCGCGCTCACCGAGGCCGGGTACGTCGGTGAGGACGTCGAGAACATCCTCCTCAAGCTGATCCAGGCCGCGGACTACGACATCAAGAAGGCCGAGACCGGGATCATCTACATCGACGAGATCGACAAGATCGCCCGCAAGGCCGAGAACCCCTCGATCACCCGGGACGTCTCCGGCGAGGGTGTGCAGCAGGCCCTGCTCAAGATCCTCGAGGGTACGACCGCGTCCGTGCCGCCGCAGGGCGGGCGCAAGCACCCGCACCAGGAGTTCATCCAGATCGACACCACGAACATCCTGTTCATCTGCGGCGGGGCGTTCGCCGGGATCGACAGGATCGTTGAGGCCCGCATGGGCAACCGGGGGGTGGGCTTCCGCTCCGAGGTGCGGCGGGCCGCGGGCGGCGAGGACGTCGCCGACCGCATCCTCCCCGAGGACCTCCTGAAGTTCGGGCTCATCCCCGAGTTCGTGGGCCGACTCCCCGTCCTCGGCGCGGTGGACAGCCTCGACAAGGAGGCGCTCATCCGCATCCTCGTCGAGCCGAAGAACGCCCTCCTGCGTCAGTTCAAGAAGTTCTTCCACTTCGACGGTGTCGAACTCATCCTCACCGACGACGCGCTCGACGCGGTGGCCGACCTGGCGCTCGAGCGGAAGACCGGGGCCCGCGGGCTCCGGGCGATCCTCGAGGAGTGCCTGCTCGAGGTCATGTACGACCTGCCGTCCCGCACCGACGTCACCCAGTGCATCGTCGACGGCGCGGTGGTGCGCCAGCACGTCCAGCCGACCCTCGTGAGCGGGTCGGACGGCGAGCGTCGCAGCGCCTGACCCGGTTCCGCCGCGCCGAACCCCGACCGCCGAGGCGGTCGGGCGCCGTTCCGTAGACTCCCGCCCCATGCCGATCCCCGACAAGCCCACCATCGACGGCCTCGAGGATCGCTGGTCCGCGATCTGGGAGGAGCAGGGCACCTACCGGTTCGACCGGACCCGCGGGCGCGACGAGGTCTTCTCGATCGACACCCCGCCGCCCACCGTGAGCGGGTCGCTGCACGTGGGCCACGTGTTCTCCTACACGCACACCGACACCATCGCCCGGTACCGGCGCATGCGCGGCGACGAGGTCTTCTACCCGATGGGTTGGGACGACAACGGCCTGCCCACCGAGCGTCGGGTCCAGAACTACTTCGGCGTGCGCTGCGATCCGGCCCTCCCACACGACCCGGACTTCGAGCCGCCCGCCGAACCCGGCAAGCAGCAGCTCGCGATCTCGCGCCGCAACTTCGTCGAGCTCTGCGACCGCCTCGTCGAGGAGGACGAGCGGAAGTTCGAGGAGCTGTGGCGCCACGTCGGCCTGTCCGTCGACTGGTCGATGACCTACACGACGATCGGCGCCGGTGCCCAGCGGGCGTCCCAGCGCGGGTTCCTGCGCATGCTGGCCCGCGGGGAGGCGTACCAGTCGGAGGCCCCGACCCTCTGGGACGTCGACTTCCGCACCGCGGTCGCCCAGGCCGAGCTCGAGGACCGCACCATGCCCGGGGCGTACCACGCGCTCGCCTTCCATCGATCGGGAGGTGACGACGTCGTCATCGAGACGACGCGACCGGAGCTGCTCGGCGCGTGCGTGGCCCTCGTCGCGCACCCCGACGACGACCGCTACCGCCCGCTCTTCGACTCCACCGTCACCACGCCGCTCTTCGGCGTCGAGGTGCCGGTGCTCGCGCACCCGCTCGCCGACCCCGAGAAGGGATCGGGGATCGCGATGATCTGCACGTTCGGTGACATGACCGACGTGATCTGGTGGCGCGAGCTCCAGCTCCCGGCCCGCGCGATCATCGGGTGGGACGGGCGGCTCGTCGCCGAACCGCCGATCGCGTTCACGGCGGCCGGCGACGCGGCGTGGGCCGAGTTGGCCGGTCGCACCGTGAAGCAGGCCCAGACCCGCATCGTGGAGCTGCTGCGGGAGTCGGGCGAGCTGCTCGGCGATCCGAAGCCGATCGAGCACCCGGTGAAGTTCTTCGAGAAGGGCGACCGGCCGCTCGAGATCGTCACGACGCGCCAGTGGTACTTCCGCAACGGCGGTCGCGACCCCGAACTCCGGGCGGCGCTCCTGGCCCGCGGTCGCGAACTGGCGTGGCACCCCGAGTACATGCGGGCCCGTTACGAGTCGTGGGTCGAGGGGCTCAACGGCGACTGGCTCGTGAGCCGGCAGCGCTTCTTCGGGGTCCCGATCCCGGTGTGGTACCCGGTGCTCGCCGATGGTCGGCCCGACCACGACCACCCGATCGTCCCCGACGAGGCGGCGCTCCCGGTCGATCCGTCGGCCGAGGCCCCGCCGGGCTTCGACGAGTCCCAGCGCGGGGTGCCCGGCGGGTTCGTCGGTGATCCGGACGTCATGGACACGTGGGCGACGTCATCGCTCACCCCGCAGCTCGCCGGCGGGTGGGAGGACGACCCCGACCTGTTCTCCCGCGTGTTCCCGATGGACCTGCGACCGCAGGCCCACGAGATCATCCGCACCTGGCTGTTCTCGACCGTCGTGCGGGCCCACGCCGAGTTCGACTCGCTGCCGTGGAGCGACGCGTCGATCTCGGGCTGGGTCCTCGACCCGGATCGCAAGAAGATGTCGAAGTCGAAGGGCAACGTCGTCACGCCGATGGGTCTCCTCGAGGAGCACGGTTCCGACGCGGTGCGCTACTGGGCGGCGAGCGCGCGTCCCGGTGTCGACACCGCCTTCGACGTGGGGCAGATGAAGGTGGGGCGACGCCTCGCGATCAAGATCCTCAACGCGTCCCGCTTCGCGCTCGGCACCGCGGCGGAGGGGCCGGCGGCCGACGCGGTCACCGAGCCGCTCGACGCGTCGATGCTCCTCGCCCTCGCCGATCTCGTCGACGAGTGCACCCGGGCCTTCGACGGCTACGACTACGCGCGGGCGCTCGAGCGGGCCGAACGGTTCTTCTGGGGTCTCACCGACGACTACCTCGAACTCGTGAAGCAGCGTGCGTACGGCGCGCTCGGCGACGCCGCGGCCGGCTCGGCCCGGCGGGCGCTCACCGTGGCGCTGTCCACGATCCTGCGCCTGTTCGCTCCGCACCTGCCCTTCGTGACCGAGGAGGTCTGGTCGTGGTGGCAGGAGGGGTCGGTCCACCGGGCCCCGTGGCCGGACGCCGCACCGCTGCGGGCCGAGGCGCTCGCCGCGGGGGCCGACCTCACGGTGTACCCGGTCGCCGCCGACGTGCTCGGGGCGATCCGCAAGGCGAAGTCCGACGCGAAGGTGTCGATGCGGGCCGAGGTGAGCGAGGTGCGGGTCGGCGACGTCGCCCCCCGGATCGCCGCGCTGCTCGCCGCCCGCGGTGACGTGCTCGGGGCCGGTCGCGCCGCGGCGATCGTCACCCACGAGGCTCCCGAAGCCTCGGTCGAGGTCGACCTGGCCCCGGTCGCGGGCGCCTGAGCCGTGCGGCCGGCCGACGCGATCGCCTGGCTCGACGGTCACATCAACCTCGAGACGGGGGTCGGGGTCCCGGCCGGCTCGGATCGTCGGCGCGACGCGCCGACCCTCGCCCGCATCGAGGCGCTCACCGCGCTCCTCGGCTCGCCCCAACTCGAGTTCCCGGCGATCCACCTCACGGGCACCAACGGCAAGACGAGCACGGCGAGGATCCTCACCGCGCTGCTGGTGGCCGAGGGCCTGTCGGTCGGCACCTACTCGAGTCCGCACCTCGAGTCCGTCGGTGAGCGCATCGCGCTCGACGGCGTGCCCGTCGACGAGGTCCGTCTCGCCGAACTCCTCACCCGCATCGCGACCATCGAGGAGTTCATCGACGACCGACCGTCGTACTTCGAGGTCCTCACCGCCGCCGCACTCGACCTGTTCGCCGAGGTCGCGGTCGACGTCGCGGTGGTCGAGGTGGGCATGGGCGGTACGTGGGACGCCACGAGCGTGGTGCAGGCGCCGGTCGCGGTCGTCACGAACGTCGGGCTCGACCACATGGAGTACCTCGGGCCCGACCGTGCGTCGATCGCCCGGGAGAAGGCCGGCATCGTCGAGCCCGGTGCGACGCTCGTGCTCGGTGAGCGCGATCCCGAGCTCATCCCGATCTTCACCGGGCGCGGACCGGCCCGGACGCTGCTGGCCGGGCGCGACTTCTCGGTGCTCTCCGATCGGCTGGCGATCGGGGGTCGGGTGCTGGACATCGCCACACCGCTCGCGACGCACCACGAGGTGTTCCTCGCCCTCCACGGGCCCCACCAGGCCGTGAACGCGGCCACGGCACTCGTCGCCGCGGAGGCCTTCCTCGGGGGTCCGGTGTCGCCCGAGGCGGTCGAGGCCGCGTTCGCCGCGGTGCGCTCGCCCGGACGGCTCGAGGTCGTCGGGCGGCGTCCGCTCGTGCTGCTCGACGGGGCGCACAACCCCGACGGGCTCCGCACCTTGCGCGCCGCGCTCGACGAGGGGTTCGCCGGCGGTGCACGCACCTACGTCCTCGGGGTCCTCTCGGGCCGCGACCCGGACGAGGTCATCGCCGCGCTCGCCCCCGATCCGACGACCACGACCATCGTGTGCTGCCGACCGCCGAGTCCCCGGGCGCTCGACCCCGAGCGGCTCGCCGCGGCCGCCCGGGCCGCGGGGCTCCCGGGCGACTCCGTGCGGGTCGTCCCCGAGGTCGCCGACGCCGTCCGGGTGGCGACGAGCGGACTCGGCGAGGACGAGCAGGTGGTCGTCACCGGGTCCCTCTACGTCGTGGGTGCGGCGCGGGCCCTCCTCGGCCGGACCTGAGCCGCCGCCCCGGGTCGAGCCGGGTGTGTGCCCGTACGGGTCGGACGGCTAGGTTCCGGCGCCATGGCTGACCGCACCCTCATCCTCTGCAAGCCGGACGCCGTCGAACGCGGCCTCGTCGGCGAGATCGTGTCCCGCATCGAGCGCAAGCAGTTGCGGATCGTCGCGATGGAGCTGCGCACGCTCGACGCCGAGACCGCCGGCCGCCACTACGCGGAGCACGCCGAGAAGCCGTTCTTCGGTGAGCTCGTCGCCTTCATCACCCGCAGCCCGCTCGTGGCGATGGTGGTGGAGGGTCCCGAGGCGTTCAAGGTGATGCGCACCCTCATGGGGACGACGAACCCGCGCGAGGCCGCACCGGGCACGATCCGGGGCGACCTCGCGATCGAGATGGGGGAGAACCTCATCCACGGCTCGGACTCCCCGGAGTCGGCCGCCCGCGAGATCGCGATCTTCTTCCCGGGTCTGGCCTGATCCGGCGCCGACCGGCGCGATCCGAGGCCCCGGGCGGGCGATCGCCCGGTCGCGGCGCACCGGGACGCCCGCCCGCCGGGCGGTCCCACGGCCCCGCGGCTGGCACCCGTTTTCCCCAGCCCGTAGCCTGAGGGGGTCCCGTCCGGCCCGTTTGGCCGCACCGCGCACCCGTTCCGCGCCCAGGAGGCCCCCGTCCCCGTGTCCGATCCCTGGCTCTCGTCCATCGTCGGCCGCGACATGGCGGTCGACCTCGGCACGGCCAACACCCTCGTCTACGTCCGGGGTCGGGGCATCGTGCTCAACGAGCCCTCGGTCGTGGCGATCAACGCCAAGGACGGTCGGCCGTTGGCGGTCGGGATCGAGGCGAAGCGGATGATCGGGCGCACCCCGGGCCACATCCAGGCGATCCGCCCGCTCAAGGACGGCGTCATCGCGGACTTCGACATCTGCGAGAAGATGCTCCGGTACTTCATCCAGAAGGTGCACCAGCGCCGCTGGGCCAAGCCCCGCATGGTCATCTGCGTGCCCTCCGGTATCACCGGGGTGGAGCAGCGCGCGGTGCAGGAGGCGGCCGAGTACGCCGGCGCCCGCAAGCCGGCCTTCATCATCGAGGAGCCCATGGCCGCGGCGATCGGGGCGGGGCTGCCCGTGCACGAGCCGGCCGGCAACATGGTCGTCGACATCGGCGGGGGCACGACCGAGGTCGCGGTCATCTCCCTCGGCGGGATCGTGGCGAGCGAGTCGATCCGCATCGCCGGCGACGAACTCGACGAGGCGATCGTCAACTTCGTGAAGAAGGAGTACTCGCTCGCGGTCGGGGAGCGGACCGCCGAGCAGATCAAGGTCGACCTCGCAAGCGCGTTCCCGCTCGTCGAGGAGCTCTACGCGGAGATCCGGGGACGCGACCTCGTCACCGGCCTCCCGAAGACCATCGTGGTGAGCACCGGTGAGATCCGGGAGGCCATCGAGGAGCCGGTGTCGGCGATCGTCGACGCCGTCAAGGTGACCCTCGACAAGACGCCCCCCGAACTCGCCGCCGACATCATGGAGCGAGGAATCGTGATCACCGGGGGCGGCGCACTGCTGCGCGGCCTCGACCAGCGGCTCGCGACGGAGACCGGCATGCCGATCGTCGTCGCCAACAACCCGCTGCACTCGGTGGCACTCGGGTCCGGCATGTGCCTCGAGGAGTTCGAGGCACTCAAGCAGGTCCTGATCTCCTCGCAACAGAGCTGATCCGGGCGCACCCGATGGTGGCGTACCGACGATCCGGGCGACGACGCTCCGTCCTCATCCTCCTCGTCGTCACCTCGCTCCTGCTCATCACCCTGGACGCCCGCGGCGGGGGCGGGGTGGTCGGTCCGGTGCGCAACGCGGCGCGCGACGCGCTCTCGCCCGCCCAGAGCGCGGTGGAGGATCTCACCCGGCCGGTCGCCGACTGGTGGGACGGAACCTTCTCGGCCGGCGAACTCACGAGCGCGAACCGGCGTCTGCGCCGCGAGGTCGGTCGACTCCGTGGCGAGGTGTCGTCGTCGCGGGCGGCGCGGCGGGAGAACGCGCGCCTGCGGGCCAACCAGGGCCTCCCGTTCATCGACGGCATCGCGAGCGTGCCCGCGGAGGTCGTCGCGGCGTCGCCCGGCAACTTCGAGGACACCATCGCGATCGACCGCGGCTCGCGGGACGGCATCGCCATCGGGATGCCGGTCGTGGCCGGCGAGGGCGTCGTCGGCCGGGTGAGCGGGGTCTCGCGCACGCGGGCGACGATCCAGCTCGTCACCGATCCGGCCTCCGGCATCGGCGTGCGGTTCGTGACCTCGAACACCTTCGCCGTCGCGCAGGGGCGATCCGGCTCGGACGTGCTGCGGGTGGATTTCGTCGCCCCCGACACCCCGGTCGCGCAGGGTGAGATGCTCGTGACCTCGGGACTCCAGAACGCGGCCTACCCGGCCGGCCTCCCGGTGGCCTCGGTCACCTCGGTCGATCGGACCCGGCGGAACCTCGACCAGACCATCCTCGCCGAGCCGATGGTGGATCTCAGTCGGCTGCAGTTCGTCCGGGTGCTCATCTGGACCGGCACGGGGTCGGCCGGGTGATCCGAGGGATCCGACTCGCCCTCCTGCTCGTCGCGGTCGTGCTCCTGCAGACCGCGGTGCTGCCGAACCTGCGCATCGCGGGGGTGGCCCCCGAGATCGGTCTCGTGGTGACGGTCGGCGTGGCCTTCGCGGCCGGACCCACCGCCGGGGCCGTGTTCGGGTTCGCGGCGGGGCTCGCGCTCGACCTGTTCCTGTCCACGCCGCTCGGCCTCTCCGCCCTCGCGTGGAGCGTCACGGGATACGGCGTCGGGGTGGTCCAGGGCGCGGTGCTCCGGGCCGCTTGGTGGTTCCCGATCGCCCTCACCTTCGCCGCCGGGTGCTTCGGTGGCCTCGTCTTCTGCGTGGTCGGGGCGATCGTGGGCCAGGGGCAGCTCTGGGGCTTCGTCGCCCTGCGCACGGTCCTGTTCAGTGCGCTCTACGGGGCGCTGTTCGCCCCGATCGTCTTCCCGATCGTCCGGTTCGCCCTGCACGCCGACGGGCCGCGGCCCTCCGGACCGCTCGGTGGGCAAGGATGGTGATCCGAGCCGGGGACGCCGCGTCCCCGTCCGCCCCCGTGATCGCAGCCCGATGACCGAGACCCGCCTCCGCCTCAGCATCGTCGGCGTGGTCATCGTCGCGGTGTTCGCGGCGATGTTCGCCCGGCTCTGGTACCTGCAGATCGCGTCGGGCTCGCAGTACGTCGCCGCGGCGGCCAGCAACTCGTACCGCACCGTCCCGGAACCGCCGCTGCGCGGTCGGGTCCTCGATGCCAAGGGTCGCGTGCTCGCCGACGACCGGATCGCGAACGTCGTCACCGTCGATCGACGCATCTCGGACGAGGAGCGGGACCTCGTGGTCGGTCGCCTCGCCGAGTTGCTCTCGGTGCCCGCCGCGACCATCCGCGAGCGGCTGGCCGACCAACGGGTCTCGCCGTACCAACCGGTGCCGGTCGCGGTCGACGCGCCGATCGAGGCGCTGACCTACGTGAGCGAGCACGCCTCGGACTTCCCGGGCGTGAAGGCCCAACCCATGGCCGTGCGCCGCTACCCGAACGGGAGCATCGGGGCCCACGTGATCGGGTACACGGGCGAGATCAACGCCGAGGAGCTCGAGCGCGCCGCGGCGTCGGAGCGGTACTCGCTCGGCAACGACATCGGGAAGTCCGGGATCGAGCAGACCTTCGAGCGCACGCTGCGCGGCCGGCCCGGGCGGTACGAGTACGAGGTGGACGCGGCCGGCCGCGTGCTGCGCACCGCCAACCGGGTCCGGGCCACGCCGGGTCGCGACGTCCAGCTCACCATCGACCTCGACATCCAGCGCGCGGCCGAGCAGGCCCTCGCCGAGGGGCTCGCGAGCGCCCGGCAGCAGCGCGACGTAGTCGACAAGTCGAAGTTCACGACCCTGCGGGCCCCGGCGGGTTCCGTCGTCGTCGTCGACACGACCGACGGGTCGGTGGTGGCGCTCGCCTCGAACCCGACTTTCGACCCGAACGCGTTCACGAACGGCATCCCCACGACCACGTGGCGGGCGCTCAACGACCCGGCCAACCACTACCCGCTGCTCAACCGGGCGGTGAGCGGGCAGTACGCGCCGGGCTCCACCTTCAAGCTGATCTCGGGGATCGCCGGGCTCCGGGCCGGTCTCGTCTCGGCGACGAGCACGATCGACGATCAGGGGCGCTACAAGATCTCGGACCAGGTGTTCACGAACGACGGCGCCGAGGTGAACGGACGGATCAGCCTGCAGCGGGCGATGACGGTGTCGAGCGACGTGTACTTCTACACGATCGGCGGTTCGCTCTGGCCGAAGCAGCGGCGCGGCGAGGCCGGGGGTGACATCATCCAGGAGACCGCGCGGCTCTACGGCTTCGGCCGGGCCACCGGCATCGACCTCCCGAACGAGGCGGCCGGACGGGTGCCGGACGCCGAGTGGAAGCAGCGCGTCCACGATGCGCGTCCGGATGCGTTCCCGTACCCGGACTGGCTGCCGGGTGACAACGTCCAGCTCGCGGTCGGGCAGGGCGACATGCTCGCCACGCCGCTGCAGCTCGCGATGGCGTTCCAGGCCTTCGTCGCCGACGGCCGACTCGCGACACCGCGCCTCGTCGCGCGCGTCCTCGACGCCGACGGCCGGGTGGTGCGCACGCTGCCGGGCGTCGACGCGGGACGGGTCCCGGTGCCCGCCCGCGACACCCTCATCGCCGGGTTCGCCGGGGTCGTGGGGTCCGACGAGGGCACGGCGCTGGGCGCGTTCGGCGCCTACCCGCAGCAGCCACCGGCCGTCGGGGGCAAGACCGGGACCGCTCAGGTCGCGGGCAAGCAGAACACGTCGTTGTTCGTCGGGTTCACGCCGATCCAGAACCCCCGCTACGTCGTCGCGGTGGTGGCCGAGGAGGCGGGGTACGGCGCCGAGACCGCGGCGCCGATCGCCCGGGCGGTGTTCGCCGCGCTCAACGGCCTCCCGGTCGCGCCGGTGACCGCCGTCCCGCCGGCGGGGGGCAACTGATGGCCGGCCTCACGAGCGTGCTCGGTGAGCGACGGTCCCGCCTCGACGGTTCGCCGGTGCGGCACCTCGACCTCGTGCTCGTCGGCGCGGTCGTGGCGATCAACGTCCTCGGCCTCCTGATGATCTACTCGGCGACCCGCAACGGCCTCGTCGGCGACACGGGCGCGACCTACTACCTGCAGCGCCAACTCATCTTCGTCGTGCTCGGCCTCGCGATCATGGCGGGCGCCATCCTCGTCGACTACCACCGCATGCGCGAGTGGGCCCCGGCGGTCTACGGCGTGACGATCGTCATGCTCGCGCTCGTCATCACGCCGCTCGGTTCGTCGACCCTCGGGAGTCAGGCCCGCTTCGCCGTCGGGCCGATCGCGATCCAGCCGTCGGAGTTCGCGAAGTTCGCGATCATCCTCATCGTGGCCGCGTACTGCGCGGTGCACCGCGGGGACCTCGGCGGGCGGCACCTCGTGACGGTGCTGGCGATCGTCGCCCCGCCCCTCGGTCTCGTGATGCTCCAGCCCGACCTCGGGACCGCGCTCGTCATCGGCACGATCGTCCTGGCGATCCTCGCCGTGGCGGGGGCCAAGGGGCGACACCTCGCGGTCCTCGCGCTCATCGGGATCACGGGCGCCGTCGTGGCGGTCAACCTCGGCGTGCTCAAGCCGTACCAGGTCGACCGGCTCACCGCGTTCCTCGAGCAGAACGGCGACCAGCAGCGGACGACCTACAACCTCGAGCAGTCGAAGACCGCGATCGGGAACGGCGGGGTCACCGGACAGGGGCTGTTCAAGGGCAGCCAGACGAGCCTCGGCCACGTCCCGGAGCAGCACACCGACTTCATCTTCACCGCGGTCGGGGAGGAACTGGGCTTCGTCGGGGCCGGACTCCTGCTCGTGCTCTTCGGGATCGTGGTGTGGCGGAGCTGGCGGACCGCCGTGCTCTCCAACGACTTCTTCGGGACGCTCCTGTGCGTCGGGGTCGTGGCGATGCTCGCGTTCCAGATCTTCGAGAACGTCGGCATGACGATGGGGATCATGCCGATCACGGGGATCCCGCTACCATTCATGTCCTACGGCGGATCGTCTGCGCTCGTGTCGTTCGCGTGCGTCGGCCTCATCGCCAACGTCTCGATGCGCCGCTTCTCCTGATCAGCCCCGGCGAGGTCCCCTGATGCGAGTCCGACCCCTCCCGCTCGTCGCGGCGCTCGGCCTCGTGCTCGCGGCCTGCGGTGGCGGCGCGTCGACGGCGGCGGGCGACCCGTCCTCGACCACCCGGCGCACGACGACCACCACCTCGACGACGACCACGACCACGACACTGCCGCCCTCGACCACGACGACCGTCGCCGCCCCGCCCCCGGCCGGGCTCGGGGTGGGGGCCCGCGGGCCCGAGGTCACTGCGCTGCAGCAGCGCCTCGTCGACCTGCGCTACGACCTGCCCGAGGTCAACGGCACCTTCGGCCCGGCGACCCAGCAGGCGGTCTACGCGTTCCAGAAGGTGAACGGCATGGCCCGCACCGGTCGGGCGACCGACGACGTCCTGGCCCGGATGGCGACCGCGTCGGTGCCGCCCCTCATGGTGCCGGGCGCCGGTGGTACGCACGTCGAGATCGACGTGGCCCGCCAGGTGCTGTTCTTCGTGCGCAGCGGCGCGCTGTTCCGGATCGTGCCGATCTCGACCGGATCGGGTGAGCGGTTCTGCGTCGATGGTCGGTGCAGCACCGCGGTCACCCCCGGTGGCGCGTACCGGGTCTACGGCAAGTACCGGGGCTGGCAGAACGGCAACCTCGGTCGGCTCTACAGCCCGTCGTACTTCAACGGCGGCATCGCGGTGCACGGCGCGACCTCGGTCCCGCCCTACCCGGCCTCCCACGGGTGCGCGCGGGTGCCCATGACCTCCGCCGACTGGCTCTTCGCCTCGATGACCGTCGGCACGCCCGTCTACGTGCTCAACGGTCCCCGGGTCCCCCCGCCGTTCTCGGAGGAGACGACGACCACCACGGCCCCGTCCACGACCACGACCGTGCCCCCCACGACGACGTCGAGCACCTCGACCACCACCACTTCGTCCACCTCGACCACGACGACGACCGCCCCGTCGGGAGTGGGCGGGTAGAGTCCGGGGCGAGATGACTGCCCTCTGGCCGCGGATCGAACCGCTCCTGGCCGGGGTCGAGAAGCCCGCCCGCTACATCGGGATGGAACGGGGCGCCCAACGCCCGGTCCATCGCCCCGACGGAGTGTCCTGGCTGCTCGTGTATCCCGACACCTACGAGGTCGGGCTGCCCAACCAGGGGCTGCAGATCCTCTACGAGATCCTGAACGAGCGCCCCGATGCGGCGGCCGAGCGCGGCTACGCGCCCTGGACCGACCTCGAGGCGCTCATGCGGTCGAGCGCGGTCCCGTTCTTCTCGGTCGACACCCACCGGCCGGCCGGCGAGTTCGACGTCATCGCCTTCGGCCTCGCGGCCGAACTCGTGTACACGAACGTCCTGAACTGCCTCGACCTCGGCGGCATCCCGGTGCGGGCCGAGGCCCGGCGCGACGAGGACCCGATCGTGGTCGCGGGCGGGCACGCGACCTTCAACCCGGAGCCGATGGCCGACTTCGTCGACGCCTTCGTCATCGGCGACGGTGAGGAGGCGGTGGGGGACATCACTGAGATCGTGCGCGACTGGAAGCGCGGCGGTCGCGTCGGCGGCCGCGAGGCGGTGCTCCACGAACTCGCGCTCCTGCCCGGGGTGTACGTGCCGTCGATGTACGAGGTCGAGTACGACGGCATGGCGATCCGCGAGGTCCGACCCCGGTACGCCGACGTCCCCGAGGCGGTCGACAAGCGCACGATCGCCGACCTCGCCGATTGGCCGTACCCGAAGAACCAGCTGGTGCCGCTCATCGAGGTCGTCCACGACCGGCTCAACGTCGAGATCTTCCGGGGCTGCACTCGGGGCTGTCGGTTCTGCCAGGCCGGGATGATCACGCGACCCGTGCGTGAGCGCCCGCTCGAGCAGGCCCGCACGATGGTGGCCGAGGGCCTCAAGCGGACCGGGTACGACGAGGTCGCCCTCACCTCACTGTCCAGTGCCGACTTCTCGGGCATCACCGAACTCGTCGGCGGGATCGTCGACGGGCAGGAGGGCTGCGGGAACGTCGGCGTGTCGCTCCCGTCGCTGCGGGTCGACGCGTTCACGGTCGGCATCGCGAGCGAGATCCAGCGGGTGCGGCGGACCGGGCTCACGTTCGCGCCCGAGGGCGGGTCGTGGCGACTGCGTCAGGTCATCAACAAGCTCATCACCGAGGAGGACCTGTACGCCGCGGTCGACGGTGCCTTCTCGCAGGGCTGGCGCCGCATGAAGCTGTACTTCCTCATCGGCCTGCCCACGGAGATGGACGAGGACACCCTCGGCATCGCAGAGATGGCGCGCAACGTCGTCGAGATCGGCAAGCGGTACACGAAGGGGGCGTCCTGCACGGCCTCGGTCGGCGGGTTCGTCCCGAAGGCGCACACCCCGTTCCAGTGGTTCGGGCAGAACCCGGCCGAGGAACTCCAGCGCAAGGTCGGACTGCTGCGCGACGCGACCCGCCGCAGCGCCGTGAAGCTGTCGTGGCACGACCCGGCGGCGAGCCTGGCCGAGGGCATCGCCAGCCGCGGCGATCGGCGCATCGGCCGGGTGATCGAGCGGGTCTGGCGGGCCGGCGGCGTGTTCCAGGAGTGGAGCGAGCACTTCGTGCTCGACCGCTGGACCGACGCGATGGCCGCCGAGGGGCTCGACCCGGCGTGGTTCACGACCCGGCACCGGACCGAGGACGAGATCCTCCCGTGGGACCACATCCGGGCCGGTCTGCACCGGGACTTCCTGTGGCAGGACTGGCAGGCGGCCCTCGCCGAGCACGGCCTCCCCGACTGCCGGTGGACCCCCTGCTATGACTGCGGCGTGTGCACCGACTACGCCCTCGAGCACGTCGTGGCCTCGCCCGTCGCGCCGGCCGGGGGCAGCCAGGGCACGGGCCAGGACCTCAGCGTGGGCGGTGCCGTACCGGTGCGCCTGCTCTCCTCGAAGGAGGCCGCCGGTGCGCGGTGAGGTCGGGTTCCCGGTCCGCATCCGGTTCTCCGAACTCGGCAAGGTGCGGTTCATCTCGCACCGCGACGCGGCCCGGGCCTTCGATCGCGCCTTCCGGATCGAGGCCCTGCCGATCGCGCTCACCGAGGGCTTCTCGCCCCGGCCCCAGGTCTCCTTCGGCCTCGCGCTGTCGGTCGGCCACGAGTCGGTGGCCGAGTACATGGATGTGCGGTTCGCCGAGGCCCTCGACCTCGGCGCGCTGCCCGGCCGCGTCTCCGCGGCCCTGCCCGAGGGGATCGACGTCACGGGGGCCGTGCCCATCGTGGATCGGGCCCCGGCCCTCCAGGAGTCGGTGACGGCCGTGGAGTGGGAGCTCGAGGTCGCGCACCGGGACGGCTCACCCGTCGACGTGGCGACCCTCACCGACCGGATCGGCGCCGTGCTCTCGGCGACCGAGTTGCCGGTCACCCGCACCCGCAAGGGGCGTGAGGACACCGTCGACATCCGTCCGGGGATCCGGCACCTCTCGGTGCTGCGCCCCGGCGAGGTCGGTCCGGTGCTCCACGCCGAAGTCGCAACCCAACCGGGGGTCCGTCCCGCGGAACTCGTCGCCGTCCTTGGCGATGCGTACCGCGACGCGCGGGTCCTCCGGACCGCCCAGTGGATCGAGCGCGGCGAGGTGCGGTGCGAACCGCTCGACGCCGACGCGCTGCGTGCCGTGGAGGCACGCGCGTCATGAGAGAAGGTCACGATGTCCGACGAGCAGCAGACCCCGGTCCCGACCGGGTCCAGCAGCGAGGCCCCGAACACCCCGCAACCCCGAGCGGAGTCGGCGCCGAAGCCCGCGCCTGAGCCGCGGGCCGCGGCGGACGCCCCCGCCGGTGGCGCGGGTGATGACGCACCGGCGCAGTCCGGGGGCGGCCAAGGGAACGGTCCCGCCCTCAACCCCGACGGTACCCCGAGGCCGCGGCGTCGCCGCGGGTCGCGCGGAGGTCGCAACCGCAAGCGTCCGACCGGCGGTGGTGCGGCCACCGCCGGGACCGCAGGTGAGGACGACGCCGAGCGGTCCGATGCGCCGCGGGCCGAGGGCGCGCCGGCGCCCCGACCGCCGCGCCCCGCGCCCGCACCGGCGACCGGGTCCCCGTCGGGCGGCGACGACCGCACCGATGCGGCGGCCGACCGCGGGTTGACCAGCGAGGACGTCGCGGCCCGCGCGGCCGAGGAGGCCGGGGTGCCCGCCCCGGGCGAGCCGACCCCGGGGCCCGCGCCGCGTCCGCGCATCGGTGACTCCCGACCGGCCCCCAAGCCCCAGATCGGTGATTCCCGTCCCGCCCAGGCCGCCCCCGCGGCGAGCGGCGGCGAGGGCCAGGCCGGCGCAGGCGCCAAGCAGCGTCGGCGCCGCGGGGGTCGCGGCCGGGGCCGCGGTGGCTCGGGCGGTGGCGGGGCGGCGCCGGTGACGGCGGGCGGGGTCGCGGCGGTCCGGGACCTCGGTCCGGCGACCGACCTCGACGACCTCGACGAGGCGGTGCTCGAGCGCCGGCGCGGACGCAGCCGCAAGGGCCGTCCGACCGGTCGGTACACGATGTGCGTCCACAAGGCGGACGACGGCGTCGTGCACCTCGCCGTGCTCGAGGGTCGGGTGCTCACCGAGCACTACGTGAGCCGTCCGACCGACGACGCGGCCCAGATTGACGGCAACATCTACCTCGGTCGGGTCCAGAACGTGCTCCCGGGTATGGAGGCGGCGTTCATCGACATCTCCACGCCGAAGAACGGCGTGCTCTACCGCGGTGACGTCACCTTCGATCCGAGCGAGGTCGACTCGCAGCAGCCCAAGATCGAGGCGCTGCTGCGGAACGGCCAGAACATCATCGTCCAGGTCACGAAGAACCCGATCGGGGCGAAGGGGGCCCGCCTCACCCAGGAGGTGAGCCTCGCCGGCCGGTTCGTCGTCATGGTGCCGGGCCAACCCCAGACCTACGGCATCTCGAAGCGGCTGCCCGACGACGAGCGCAAGCGACTGCGCAAGGTGCTCGACGCGATCAAGCCCGATGACGCCGGGCTCATCGTGCGCACGGCGGCGGCCGGTGCGTCCGCGGAGGAGCTCGCCCGCGACATGGAGCGGCTCAAGGCGGAGTGGGCGGCGATCGCCGCGGCCGCGAAACGGGCCGGCAAGCCGTGCCTCCTCCACCGGGAGCCGCCGCTCGTGGTGCGGGTCATCCGCGAGGAGTTCAACACCGAGTACCGATCGATCGTCATCGACGACCGCGAGCTCTACGAGGAGGTGCTCGGGTACGTCGAGGCGATCGCGCCCGAACTCGCCGAGCGCATCGAGTTCTACGACGAGACGGACCTCGGCATCTTCGAGCGGTTCCACGTCCACGAGCAGCTCCACAAGGCGCTCGAGCGCAAGGTGTGGCTGCCGTCCGGCGGCTCGCTCATCATCGAGCGGACCGAGGCCCTCACGGTCATCGACGTCAACACGGGCAAGAACGTCGGGCGCTCGAACCTCGAGGAGACCGTCTTCCGGAACAACCTCGAGGCGGCCGAGGAGGTCGCGCACCAGCTCCGGCTCCGGGATATCGGCGGGATCATCGTGATCGACTTCATCGACATGGAGGTCCGGTCGAACCGGGACGAGGTGGTCCGGGTCCTCCGGGAGGCGCTGGCCCGGGACAAGACCCGGACCCAGGTCTTCGAGATCTCCGAGCTCGGCCTCGTCGAGATGACCCGCAAGCGCATCTCGGAGGGGCTCGTCGAGTCCTTCTCCGAGGCCTGCCCGACCTGCCAGGGCCGCGGTTTCACGGTCGACCAGTCGATGCTGTAGCCTCCCGGGTTCGCAGATCGATCCCAGAGGACCCACGCGCGCCATGTACGCAGTCATCAGCACCGGCGGGAAGCAGTACCGCGTCACGGAGGGCCAGACCCTCGACGTGGAGCGCCTCGGCGCGGACGAGGGCACCGAGGTGTCCCTGCGGCCGGTTCTCGTGGTCGACGGTGACGCCGTCCTCGCCACCCCGGCCAAGCTCGGGGGCGCCACCGTGACCGCCAAGGTGGTCGGCGAGGCCAAGGGACCGAAGATCAAAGGGTTCTAGTACAAGTCGAAGGCCAACGAGCGCAAGCGCTGGGGCCACCGGCAGCACTACTCCACGATCGAGATCACCAAGATCTCCGTCGGCTGACCAAGGATCACGAGCGATGTCGAAGAAGAAGGGCGCCGCCTCCTCCCGCAACGGACGCGACTCCAACGCGCAGCGGCTCGGCGTGAAGGTCTACAGCGGCACCGAGGTGACCGCGGGCTCGATCATCGTGCGCCAGCGCGGGACGCAGTTCCACCCCGGGCTCAACGTCGGCCGCGGGGGCGACGACACCCTGTTCGCGACCGCGCCCGGCACGGTCGTCTTCGGGCGTCGTCGAGGCCGTCGTCTCGTCGACGTCGTCCCGACCGAATCCGCCTGACCCGACGCTCGACCCGGGTCCAGGCCCACGGCACGGCGCATCGGCGCCGTGCCGTTCTCGTTCCCGGCGGGGTCCGGGGCGCGCATCACCGGTCCGGCGGGCTCCGCATCCCTATCCTTGAGGCCACATGAGCGGTTTCGTCGACGAGGCCCAACTCAACGTCCACGGCGGTGACGGCGGCGCCGGGAGCGTCGCGTTCCGGCGGGAGGCCCACGTGCCCCAGGGCGGTCCCGACGGGGGCGACGGGGGCAAGGGTGGGGACATCTGGCTCCGGGCCGACCGCAATGTCGCGTCGCTCCTCGCGTTCCGCGATCACCCCCACCGGCGGGCCGAGTCCGGCACGCACGGGTCGGGGAACAAGCGCCACGGCCACAAGGGTTCCGACCTCACCGTGACCGTCCCCGAGGGCACCACCGTGCGCGACCACGCCACCGGCGAGGTGATCGCCGACCTCGTGCGGCACGGCGACTCCTGGCTCGCGGCCCGGGGCGGCCGCGGCGGTCGGGGCAACGCCCGGTTCCTGTCGAACGCGCGCCGCGCGCCGTCGTTCGCCGAGCAGGGCGAGTACGGCGAGGAGCGGTGGCTCGACCTCGAACTGCGGCTCATGGCCGACGCCGCGCTCGTCGGGTTCCCGAACGCTGGCAAGTCGACCCTGATCGCATCGGTGAGCGCGGCCAAGCCGAAGATCGCCGACTACCCGTTCACCACCCTCGAGCCGAACCTCGGCGTCGTGCGGTTCCGCGACCACGAGTTCGTGGTCGCGGACATCCCCGGGCTCATCGAGGGCGCGGCCGAGGGGCGGGGTCTGGGGCACCGGTTCCTCCGGCACATCGAACGCGCCCGGGTGCTCGTGGTGCTCCTCGACCTCGCGCCGGTCGACGGCCGGTCGCCCGAGGACCAGGAGGCGGTCCTCCTCGACGAACTCGAGCGGTACCGCCCCGACCTGCTCGACCGGCCCCGGATCGTGGTCGGCACCAAGGCCGACGTCGCCACCCACTCGATCGAGGGCGACGACGTCATCGAGATCTCGGCCGTGACCCGTCAGGGTCTCGAGGTGCTGCTCGGGCGTCTCGGCACGGTGATCGACGAGGCGCGCGACGCCGAGGTCGAGCGGGAGGCGTACGTCGTGCACCGGCCGGTCGAGGAGGGCTTCTCGATCCTGCGGGACGACGACGGCGCGTACCGCGTGAGCGGTCGGAACGCCGAGCGCGTCGTGGCCATGGCGGACCTCACGAACATCGAGGCGCTCGAGTACGTGCACGATCGGTTCCGGCGCATGGGGGTCGAGCGGGCCCTCGCCCGCGCCGGGGCCCGCGAGGGCGACATCGTGCGCATCGGCGGGGTCGAACTCGAGTACGTGGAGGGCTTCTAGGTGGCGGTCCGGGCGGTCATCAAGGTGGGTACGTCCTCGGTCACGACCGAGCGCGGCAACCTCGATCTGGGTGCGCTCTCGAAGCTCGCCGACGAACTCGCGGCGGCCCGGGCGGCGGGCCACGACCTCGTGCTCGTCCTGTCCGGCGCGATCGCGGCCGGGCTCCCGGCCCTCGGGTTCAAGTCGCGCCCCGCCGACATCCGGACGCTCCAGGCGATCGCCGCGGTCGGCCAGCCCCTGCTCGTGGAGCAGCTGCGCGGCCTGCTCGCGGCCCACGGCATCGTGCCGGGGCAGGTGCTGCTCGATCCCTACGACTTCGGCCAGCGTTCGCAGTACCTGCACGCCCGCGAGACCCTGCTGCGCCTCCTCGAACTCGGCGTGATCCCGGTCGTGAACGAGAACGACACGGTGGCCGACGATGAGATCCGGTTCGGCGACAACGACCGCATCGCGGCGCTCGTCGCAAACATGATCGGTGCCGAGGCGCTCGTGCTGCTCACCGACACCGCCGGCCTCTACACCGCGGACCCGCGTCTCGACGCCGATGCCTCGCTCATCGAGGAGATCGTGTCGGTCGACACCGGGCTCGAGGCGGTGGCCGGTGGCGCGGGCTCGGCCCGGGGGAGCGGGGGCATGGCCTCGAAGCTCGCGGCGGCCAAGATCGCCTCCTGGTCGGGCGTGCGGACCGTGATCGCGGCCACCTCGACCGACGGTGTGATCGCGTCGGCGCTCGACGGGCGCGCCGTGGGCACCACGGTGCAGCCCCGTGCAGAACGGCTCTCGGGGCGCAAGCTCTGGATCGCGTTCGCGCGGCCGTCGAGCGGGCACATCGTCGTGGACGCGGGGGCCCGGGCCGCGCTGGCGGCCGGTGGGCGCTCGTTGCTCGCCGCCGGGGTGCGCTCGGTCGACGGCGACTTCGAGGCCGAAGCCGCCGTCGACATCGTCGGTCCCGACGGGCGGACCTTCGCCAAGGGCCTCACCCGGCTCGACAGCGGCGGGATCCGGGCGATCGCCGGGATGCGCAGCGCCGACCTGCCGGCCGGTCTGCCCGGCGAGGTCGTGCACGCCGACGACCTCGTCGTGGTGCCCGAGGCCTGATCGGGCCCGGCATCACCGGCCCCGCGACCGTGGCCACGGCGTCCACACGATCCGTCCGACCTCGGCCCGTTGACGCAGGCTTGACTTGCCCCACGGTGTGCCCGGGGTCACAATGACCTCGGTTCGCTCGCCCGCCGGTACGGGGGGAGGGTCCGGTGGCGACATCGGACCCAAGGTGGGAAGAGCGCCGACGAGGGGCCGAGGCGTACGCCCGGCCCCTCGTCGCGTCTGCGGGTCGATCCCGCGCCGGTACCCCTGCGCTGCCGCACCCTCGCCGGTACCCCGACCCGATGCCCCTCACGCCGGGACCGGTCCGACGGCGGCCGAGCACCGGGCGCGCGCCGATGCGGCCCACGGCCCGGGCGACGACGGTGCGGCCGTGGTCGGTGGAGGGCCCGCGCGGACCCACCACTACACTCCGCCCCCATGTCCCGCCCCGCCTCGGTCACCGACCTCGGGCGTCGGGCCCGGGACGCCGCCCGGGTCCTGGCGACCGCCAGCACCGGTGCGAAGAACGACGCCCTCCGGGCGGCCGCCGACCACCTCGAGGCCCATGCGGGCCCGATCCGGGAGGCGAACGCGCTCGACCTCGCGGCGGCCGAGGCCGACGGCATGGCGCCCGGCCCGCTCGACCGACTGCGCCTCACCGACGCCCGCCTCGCCGCCATGGCCGCCGGCCTTCGCCAGGTCGCCGGCCTGCCGGACCCGGTCGGCGAGGTCATCGACGGCTGGAAGCGGCCCAACGGACTCGAGATCTCTCGGGTTCGGGTGCCCCTCGGCGTCGTGGCGATCATCTACGAGAACCGGCCGAACGTGACCTCCGACGCCTCCGGCATCTGCCTGAAGTCCGGGAACGCGGCCATCCTGCGCGGCTCCGGCACCGCCCTGCGGTCGAACCTCGCCGTGGCGGCCGCGCTCCGGTCGGGCTTCGCCGCCGCGGGCCTGCCCGAGGACTGCCTCGTCCTCGTCGACGACCCGTCGCACGAGACCGCCGTCGGGGTCATGCAGCTCACCGAGTACGTCGACTGCCTCATCCCGCGCGGAGGCCCCGCCCTCATCCAGAGCATCCGGGACAACGCGACGGTGCCGGTCATCATCGACGGCGACGGCAACTGCCACGTCTACGTCGACGCGGCCGCCGATCTCGAGCGGGCCGCCGCCATCGTGATGAACGCGAAGACCCAGCGCACGAGCGTGTGCAACGCGGCGGAGTCGCTCGTCGTGCACGCCGGCGTCGCCGACGTGTTCCTGCCCCGCATCGCGGCGGACCTCCAGGGGGCGGGTGTCCGACTGGTCGGTGACCCGGCGGCCCGGTCCATCGTCGACTCGATCGAGCCCGCCACCGAGGAGGACTTCGGTCGCGAGTTCCTCGACCTCGAGATGAGCGTGGCCGTCGCGACCGACCTGACCGCGGCGATCGAGCACGTGAACCGACACGGTTCCGGGCACACCGAAGCGATCGTGACCACCGATCTCGATGCGGCCCGTCGCTTCACCCGTGAGGTCGATGCCGCCGCGGTGATCGTCAACGCCTCGACCCGGTTCACCGACGGCGAGGAGTTCGGGTTCGGGGCCGAGATCGGCATCTCGACCCAGAAGCTCCACGCCCGCGGGCCCATGGGGCCACGCGAGCTGACCACCTACAAGTACGTCGTCTGGGGCGACGGGCAAGTGAGGACCTGACATGGCCGAACGCTTCGCATCCGTGCCCGACGTCGTCGAGCGGCTCCGCAGGGTCGACTACCTCGCCGACACCGACATCGCCGGGGTCGTGTTCCTCGCCGACCGGCTCGAGAAGCCGGTGCTCGTCGAGGGACCGGCCGGCGTGGGCAAGACCGAACTCGCCAAGGCCGTCGCCGAGGTCACCGGGTCGCGCCTCATCCGGCTCCAGTGCTACGAGGGCCTCGACGAGGCCAGGGCGCTCTACGAGTGGAACTACAAGAAGCAGTTGCTGCGCATCCAGGCCGATCGCGAGCACGAGCGGGACTGGGCGACGGTCGAGACCGACATCTTCTCCGACTCGTTCCTGCTCGAGCGTCCGCTGCTCGAGGCGATCCGCTCCGAGGAGCCGGTGGTCCTGCTCATCGACGAGGTCGACCGGGTGGAGGTCGAGACCGAGGCGCTCCTCCTCGAGGTGCTCTCCGACTTCCAGGTCTCCATCCCTGAACTCGGCACGATCAAGGGGCGGCAGCGGCCGATCGTGATGCTCACGTCGAACAACACCCGCGAGTTGTCGGAGGCGCTCAAGCGGCGGTGCCTCTTCCTCCACGTCGATTACCCGGACCTCGATCGCGAGCGGGAGATCATCCGCGTGCGCGTGCCCGACATCGACGAGAAGCTCGCCGAGCAGGTGGCGCAGGTCGCGCGCACGATCCGGGGCCTCGACATCAAGAAGGCGCCGTCGATCTCGGAGACGATCGACTGGGCCCGGACCCTGCTGTACCTCGGGCACAACGAGATCGACCCGGAGATCATCGGGGAGACGCTCCACGTGCTCCTGAAGTACCAGACCGACATCGCCAAGGCGCGCAAGGAGCTCGGGGTCGACGGGGGGCCGTCGATCGGGCCGAAGCGTGCGTGATCCGGCGTGCGTGACGCCCTCTTCACGTCCCCGAAGCTCGGCGAGGTCATGAGTCGCAACGCCTTCGAGATGCCGCCGGGCGTCGTGGGCACCGGGAAACTCGTCGACGTGCTCCAGGGCTTCGTGCACGAACTGCGGGCGGCCGGCCTGCCGGTCTCGATGACCGAGAACATCGACGCCATGCGCGCGGTCGAGTTCGTGTCCATGGAGGACCGGGAGTCCCTGAAGTCGGTCCTCGGGGCGACCCTCGTGAAGCAGCACCGGCACTGGAAGGCCTTCGAGACGGTCTTCGAGGTGTACTTCGCGATGTACAGCCCGGGTATCGGGGGCGACGAGGACGGCGGCGATGCCGGTGACGACGGGACGGGGGAGCCCCCGCCGGGCGGCGGCGCGGGCGATCAGCCCGGCGGCGGCGGGAGCGGCGACGGGCTGAGCAACGAGGACCTCGCGCAGATGCTCATGCAGGCGCTCATGCGGGCCGACGAGCAGATGCAGCGCAACCTCGCCGCGCTCGCCGTGAGCCGGTTCGCCGGCATGGAACCGGGTCGACCCGTGGGGGGCACCTACTACCTCTACCGCACGCTGCGGCAACTCGACCTCGAGGCCCTGCAGGCCCGCATGATGGCGGCGGCCCAGGAGTCCGGGCAGGTCCCCGAGGACGACCCGCTCGCCGAGCGGTTCGCCGCCGAGGAGCAGCAGGCGCGCATCAAGAAGTTCCGTGAGATGGTCGAGGCCGAGATCCGCAAGCGGCTCGTCGCCGACCGCGGGGTTGAGGCGATGGCCCGCACCCTCCGGAAGCCGCTGCCCGAGGACGTCGAGTTCATGCACGCCTCCCGCGAGGAGATGCAGCAGTTGCAGCGGGCCATCGAGCCCCTCACCCGGGCGCTCGCCGCCCGGCTCGCGCAGCGCCGGAAGCGGCGTCGGCGCGGTCAGCTCGACTTCCGCCGGACCGTGCGGCACTCGCTCTCGTACGGCGGGGTGCCGGCCGAGCCGAAGTTCCGCAACCCCCGGCCGTCGAAGCCGGACATCTTCGTCATCGCCGACATCTCCGGATCGGTCGCCTCGTTCGCCCGGTTCACGCTCCAGTTCGTGTACGCGATGGCGGGGCAGTTCTCGAAGGTGCGGTCTTGGGTCTTCATCGACGGGATCGACGAGGTCACGCGGTTCTTCGACGAGGCCGACGAGATCACCGAGGCCGTGCACCGCGTGAACAGCGAGGCCGACGTGGTCTGGGTCGACGGGCACTCCGATTACGGGCACGCGTTCGAGATCTTCCGGGACCGTCACCTGCGTGAGGTCACCTCGAAGACGACGGTGATCATCCTCGGCGATGCGCGCAACAACTACCACGCGTCCCAGGCCCTGGTGATCAAGGAGATCGCCGAGCGCGCCCGCAAGGTGTTCTGGCTCAACCCGGAGCCCAAGGGCTACTGGAACACCGGCGACTCGATCGTGGGTGAGTACGGCGTGCACTGCGCCGGCGTGTACGAGTGCCGCAACCTGCGCCAGCTCGAGCGGTTCGTCGCGTCGAGCGTCGACGTCTGACCGCTGCGAGGGCCGTTCAGTCGGCCGGCCGGTCCATGCACCACACCTGCGGTGAGGTCGTGACGGGCTCGGGCAGGTGGAGCGACACGTCGAAGCGGTGACGCCCGTAGAACGGGAGGTTCCGCTCCTTCTCGGTCTCGAGGTAGCAGCCGAGCCCCTCGGCGTCGGCGGCGGCGAGACCGGGGGCGAGCAGGCGGGTGCCGAGGCCCGAGCCGCGGCGGTCGACGGCCACCCCGATCGCGACGAGGTACCAGTGCTCGTCACGGGGATGCACCCGGGCCACGGCGGCCTGGTACTGCAGGGCCCGGCGCAGGGCCCGCGGCGCGACGGGGAGCAACGCGAGGACCGGCAGCGAGGTCCGCAGTTCCCGGGCCGCGGTCATCGGGTACGCGCCGGGGGGCAGCCACACCGCGGCGCCGACGATCCGACCCCCGTCGGCGGCGACCCACACGCGCCCGTTGCGGTACGCATCGCGCGCGCCGGAGCCGAAGAACGCTCGCAACGCGGTCGGTCGCAGTCGCCGGCCGGGCACGATCCACCGGGTGACGGGGGAGTCGTCGAACGCCTCGGCGAGCACGCGCGCGATCGAGCGCAGATCCCCGCGTCGGGCGTCTCGGATCTCGACCACGGGTCGAGGCTAGGGGAACGGCGTCAGACGCCGCGTCGGGCGCGGTACTCGGCGATCGCCTCGTGGTGGTCGAGGATCGGATCCGGGTACCCGACCGCGGCCCGCTCGAGCGGGCCGAGCGTGTGCACCGACCCGCCGCCGGGCACGTCGGCGAGCTCCTCGACGTAGCGCCGCACGTAGACGCCCTTCGGATCGAAGCGCTGTCCCTGCACGGTCGGGTTGAAGATGCGGTGCGGGTTCGTGTCGGTGCCGGTGCCCGCCGTCCACTGCCAGTTGAGGTTGTTGTTGGCGAGATCGCCGTCGGTGAGCCACTCGAGGAAGTGGCGGGCGCCGACGCGCCAGTCGATGCCGAGGTCCTTGGTGAGGAACGACGCCACGATCATGCGGGCCCGGTTGTGCATGTAGCCCTCGTGCAGGAGCTGGCGCATCGCGGCGTCGACGACCGGGAACCCGGTGCGGCCCGTCTTCCAGGCGGCGAGGCCCGCATCGTCCTCGATCCACGGGTCGTTGCGGTGCTTGAAGTCGGCCCAGGAGGCGTCCGGCCGGGCCGCGAGGACCTGGTGGTAGAAGTCACGCCAGCAGAGTTGGCGAACCCACGGCTCGGCACCCTCCCGGCCCCGTGCGCCGATTGCGAGTTCGAGTGGCGACAGGCAGCCGAGGTGGAGGTAGGCGGCCACCTGCGAGGTCGCCGCCCCCGGCAGGTCGTCGTGCGCGTCGCCGTACCCGGCGAGGCCGTGGCGTCGCCACACGGTGAACCGGGCCCGTGCCGCGGTCTCGCCGCCGGCGACGCGGGCCGGGGAGGTGGGGCCGGTCGCGAGGTCTTCGAGCACGGGGAGGGGACCGGGCTCGAGCCCGTCGACCACCGGGATCCGTCTCGGGGTCGACGCCACGGGGCGCCACGGCGCCTCGAGCCACTGGCGGTAGTACGGGGTGAACACCTTGAAGTGGTCGCCGCCGGTGGGGCGGACCGCGCCGGCGGGCAGCACGGTGACGCCGTGGTGGGCGCGCACCTCGACGCCGACCGGCGCGGCGGCGGCCCGGAGCCGATCGATCCGACGTCGGGCGAACGCGCTCACGTCGTCGGAGCAGTGCACGACGGTCGCGCCCGTGTCGGCGGCGACCCGGAGGATCTCCTCGTGCCAGGTGCCGTGGCGCACGACGAGGTGGTTGCTGCGGTCGCGCAGCGAGGCGTCGAGGTCGGCGAGCGACTCGACGAGGAAAGCGGCGCGGTTCGCCGGTCGGAACCCGACCTCGGCCACCCGGTCGTCGACCACGAAGAGCACGACGACGGCGTCGTGCTCGGCGACCGCCGCGGCGAGCGCGGGGTGGTCGTGGACCCGCAGGTCCCGGGTGAGGGCGACGATGCCGACGGTCACGGGAGGCACCGTACCGACGGCGGGCCGTGACGCCCCGACCCGGGCGCCGGCCGGCGACGTCCGTCCTCAGCCCCGCGGCGCGAGGAGGTCGAGCATCCGGGCCGCGATCCGCACGAGCCGCAGCAGTTGGAGGCGCTCCCGCTGGCGGAACGGGTGGCCGTCCCGACCGACGAGCAGCACCACGTCGGTGTCCGGGAGGGCGGCGACGGCGAGGTCGGCGGGGCCGGCCGCACCCCGGAGGACCTCGGGCGACTCGCTCGCACCCGCCGCGTAGGCCGCGAGCGTCGGCGGCGAGGGGGTCGGGCCGTCGCCGAGCACGATGCGGCCCTCGACCAGCACGGCCGTCCAGTCGGCGAGGAACTCCGCCCTGGTGTGTGTGGCGAGGCGGAGCCAGAGGTCCTTGGCCGAGACGGCCTCGCAGATCATCACCGCTGAGTCGAGCGCGTCGACCCGCGGGTCGGGGAACTCGCCGACCCGACGGACCTCCTCCACGGACACGCCGTCGACCTGCTCGATCTCGCGCACGAGGAGCGGGATGGCGGCGTCGTCGGGCAGGGCGACCGCGAACTCGTCGACGGCGACGCCGTCCCCGGTCTCGAGCACGTCGATGCCGACGATGTCGCCGCGCATCGCACCGATGCGGGACGCCACGAGGCCGAGCGCACCGGGGCGGTCCGGCAGCCAGACGCGGATGAGCGCGTGGACGGCGGGCGTGCGGTCGGGCTCGGGGACGGGCTCGACAGACCTCATGGCCGGCACCGTACGGGCGGCGAACGGTCCGGGGATATCGGGACTGTTACGGCGGGATGAACGCGAACGGCGTCTAGCCTCGGTGCCGTGGTGGAACGGGTCGGGGTCTACGGGGGCACCTTCGATCCGATCCACGTGGGTCACGTGGCGGCGGCCCGGGCCGTCCGGGAGCACCTCAGGCTCGACCGGGTGCTCGTCGTCCCGGCCGGTGACCCCTGGCAGAAGCGAGGACGGGTCGTCGCGCCGCCCGCCGCGCGCCTCGAGATGGCGCGCCTCGCGGTGGCCGGCATCGACGGCCTCGAGGTGAGCGACGTCGAGGTGCGGCGCGCGACGGCATCGGTCACGGCGGACACCCTCGAGGACCTCGCGGCACCGGGCCGCGAGCTGTTCCTGATCCTCGGGGCGGACGCGGTCGCGAACATGGGGACCTGGCGCCGCCTCGACGACACCCGTGACCTCGCCACGATCGTGGTCGTCGAGCGCGACGGCGAGCGGGCCGAGCCCCCCGGGGCGGGGTGGCGGGTCGAGCACGTGCCGATCCCTCGGATCGATGTGTCCTCGACGGGGATCCGCGACCGGATCGCCGCCGGGGCATCGATCGACGGCCTCGTCCCCGAGCCCGTCGCGCACCACCTGCACGAACACGGCATCTACACTCCGCACCGATGACGGACGCGCCGCCGGCGGGAGTCGACCGACCCCTCACCCGGGCCGAGCGCCGGGCCCTGCGTGCCGGTACCGACGGCCCCTCGCCCGATCGCGACCCGTCGGCGGAGCCGACGGACGCCCGCGGCCCAGGAGCCGGTGCCGACCCCGGGCCCGCCGACCGGGGTGGGCGCCGAGCCGCCGAACGGGCCCGTCGGCAGACCCGGGCCGAACGCCGGCGGTTCTGGCTCATCGCAATGCCCTCCATCGTCGTGGTCCTGGCGCTGCTCGTCGGCGTCGGGGTGTGGCTGCGACGGACCGACGCCGACGCCGGGACCGGCGGGGCCGGTGCCGGCCTGCCCGCGCTCCAGCGGACCGCAGCGCTCCTCGGGCACACGACCATCGAGGGATCCGCCGACGTCATCCTCGTCCTCGGCCGGACGGGCGACGACGGCTCCGTGCTCCTCGTGCCGGCAGCGACCCAGGTCGAGGTCCCATCGCTCGGCATCCGGACGCTCGGCCAGGTGCCGGCCCTCGGCACCGCCGAACTCCTCGCGACCACGGTGCAGAACCTCACCGGGGTGCGCACCGGGGCGCCGATCCTCGGTGGCGACGCGTCGCTGGCCTCGGCACTCGCCCCGGCCGCGCCGTTCACGGTCGACCTGCCCAACGACGTGGTGCCGGCGGGCGGGTCCCGCCCCGAGACCCCGGCCGGTCCGGTCCGGGTCTCGGCGGAGGAGGCGCTCCGACTGCTGACGATCGACGAGGACGGGAGCGAGGTCGACCACCTCGTGACGGTGCAGGCGGTGCTCGACGCGTGGTTCGCCCGGCTCCGCGACCCGGAGGTCGCGGCGGCGACCCGGGCCGCGGCCCCCGAACTCGCCGGGCCGCTCATCGAGGTGGCGACGACGGGCCGCCCGTCGTTCGACACGCTGCCGGTCGATTCGGTGGGGACGAGCGGCGACGAGCGGCTGCGGGTCCGGAGCGCCTCGGTGCCCGCGCTCGTCGAGCGGATGTTCCCCGACGCCCGACTCGGGATCGACGGGTCGCGGCCCCGGGTCGAGATCCTCAACGGGGTCGGCACGGTGGGCCTCGCGCAGGCGGTGGCGGCCCGGGTCGTGCCGGTGGGCGCGGACGTGCGGCTCACGGGGAACTGGCCGGGCTTCGGGATCGGTGCAACGCAGGTGGTCTACTACCGGGACCGTGATCGCCGGGCGGCGCGGATCATCCTCGACGCGGTCGGGGTCGGCTCGATCCGGAAGGCCGGACGGGCCGTGGGCATCACCGACATCACGATCATCGTCGGTCCGGATTTCGACCCGAAGGCGGCCACTCCATGACCTCGAGCGAACCGGGCGCCCCGCTCGACAGTCACGCACGGGGCATCGCGGCGGCCGAGGCCGCGGCCGAGAAGAAGGCGAACGACGTGCTCGTCCTCGACGTCGGCGACATCCTCGGCATCACCGAGGTGTTCGTCGTGGCGAGCGCGTCGAACCGTCGGCAGGTCAAGGCGATCGTGGACGAGGTGGAGGAGCAGGTCCGTGTGCTCCACGGGTCCGCCCCGGCGAGCATCGAGGGTCTCGACGACGCGGGCTGGGTCCTCATGGACTACGGGGACTTCGTCGTGCATGTGTTCCTCGACGAGACGCGCGAGTACTACGCGCTCGAGCGCCTCTGGAGCGACGCCCCGACCATCTGGCGCGAGGCCGGCGCGCCCGTCGTCTGAGCGACGGGGCCGGGGTCAGGCGACCCAGGGTCGCATCGGGACGCCCCGAGCGATGAGGGCGTCCTTGAGTTCCCGGACGCTGGGGTTGTGGTCGAGGCGCGGCGAGTAGAGCATCGACGAGATGATCGCCGCCTGCGCGCCGCCCGAGGTGAGGCCGTCGGCGATGTGCTCGACGGTCCCGGCCCCGCCGCTCGCGATGACCGGGACGTTCACCGCGTCGGCGACGGCCCGTGTGATGTCGAGCTCGTAGCCCGCTCCGGTGCCGTCGCGGTCGATGCTGTTCACGACGATCTCGCCGGCTCCGAGTTCCTCGCCCCGACGCACCCAGTCGATCGCGTCGAGGCCGGTGGCGGTGCGGGCGCCGTCGATGAAGACCTCGTAGCCGCTCGGGATGCCGTCCCGTACGCCCACGTGCTGGACCTGCGTCGAGAGCACGATGCACTGCCGACCGAACGCCTCGGCGCCGTGCCGGATGATCTCGGGGTCGCGCACGGCCATCGAGTCGACGCTGATCTTCTCGGCGCCGGCCTTGAGCACCTCGAACATGTCGTCGATGTCGCGGATCCCGCCGCCGACCGTGAACGGCACGAAGACGTGCTCGGCGACCCGGTGCACGGTGTCGAGGTCGATCTTGCGGCGCTCGCTGCTCGCCGTGATGTCGTAGAAGACGATCTCGTCGATCTGATCGTCGTACAACGACCGTGCGAGGTCCTCGGCGGGTGCGACGTCGATGTTGTCCTGGAACCGCACGGCCTTCGTGACCCGCCCGCCGATGACGTCGAAGCACGCGATGAGGCGCTTGGTGAGCATCAGACGCCGTCCCAGGTCGCGAAGTTGCGGAGGATGCGCAGCCCGACCTCGCCGCTCTTCTCCGCGTGGAACTGGGTGGCCGCGACGTTGCCGCTCGCCACGACCGAGCAGAACTCGTGGGCGTACTCGGTGGTGCCGAGCACGGCGGCCGGGTCGGCGGGGACCGCGTGGTACGAGTTGACGAAGTAGCAGTAGGGCTCGGCGGGCAGTCCGGCCGTGAGGGCGTGCTCGCGGGTGAACCGAACGAGGTTCCAGCCGATCTGGGGGACCCGGACCGAGTCGGGGAAGCGCACGACCGCCCCCGGGAGCCAGCCGAGGCACTCCGCCGGGCCCTCCTCGGACCGTTCGAAGAGCACCTGGAGGCCGATGCAGATGCCGAGGAACGGTCGACCCTCGTCGAGTGCGGCGCCCCGCAGCGCGTCGACCATGCCGGTCCCGGCCAGCGAGTCGATCGTCGCGCGGGCGGCTCCGACGCCCGGGAGGATGATGCGGTCGACTGCGGCGAGGTCGACCGCGGTCGCCACGAGGCGGGCGTCGAGTCCGAGGCGCGCGAGGGCGAACATCACGCTCGGGGCGTTCCCCGCCCGGTAGTCCACGACGCCGATCACAGGGGGGCGAGTCTAGGGACGGGCCGTCACGGACCTCCCACCGGTTCCCGCTCCGGTCCCGGCCCCGTCCCCAGGATGCGCCCGGAACCCCTGCGGCACGAGCAGCACGAGGCGATGAGCGGCCACGGACACGACGACGGTCACGGGCACGCGGCGCACGCAGTTCCCGAGGTGTCGACGCCGCCGCGGCCCGTGCTCCGGGGCGTCGGCATCGCGCTGTGCGTCATCGGCACCGTGCTGCTCGCGATGTTCGTGCAGGGCTGATCCGCCCCGCCGCGATCACCCGAAGTCGACCTCGGTGACGACCTTCCCCGAGAGGTCGGGGTGGGCGCTCGTGTAGTCCACGACCCGCACCCGACCGGTCGGCGTGAAGCGACCGGCGTCGATCACGTGGCGCGGCACGTACGGCAGGAGGCCGAGGTTCCGGAACAGCCGGCTCTGCGGTTCCCAGATGGATGCCCGCTCGTGCCACAGCAGGCGGTCGAGCTTGCGCAGCAGCGTCATGAGTGCGACGAGCGTCGCGGCGAGGACACCGGCCACCACGGCCGCGACGATCGAGCCCTTCGGCAGCTCCACGATGATCGACAGCATCACGCCGAGCAGGAGCAGCAGGGTCGTCCACTCGAGCCGGGACAGCGACTGGCCGATCGCGGCCTCCATGAGCGCGCGCGACATCGACATGTCGTTGGTCTGCTGGAGCAGGTGGTAGTAGGCGATCTCCTGCTGGGGCGTGCTCGGTTCGAGCGCGATGACGGACCGGGAGAGGTCGAGGAACGTCGGCGTCGATGACGAGAACTCGGCGAGGCGGTAGTCGATCTGCGCGATGAGTTGCGCGTCGATGCGGGCCCGGATCGCCTCCCGGTGCTCCGGGAAGACCTCGACGAGCTGGTGGATCGCGAGCAGGTTCGCGTCGGCGCGCCGGATGAAGTCGTGCACGGTGCTCAGGCGCAGGCGGGTGCGCTCGATCGTGAAGGCGAGCAGGACACCGAACAGGAACGTGGCGACCGTCGCGATCGTGGCGAGGATGCCGAGGGTGAGGCCGTCGGCCTCGAGGGTGCCCTCCACAGCGAACGAGAGTCCGGCGACGAGGAGGCCGACGGCGACGGCGGGACCGGCGACGACCTCGCCGTGCACGACGCGCCGTCCGAGCGCCCGGAGCCCCTGCATAGGGCGGGGAGTGTACCGGTGGGCCGGGAGCACCGGCCCCGGAGCCGGGGAGGATGAGGCCGGGTCGGGGTCGCACCGCTCGGTGCGTCCCGGAGTGGAGCTGAGGGGAATTGAACCCCTGACCTCTTCCATGCCATGGAAGCGCTCTGCCAACTGAGCTACAGCCCCGAGAGCGCCGGAGGATAGCAGCAGGGGTCGGGCCGACCGTCACGGAGCAGGGTCGATGGGGCACCGCCGGTACGCTCGGCGCCCGATGACCGACACCCCCGCCTCCGACCGCACGCCGCGCGCCCGGTACGACGCCGCACTCGCCACATCGATCGAGCGCGCGTGGCAGGACCGCTGGGAGGCGGAGCGCACGTTCTGGGCTCCGAACCCGAGCGGCGGGCTCGCCGAGGGCTTCGAAGCGATGGCCGATCGGACACCGCTCTACGTGCTCGACATGTTCCCGTACCCGAGCGGGGCCGGGCTCCACGTGGGCCACCCGTTGGGCTACATCGGCACCGACGTGTACGCGCGGTACCGGCGGATGACCGGTTGCAACGTGCTCCACGCCATGGGCTACGACGCGTTCGGCCTGCCGGCCGAGCAGTACGCGGTGCAGACCGGGCAGCACCCGCGGGTCACCACCGAGGCGAACATCGCCAACATGCAGCGCCAACTGCGCGCCCTCGGCCTCGGCCACGACCCCCGACGCGGGGTCGCGACGACCGACGTCGCCTACTACCGCTGGACGCAGTGGATCTTCCTGCAGATCTTCAACGCCTGGTACGACGCGGCCGCCGACCGGGCCCGCCCGATCGCGGAACTGGTGGCCGAGTTCGAGGCGGGGACCCGGGATGCGACCGAGCACGGGGCCGCCGCCCCTTGGTCGGACCTCGGGGGCCTCGGTCGGCGCCAGGTCGTCGACTCGTTCCGGCTCGCGTACGTCGCCGAGGCGCCCGTGAACTGGTGCCCCGGGCTGGGGACGGTCCTCGCCAACGAGGAGGTCACCGCCGACGGCCGGTCCGAGCGCGGGAACTTCCCCGTGTTCCGCCGTCCGCTCAAGCAGTGGATGATGCGCATCACCGCGTACGCGGAGCGACTCCTCGCCGACCTCGACCTGCTCGACTGGACCGACTCCATCAAGCTGATGCAGCGGAACTGGATCGGCCGCAGCACGGGTGCCGAGGTGACCTTCGGGGTCGACGGGCACACCGATCTCGGGATCACGGTGTTCACCACCCGACCCGACACGCTCTTCGGCGCCACCTACATGGTGCTCGCGCCGGAGCACCCGCTCGTCGACGCGATCACGCCGGTCGAGTGGCCGGGCTCGCAGTTCGACGCGCAGCACTCGGAGATCCCGATGGCCTGGCGGGGCATCTTCGGCGACGGCGTCGCGCCGGCCGCCGCGGTGCGGGCC
>JBJTWK010000014.1:0-4362 GCA_046081705.1 Actinomycetes bacterium | reverse complement strand
GGTTCGGGTTCGACCTCACCCGCGCGACCCCGCTCGACCCGTTCCCGCACACCGCGCACGTCGAGGTCGTGAGCGTGCTCGACCGCTGAGCACTAGCGTCGCCTCCGTGACGGCGCCGCACGGGACCCCGACGAACGTCTGTGTGGTGCTGCTCGACTCGCTGAACCGCCACGACCTCGGGTGCTACGGCGGCACCGACTTCGACACGCCGAACCTCGATCGGTTCGCCCGTGCGCACGCGACCCGGTTCGATCGCCACGTGACGGGATCGCTGCCCTGCATCCCCGCCCGCCACGACCTGCTCGTCGGCTCGCTCGACTTCCTGTGGCGCCCGTGGGGTTCGATCGAGGCGTGGGAGCAGCCGATCACCCGACGGTTGCGCCGGGCCGGCGTGACGTCGTGCCTCGTGACCGACCACCCGCACCTGTTCGAGGCGGGCGGCGAGAACTACCACACCGATTTCACGGCCTGGTCGTACGAGCGGGGCCACGAGGGCGACCCGTGGCGCACGTACGCCGACCCATCGTGGATCGGCACCCCGGCGATGCCGGCGAACCGGCAGGGCTGGCACTTCGCCCGCACCTTCGGCACGCGCACCCACACCACCGGGGCCGACCTGTCCCGTACGCATTTCCGCGAGGAGGCCGACTACCCGGGCCCCCGCACGATGCGGGAGGCCGCCCGATTCCTGCGCGAGGCGACCCCGCACCACGACCGGTGGTTCCTCCTCGTCGACGAGTTCGACCCGCACGAACCGTTCGACACCCCCGAACCGTGGGCGAGCCGGTACCAGGACGAGCCGTGGGCCGACGAGTGGATGATCTGGCCGCCCTACCTCGACGGCGGCGTGTCCGCGGGGGAACTCACCGAGCGTGAGGCGCGCCACCTGCGCGCCAACTACGGCGCGAAGGTGTCGATGATCGACCACTGGTTCGGACTCGTCCTCGACGCCTTCGACGAGCGCGACCTGTGGGCCGACACCGCCCTCATCGTCTGCACGGACCACGGCCACTACCTCGGCGACGTCCGGGACGGGCGCGACCTGTGGGGCAAACCCGGCGTGCCGCAGTTCGAGCCGCTCGGCCACATGCCGCTGCTCGTGCACTGGCCCGGTCGGCCGGGCGGTGGTCACTGCGACGCGCTCACGACGAGCGTGGACCTCTTCGCCACGATCGCCGACGTCTTCGATGTGACGGTCGACCACCGCACGCACGGCGTGTCGCTCGGACCCCTGCTCACCGGCGGGGCCGCGAGCGTGCGCGAGTGGGCGATCGGCGGGGTGTGGGGAAACTGGGTGCAGGTCACCGACGGCACGCGCAAGTACGCCCGCGCCCCGGTCGGGACGAACGCGCCCCTGTCGATGTGGTCGAACCGCTGGTCCACCATGCCGGTGCACTGGACCGAGTTCGACACCCTCCCCGCGCCGGATCGCCGCGCGTGGCTCGACACCATGCCGGGCTCCGAGGTGCCGGTGCTGCGTCAGCCGTTCGAACCCGGCGACCGTCGCCCGCTGTGGGCGGCCGGCGAGCACATCGTCGGCCGCCACCACCTCTACGACCTCGGCGAGGACCCCGACGAGCAGTGCAACCTCGCGGGCTCCCGCCTCGAGGCGGAGATGCTCGACCTGCTGCGGACCGCGCTGGCCGAGGTCGAGGCTCCCGACGAGCAGTTCGCCCGGCTCGGGCTCGACGCGCCCTAGACGGACCCGCGCAGCGCCGGCGCGACCTCGGCCATGAGCCGCCGGTTCGCAGCGAGCAACTCACCCGGATCGACGTCGCGCGAACCGCCGATCACCACGAGCCGGTCGAGACCCAGCTCCACGAGCTCGCGCAGACGGCGGGTCACGTCGGCGCTCGGCCCGACCACCCCGAACCGGTCGACGAACTCGTCCGGGAGCGCGGCCTGGTGCGCGGCACCGGTCGAGCCGTGGCGGGCCATGTCGTACCCGGTGGTGAGCGCGCCGTACACCGCGGCGTCCGGACCCTCGATGGTGGGGGCGCCGGGCATGCCCGAGAAGTGGGCGAACGAACCGAGTCCACCCCGGACCATCGTGCGCGCCGTCGCGAGGTCGGGGTGCGTCACGACGTTGACGTACGCACCGAGCGACACGCCCATCGGATCGAGCCCGACCTCCTCGCGGGCGCGTCGGGCGGTCGCGATCGCGGCGGCCACCCGCTCGGGCTCCGCGCCGACCGCGAACGTCACGCGCTCGGCGAGCCGCGCCCCGATGCCGATGACCCGCGGGCCCGTCGCGGCGACGTCGACCGGCACCTTGGGCTGGGCGAGCGTCCCGATCCACTCGTTCCGGCTCGTCACCCCGTCGCCGAGGTCGACCGGCTCACCTCGGAGGTAGGCCTGCACCCGTTCGACGTACCGCTCGAACGCGTCGACCCGCTCCGGATCCCGACCGATGTGCGCGAGCGACGAGTCGCCCCGCCCGATGCCGAGCACCGCCCGACCGCCGGATGCGGCCTGCACCGTCGCGATCGCCGAGGCGGTGACGGCCGGGTGGCGGGTCACCGGGTTCGTGACGCCGGTCCCGAGCCGCAGCGTCGAGGTCGCGGCCGCGGCGAGGCACAGCGAGCCGTAGACGTCGGCCGCGAGGTTCTGCGTGTCGGCGAACACGACGCCGTCCCAGCCCGCGGTCTCGGCGAACTCCGCGAGGAGGCCGGCCGCGCCCGGGGGCGGGAAGGTGAGCATCCAGAGTTCGACCACCGGGGACCTCAGCCCGCGAGCTCGTACCCGGCCTCGACGACCGCGGCGGCGACGGCCGCACGGTCCACCGGGCCCTCGCTCGTCACGATCACCGTGGCGGACTCCGCGCTCGCGACCGCCCCCGTCACGCCGCTCACGCGCCCGACCTCCTTCGCGACCGCGGCCTCGCAGTGGCCGCAGGTCATACCCGCCACCCCGAACGTCGTCGTCGTCATCGTCGGTCCTCCGTGGTCGGTCGTCGCCACCATCCTGTCGCGGGCGCGACGGTGGGCGAGGTTCAGTCGCCGAGCACCGCCGGATCGAACCCGAAGGTGGCGGCGAAGGCCCGATCCTCGCGCCGGCGGGCGGCCGCGACCTGCTCCCGCTGGCCGTCGAGCATCGTCGTCTTGATCGCCCGCAGCGCGGCGAGCGGCGCCGCCGCGATGTGGGCCGCCTCGGCGCGGGCGCGCGCCATGAGCGCGTCGTCCGGCACCCGCTCGAGCGCGATCCCGTACTCGACGGCCTGCTCGGAGGAGACCCAGGCGTTCGCCATGAGGATGTGGGCGGCCCGCTGCCAGCCGACCCGCTGCGGGAACAGCCACGAGGACGCCGCCTCGGGCGGCACGCCGAGCTCGCCGAACGGGGTCCGCATGCGTGCACCCTCGGCCACGAACACGAGGTCGCAGTGGGCGAGCATCGTGAAGCCGATGCCGACCGCCACCCCGTTCACCGCGGCGATGAGCGGCTTGTCGAAGGCGCCGAGCGCGTCGAGGAGCGCCGGGAACCCGGACTCGTACGCCTCGCCGCTCGCGATGCGCTCGAGTTCCTTGAGGTCCTGACCGGCCGAGAAGGCCCGACCCGCGCCGGTGATGATGGCGACCTTCACGGCGTCATCGCCCCGGGCGGCGTCGAGGGCCGCGCCCGCCGCCCGGTAGAGCGCGGTGTCGAACGCGTTGAGGGCCTCCGGCCGGTCGAGCGTGATCGTGCGCACCGCACCGTCGTCCGCGATCCTGATCATCGGCGCAGGCTACCGACCGCCGGGGCGGCGGGTGCGGCCGGCACCCCCGCCGCTCGCGTACCGTGACCCCCGTGACGGACGCAGCGGGGCGGGGACGAGCGGTGAGCGGGTCGCCGCGACCCCGGGTCGTGGTCGCCGGTCTCGGCGACACCGGCATGCTCATCGCGCTCCGACTCACGCGGGTGGCCGACGTCGTCGGCGTCTCCACCCGGCCCGCCCTCGTCAGCGGCCAGGAACTCGGCACCCGACTCACGGATCCGCCGCGCTGGCAGCGCACGTACGTCGTGCCGCACCGTCGGTTCCGCCACCTCGACCGGGTCCGCACGGTCCACGGTCGCATCATGGCGAGCGACCTCGACGCGGGCACGGTCACCGTCGAGCGGGTCGACGGGACGACCACGGTCGAACCCTTCGACGTGCTCGTCGTCGCGACCGGCACCTCGAACGGCTTCTGGCGCCACGACCGCGTCGAGGGGATCTCCGAGGTCGAGGCCCTGACGCGCGACGCGGCGGACCGACTCGCCGCCGCGGCCACGGTCGCGGTCGTCGGCGGCGGGGCCACCGGGGTGAGTGTGGCCGACAACCTCGCGCGCCGCGGCGGCGCGTCCGTGCACCTGTTCCACAGCGGCGAGCAGCCGCTGCCCGGGTAT
>JBJTWK010000013.1:0-16469 GCA_046081705.1 Actinomycetes bacterium | reverse complement strand
TCGATACGCCGGATTCTGTGAGGCGCTCGCGCGCCCCGGCGACCATCCATCTCGGTCGACGGTCACCCGTCGACTCCAGCGGTCCACCCGGGGGTGTCAACGGGCGGGCCGCCCTCCCCCTGTCTGACCTTGCTCCTGGTGGGGTTTGCCGAGCCGTCCGGGTCACCCCGGACGCTGGTGCGCTCTTACCGCACCGTTGCACCCTTACCTGTGCGGGGTCGCCCCCGCCATCGGCGGTCTGCTCTCTGTGGCACTTTCCTGCGGGTCGCCCCGACTGGGTGTTACCCAGCACCATGCCCTGCGGAGTCCGGACGTTCCTCGGCCGGGTCGAGCCCGGACGCGGTCGCCTGACCTACTCGCCGTCGCGAGGGTGGAGTCTCGCGCCGATCGCGCCGCCGAGCAGACCGCAGCCTCCGGCGATGAGCAGCATGGTGGCGAACTGCAGCACGATCCCGCCCCCGGCGTTCACGCTCGCCGAGGTGCCGACGGCCTTGCGCAGCACCCAGATGCACGCCCAGACCACGGTCCAGAGCAGTGCGGCGCCCACCCCGGCGGCGAACCCGTTGCTGAAGGGGGCGTCGGTGGCCCGGTGGCCGGCGACGAGTCCGGCGACCACGAAGGCCCCGACGGCGACGAGGAACAGGAGGGCCCCGAGCCGCTCGACGTCGACCCCGGCCCGGTCAAGCACCAGGACGATGGCGGCGAAGGGGGCCAGGATCGCCACCGCCACGAGGGCGCCACGGCCGAAGGCCTCCCGACGGAGCACGTTCACGGGCCCTACCGTACCGGCTCGGTCGGTCCGGTCCGGTCTGGGGCGGCCGGGGGCCGGGAACGGTCCGTTCCGGCCGGGTCGGGGGCGGGCCCGGCGGCCGGGATGACCGATCCGTCCGAAATTCCGCTCAGGTCCGTCCGGGAACCGACCGAAGGTAGGCGCACGTTGGAGGTCAACGTCACGCCGAGGGGGTAGTGGAATGAGTGCGACGATGCGACGAGTCGTGATCGCGGTGAAGCCGGGCAGCGGCTGGTGGGTCGACGCCGAGTGCCGCGGGGTGGACCCGTCGGTGTTCCACCCGGATCCCGAGGTCGTCGGTTCCGACGTCGCTGCACGCGAGCTCTGCGCCTCCTGCCCCGTCGCCGAGCCGTGCCTCGAGTACGCACTGTCCGTCCGGGAGAAGGACGGGATCTGGGGCGGTCTCGACGAGCACGAGCGGCGCAAGCTCATCCGCCGGCGTCGGCGGGCGGCCCAGAAGATCGCCGACTGATCGACGGCGCTCCGCGCGACCGGCCCGGGCGGTCGATGACCCCCGGGTAGGCTCGCCGATCGTGAGTGATCGCCCCCACGCCTCGTCGCGACCGGTCGCGGCCTCAGGATGCAGGGTGACGACGTGACCACCGAGTGGCCCGAGGTGCTCGGCGCCCTCATGCGCCGGGAGGACCTCGCTCCCGAGGTCCTCGGACCCGCCTTCGGCACGATCCTCGCGGGTGAGGCGACCGACGCCCAGATCGCCGCGTTCGCCGTACTGCTGCGTGCCAAGGGGGAGGCGCCGGTCGAGATCGCGACCCTCATCCGCACCATGCTCGAGGTCGCGACCCCCGTGCCTCTCGATCCCGAGGGCGCCGACGGCGTGATCGTGGACACCTGCGGCACGGGTGGTGACCGGTCCCACACCTTCAACATCTCGACGCTCGCGGCGTTCGTGGTCGCCGGAGCCGGGGTGCGGGTCGCCAAGCACGGCAACCGGGCGGCCTCGTCGGCCTGCGGCTCGGCCGACCTCCTCGAGGCGCTCGGCGTCGTCCTCGACATCCCACCCGCCGGTGTCGCCGCCTGCGTGCGGGAGGCGGGCATCGGATTCTTCTTCGCGCCGCGTTACCACCCGGCGCTCCGGTTCGCGGCCGGGCCCCGGCGTGAACTCGGCGTCCCCACGACCTTCAACTTCCTCGGACCCTTGGCGAACCCGGCCCGGGTGCGGCGCCAGGTCGTCGGCGTGGCCGATCCGGGCATGGCCGACCGGGTGATCCGCACGCTCGCCGAACTCGGCACGACCCGGGCGATGGTCTTCTTCGGCCACGACGGGCTCGACGAACTCACGACGACCGACGTGTCGACGGTGCGCGAGCTGCGCGACGGCGAGTTCCACACCTCGCTCCTCGACCCCTCGGAGCTCGGCATCGCCCGGGTGACCCGTGACGCGCTCGTCGGGGGTGACCCGGCCCACAACGCATCGATGGCGCGTCGCGTGCTCGACGGTGAGGCGGGACCGGTGCGCGACGTCGTCCTGCTCAACGCGACAGCGGCGCTCGTGGTGGCTGGCGCGGCCGCCGACTTCGCGCGGGGCCTCGAACTCGCCGCGGCCGCCCTCGACGACGGCGGGGCGGCGACGGCGCTCGAACGCCTCGTCGCCGTGAGCACGGCGCACGCGGAGGAGCAATAGTGGCCCGCGCGCTCCAGTGCCCGGCCTGCTCGACCCGCCACGCGATGGACGGGGTCGCGCCGGGCTCCACCTTCTCGTGCTCGGGCTGTGGGCGCACCCTGCGCGCACCCGGCTCCGTGACGGCCCCGGGCCCGGCGGCCGGTACCCGCGCCGAACGGCGGCGAGCGGCCCCCGCCGCCACCGCAGGCACCCCGGGGTTCCCGCTCGCGGTGCGGATCGGGGTGTGGGCCGTCGCGGTGCTCGTGGGTGGTGCGATCTCCCTCTACATCGCGCGGGCGATCGGGCTCCTGTCGACGAACAACCTCATCGACGTGATCACCGGTTCGGGTTCCGGTCGGTACCTCCGCATGGCCCTGTGGCTGCCGATCTGGGCGCTCGTCACCGCCGGGATCGTCACGCTGGCGCTCGACGGCGGTTGGCGACTCCTGCACCGCGCGGCGGCGAACACGCGGGCGGCGTCGGAGGCACCCCGCTCCGGCGCACCGCGCCCGGGCGGGACGGCCCCGGCCGATGCGGTGCCCGCGTCCGCCCGACGCACGAGCGGCGTGCCGGATCGCGACGGGGCTCAGCGCCCCCGGCGGATCCCGCCGCGCGACACGGGCGCGTAGGCGGGCAACGGCCCGGAGCAGGCCGACGCGGCGCAGCCCGTCGCCTCGAGGAGTCGGATCCGTCCGGCGTCGAACTCCCGGTCGAGCCACCGGGCGACGGCGAGCAGCTCGTCGATCTCGTCGCGGGTGGGCGGTTGCCCGAGGGGGAGCGGCGCGACGTCGACCCGATCCGGATCCGGGTCGGTGCCGTCGAGACGCGGGGTCGCAGCCATGCACAGGTGGCCGCCGTCGAAGTCGCGCACGCCGGCGGGGGTCTCGATGCGCAGTCGACCGGCGCGGCGCAGCCACTCGATCGTGCGGACGCGACGCAGCGCGCGCGAGAGCGTCGCGAGCCGGTCGCGGGTCGCGGCGGCCTCCTCGAAGCGCTCCTGCTCGCTCAGCGCGGCCATCCGGGTCTCGAGCGGGCCGAGCAGGGCGCGGTGGTCGCTCCGCAGCGCGACGACCGCCCGCTCGACGATCGCCCGGTAGTCGTCCTCGGTCGTCTCGCCGCGGCACGGGCACGCGGCGACCCCGAGCTGGGCGGGTGCGCAGGGCGTGTCGCAGGTGATCGGTGCGTGGCGGGCGATGCGGTCGGTGCAGCGGCGCAACGGCACGGCCGCCTCGATCGCCTCCTTCACGGCGGTGGCGCTGCGTCGCGAGCGGAACGGCCCCAGGTACACGGACCCGTCGGGTCGGGCCTCGGTGACGACGGTGAGGCGCGGGAACCGTTCCGCCACGGTCAGCTTGAGGTACGCGTACGCGCGCCAGCCCTTGCCGACCCGGTTGAACCGGGGTTCGTGGCGTCGGATCAGACGGAGTTCGTGGATCTCGGCCTCGAGCGGATCGGCGCACCGGATGTGGTCGATCCGTTCGGTCTCCCGCAGGAGTTGTGGAACCTTGCGGCGGTCGTCGCCTCCGAAGTACGAGCGGACCCGGGCCCGGAGGTTCGTGGCCTTGCCCACGTAGAGCACCCGCCCCGTGCGGTCGCGGAACACGTACACGCCCGGCTCGCGGGGGAGTCCGGCCGTGAGGCGCAGCTTGGACGCCGACGGGTGCGCCCTGATCGTGGGCAGTTCGAGGAGGTCGTCGAGGCCGAGCACACCCAGCGTGCCCGCACGCTCGAGGAGCGCATGCAGGACCTCGGCGGTCGCCTGCGCGTCCGCGAGCGCCCGGTGGCACGGGGTCTCGGCGACCCCGAGGTGACGCGCAAGGGTGCCGAGCTTGAGGTCGTGCACCTCGTCGCGCACGAGGCGACGCGCGAGCCCGAGGGTGTCCACCCGGCGGTTCGCGAGCGTCGGGTACCCGGCGCGATCGAGCGCTGCGTCGAGGAACGAGATGTCGAAGCGCACGTTGTGCCCGACGATCACCGCGCCACCGATGAACTCGAGCAGCGCGGGCAGCACCTCCTCGATGGGCGGCGCCGGCAGCACCATCGCCTCGGTGATCCCGGTGATGACCGTGATGGTCGGCGGGATCGGCACCCCGGGGTTCACGAGGGTCTGGAACGTGCCGAGGCGTTCGCCGCCGCGGTACCGCACCGCGCCGACCTCGGTGATCGCACACTCGGCGGCGGAGGTGCCCGTTGTCTCGAGGTCGAGGACCACGAAGGTCACCTCGGCGAGCGGCGTGCCGAGCGCGTCGAAGGACTGCTGGACGGCGAGCGGGGCGCGCCCGGGGGTGGATGCGTCGTGGGCCGTGATGGGGAGCCTCGGGGTGAGCGCGGTCACGGAGGGCACACTAGCGAACAGGTGTTCGGTACGCCGGCCACCGGCGGTGGGCGCTCGGTGGGCCCGCACGGTCCGCGGGTGGGCGGGTCCGACCCCCGTAGGATCGCCGCACCATGGCTGCCACCCGCTACCGCTGCACCGGCTGCGGCAACCTCACCCGGTTCGACGTGGCGATCAGCCGTCGGACCCGGGAGTACCACCACTTCACGGTGGGTGGTGATCTCGAGGTCGAGGCCGTCGAGGTCGTGGAGGAGTCGATCGAGTCGGTCGAGTGTCGGTGGTGCCGGGCGACCGGGGACCGCATCGAGGTGCTCGACGCCGGTGACGACGCAGCCGGGGCAGCCTGAACCGATGACCGACGGCGGCGCGGTGCGCGTGGAACCGACGGTGCCGCCCGTGCCCTCCGATCTGCTCGCACCGTTGCTCGGCGTCGCGGCTGACGTGCTCGTCGATCTCGAGGCGGCGCCCGAAGGGCTCGCGGCCGACGACGGGTTCGGCGACGAACTCGTGCTCGCGGCGTCCGACGACGCGCTGCGGCGGGCGATCGATCAGGACGCGTCCTTCCGTCGTTCGGTGAGCACCCGCTTCCTCGAGGACCCGCGCGCGATCGACGCGCTCGACGGCTGGTCGGTCGAGGGCGCGCTCGACCGGGTGCGCGAGGCCGCGGCCGTCGGGACCCTCCCCGTGCTCGTGTCGGCGCTCTACGCGTCACGGCCGACCGGTTGGGGCTACGGCCTCGGCGCCGCGTGCGCGATCGATCTCGGCGGTGCGCCCGCCGCGGTCGCGACGACCCCGGACGACCAGGGGGACGAGATCCGCGCCGCGCTCGAGATGGCCGAGCAGGCCGAGGAGGGCGCGCGACGGGCCCGGGAGGAACTCGCGGCACTGCGGGAGCGGTCCGCACGGGCCGAGGCGGATCTGGGTCGGGCCCGGTCGGCGGCCGACGCAGCGAACGCGCGCGCCGAGCAGGCCGATGAGGCCGTCCAAAGGGCGAGGAGCGCCGGCGAGGACGCGGAGCGCCGTGTCCGCAGCGCCGAGCACCGGGTGCGCGAGGAGCGGGCCGAAGCGGAGGCCCGCATGGCCGGGACGCGGCGGGAACTCGAGGAGGCGACCGCCCGCATCACCGAGCTCGCGGCCGAGCTCGCGTCCTTCGAGCGGCGTCTCGCCCAGGCCGACGCCGACCGGGCGACGGCCGTGGATCGTGCCCGGGCCGCCGAACTCGAGATCGAGGAGACCAAGCGCGGTCGACTGCCCGCCCACGAACGCATCGCGCTCGCCGACGCGGCATCGCTGGCCCGACGGCTCAGCGCTCGGCTCGACGAGCTGACCCCGCCCGAGGTGGCGCCGACGCGAGCGGCGCCGGTGGTGGCCGGACCGACGGCAACCGACCGACCCGCTGCGCCGCGCGCCGCCGCGCCCGTCGGCCCGCGGCCCGCGCCCCGGATCCCGGTCGGCATGCGGGCCGACACCGCCGAGGGGATCGACGCGATCCTGCGCACGCCACGGCTCGTCGTGGTCGTCGACGCCTCGCCGGCGGCGCGCGACGCCTGGCCGGACGAACCGGTGAGCGAGCAGCGCAAGCACCTCGTGGCGTCCCTGCGCGCGCTCCACGCCCGGTACCGGTGCGATCTCGTCGCCGTGTTCCTCGGCGACGACCTCGAGCCCCCGGCCAAGCTCGGGCGTCCCGGCGTCCGGGCGGTGCTCACCGAGCCCGGCGAGGCGGTGGAGGCGCTCCTTCTGCGGGAGGTCGCGGCGGTCCCGGCCTCGGTGCCGGTGCTCGTGATCTCCTCGGACGGCCACGTGCCGGCCGAGGTCGGGCGACTCGGCGCCACCACGGTCGCCGTCGAGCCGTTCCTCGCCGCCCTCTCGGCCTGACCGACCCACCAGCGGCCGGTGTCGGGCCGATCCGGGGACCGTGTCCGACCCCTCTGCGATCGTGCGCCCCGGTCGGTGCACGCCCCGAGTGCGCCGACGAACCCGGAGGTGCGAGCGGATGAACGAGCGGATGGACGAGCGGATCGACGAGCGGATGGACGAGCGGGTCGACGGCGCGCCGGGCGATGCGGGCCGCACGGTCGCGCACGATGGTCCCCCCGGTCACGTGGTGGTCGTGCCGTTCGGCCGGCGACGGGTGACGGCTGCGGCCGAGCCCGTCGTGGAGGTCGACGCCGAGACCCGGCTCCGGCACCCCTCGGCCGGCGGTCGGCCGTCGATGCGGATCGACTGCGGCGAGTGTGTCATGGAGGGCACGGACGCGTGCGCCGACTGCGTCGTATCGTTCGTCGTGGGTCGGCAACCGGGCGACGCGCTCGTCGTCGACGCGGAGGAGGCCCGCGCCCAGCGCATCCTCGCCGAGGCCGGGCTGCTCCCGGCCCTGCGGCACCGCCGCCGGGCCTCGGGGGACTGACCGCGCCCGGCGGACGGGCGGGGTCAGTCGTCCTTGAGCGCCACCGCGTTCGGGGTGACGTTCATCTTCGGCTCGTAGGCCGCGACCTCGACCTCCTGGGCGAGGTCGGCGTACTTCGCGTGCAGCTCCGCCGTGCACGCATCGCACATGCCGTAGAAGCGCATCTCGTGCTCCGTCCGACAGCGCATGCACGGGCGGATGCGGGGCGCGATGTCGACGGTCACGGGCGGTCCTCGGGTCGGGCGGTCGATCGGACGTTGCGCCTCGACCGTACGCGCCGGGGCCCGGGTGAGCGCGGACCGCCGGCGCAGGCGGTGCGCGGGCGGGTACGCCGGGCCGGTCCTGAGGGCGGCCGGGGAAACGCGGGCGGCGTCCGCCCTCCCGGTAGCGTTCCCGGCGGTTCGGAGCGGTCCGACATGAGGAGGCGACGGTGGCGACGGTGCTGGGTGCGGCAGAGGTCTCGGGTGGCGTGGACGCCGGTCTGCTCGTCCTGCGGGTGGCGATCGGCATCGTCATGGTGGCCCACGGCTACAACCACGTCTTCCGCGGCGGGAAGATCACGGGCACGGCCGGGTGGTTCGAGAGCCTCGGCATGAAGCCGGGCATCCTCCACGCCTGGCTCGCCAGCATCACCGAGCTCGGCGCGGGCCTCATGCTCATCCTCGGGGTCCTCACCCCGCTCGCCGCAGCCGGGGTCGTCGGCACGATGCTCGTGGCGCTCATCACGAACCACATCCGCAACGGGTACTTCATCTTCCGACCCGGCGAGGGCTACGAGTACGTGCTCACCCTCATCCTCGTGGCGATCGCGATCGGTGCCGTCGGTGCCGGCGGCTGGTCGGTCGACCACGCGGTCGGCATCGGCGAGGACCTCGTCGGCTGGCGCGGCCTCGCCATCGCGGCCGGGCTCGGTGGCGGTGGCGGGCTCGCGCTCCTCGCGGTCTTCTACCGACCTCCGGCGAAGCAGGGCTGAGTCCAGCCCGCCGAGGCCTCGGCGCCGGGCTAGCCCCGCGCCATCGCCTCGGCGAGGGCGGGGACGAGCAGGTCAAGCACCGCGCGCCAGTCCCCGACGATCCCGACGTCGGCGACGTCGAAGACCGGTGCGGTGGGGTCGCGGTCGATCGCGAGCACGGTGCGGGCCCGGGCGAACCCGATCGCGTGGTTGAACCGTCCGCTCGTTCCGATCGCGACGTGGAGCTCGGGTGCGACGGCGCGGCCCGTGATGCCGAGTTGGCGCGCCCGGGGCATCCACCCCGCGTCGGTCACCTTGCGCGTCGCTCCGAGTTCGGCACCGAGGAGGGCGGTGAGCGGCTCGAGCGCCGGGTAGTCGGCCGGGTCGACGCCGCGCCCGACGCCGACGACGCGGCGTGCGTCAGCGAGGAGGTCGAGGTCGTCGTCGCGTGCGCGCTCGATCACCTGCACCCGTCGGCGCGGCGCGACCCCGATGTGGGCGGCCCGCGGATCCTCGAAGATCGGTCGCGCGGTGGCGGCCGACAGCACGCCCGGCCGGACCGTGGCCATCTGCACGTCCGAGCTGCAGGTGATCGGTACCGTCCACGCGCCGCCGAACGCGGACTTCATCGCGACGAGTCGGTGGTCCGCGTCGACCTCGAGGCCGACCGCATCGCCGGTGAGCCCGGCGCCGAGTGCGGCGGCGGTCCGACCCGCCACCTCCCGACCCCACAACGTGCTCGGCCCGATGATCGCCCACGGTCGGGCGTCGACCGCCCACGCGGTGAGCCCGCCCGCGGCGTCCTCCTCGGCGAACGCGTTGCGGACCTCGACGCTGCGCCCGGCCCCCCAGCGTCCCCAGCGACGGCCGATCGTGTGCGCACCGGTCTCGAAGGTGACGGCGGCCGCGTGGCCGCCGATGGTCGCAGCGAGGCGGGCCGCGGTGGCGACCATGTCCTGCCCGAGTCGATACCTCCCGGGCTCGACGACGGCGGCGACCACGGGACCGTCGAGGTCGATCGGAGCCGCGGCGACCGGCGGATCGAGTTCGATGCGCCGGGCCGTGATGGCGCCGCGGGCGGCCAGCACCTGGACGGCCCGAGCGACCTGGACCGCGAGGTCGGCGTCCGGGGCGCGCTCGGCCGCGCGGGTCGTGACCGCGGCGATCGGCGTCCCGACCCTCGTCGGGGACGCGGCGGCACCCCAGGGTCCCGGACCGAGGTCGTCGGCCCGCAGGAGCGTGATCGCGCCCGGGTCGACGGCGGACCGGCCGGCCGGGTCGACCTTGCAGGGATCCGTGAGCCGCTCAGCCGTGGTGACGACGCCGGGGAGTCGCATCCGCGCGTCGAGCCACCCGTCGTCGTGCTCGCAGCGCGCGACGAGCGCCCGACCGTCGACCGCCCAGCGCCGCACCCCGGCGAGGAGCGGCAGGTCGAGCAGCTCTGCGAGTTCCGGCGGGACCTGGCCGGTGTCGGCGTCCACGGAGTTGCGACCGCTCACGACGAGATCGAAGGGACCGGTGCGCGCGATCGCCGCGGCGAGGGCGCGGGCCGTGGCGAGGGTGTCGGAGCCGGCGAACGCGAGGTCGGACACGAGGACGCCGGTCGTGGTCACGCCGCGCTCGGTGCCCCACGCGATCGCCTCCCGGAGCACGTCCTCGGCCGCGGGCGGGCCGAGCGTGACCACCGTGACCGATCCGCCGTGCTCCGCGACCAACTCGACCGATCCGGCCACGGCCCGGCGGCAGTAGGGGTTCATCTCGAGGTCGCCGTGGGCGCGGTCCAGTCTGCCCTCGGCGTCGAGGCGCATCTCGTCGAAGGCGGGGATCTGCTTGACCAGCGTCACGATCCGCAGCGGCACGGCGGCACTCTACCGACGTCCCGACGCACCCCGAACGGGCCGGGGGCGGCGGCTAGGGTCCGCGTGCGGGGAGGCTGCATGGCTCGAGTCGTGCTCGATCACGTCACGAAGCGGTTCGGCGACGTCACGGCGGTCGATGACCTCTGCCTCGAGGTCGAGGACCGGGAGTTCCTCGTCCTGCTCGGACCGTCGGGGTGCGGGAAGTCGACCGCACTGCGGATGATCGCCGGTCTCGAGGCGCTCACGGAGGGCCGGATCGCGATCGGCGATCGGGTCGTCAACGACGTCGAACCGAAGGACCGGGACATCGCCATGGTGTTCCAGTCGTACGCGCTGTACCCGCACATGTCCGTGGAACGCAACATCGAGTTCCCCCTGCGGTCGCGCAAGGTCCCGGAGGAGGAGCGGCGCCCGCTCGTCCAGGAGGCGGCCCGGGCGCTCGGGCTCACCGACCTGCTCGACCGCAAGCCCGCCCAACTCTCCGGTGGCCAACGCCAGCGGGTGGCGTTGGCCCGGGCGATCGTCCGACGGCCCGCGGCGTTCCTCATGGACGAACCGCTCTCGAACCTTGACGCGAAGCTGCGGGTCCAGACCCGGGCCGAACTCATCGAACTCCAGCGCCGGCTCGACGCGACGGTCATCTACGTCACCCACGACCAGGTCGAGGCGATGACGATGGGGCACCGGATCGCCATCATGAACGACGGGGTGCTCCAGCAGGTCGGGCCGCCCCAGGACGTCTACGAGCGGCCGGCGAACCTCTTCGTGGCTCGGTTCATCGGCGCGCCGCCGATGAATACGATCGAGGGGACCGCGACCAGCGCGGGCGACGCGACCTTCCTCGACACGCCGGGTGGCCGCATCGACGTGCCGGCGACCTTCGGCGCCGTGGCGCGGACCGCATCCACGGGCGCCGTGGTGATCGGGGTCCGGCCGGAGCACCTCGAGATCGATCCGGGAGGTCCGATCGAGGCCCGGGTCGCGGTCGTGGAGTCCCTCGGGCACGAACGGCACGTGGTCTGCCGCGTCGGCGATGAACCGCTCGTCATCGTGCGGCAGTCGGCGGACGAACCACGGCCGGCCGAAGGCGAGGCCGTGCGCCTGCGGGCGGATGCCGCCGGGATCCACCTCTTCGATGCCGTCACCGGGGTGCGCCTGGAGGCGCCGGCGTGACGGCGACCCGCTTCTGGAACCGTCGACGCCGCGAGGCGGGTCTCGGCTACCTGATGCTCGTGCCGTCGCTGCTGGTCTTCTCGGTCTTCGTCTTCTACCCGTTCCTCCGCAACTTCTACCTCGGGTTCTTCCGGACCCCGCCGTTCCCCGGGCTTCCGCAGCGCTTCGTCGGGTTCGACCAGTACCGGGAGGTCCTCACCTCGTCGTACTTCTCGAACTCGATGCGGGTCACGATCCTGTTCGCGCTGCTCACCGTGCCGACTGGCATCGTCCTCGGACTCGTGCTCGCCATGCTGGCCAACCAGCAACTGCGTGGCATCGGGTGGTACCGCACGATCTTCTCGTCGACGGTCGCGACCTCGGTCGCGGTCGCGTCGGTGATCTTCGGCACGTTGCTCAACCCGCAGGTCGGCCTCCTGCCGTGGCTCGGGATCTCGACGACCCCATCGATCCTCGAGAACCCGAAGTACGCGCTGCTCGCCGTGGCGGTGACGACCATCTGGCAGAACCTCGGACTGTCCTTCATCGTGATGTCGTCGGGACTCCAGGCCATCCCCGACGAGATCATCGAGGCCTCGGAGGTCGACGGGGCCGGCTCGGTGATGCGGTTCCTCCGGGTGACGCTGCCGCTGCTGTCGCCGACGGTGTTCTTCGCCGTGGTCGTCGGATCGATCGTCGCGTTCCAGTCGTTCGGCCAGATCGACCTCCTGACCCAGGGCGGACCACTCCAGAAGACGAACGTGCTCACGTACGCGATCTACACGGCCCTGCGTGGCGAGCAGAACGAGGGCAAGGCGGCGGTGCTCTCGGTGGCGCTCTTCGCGGTGACCCTCGTCCTCACCATCGCCCAGATGCGAATCCTCGAGCGGCGGGTGCACTATGGCGACTGACGTCGCGGGCCGCGTCGACGGCCCCCACGGGATCACGGTGACCGAGGCCGATCGGCAGGCGGCCCGGCGCCGTGAGGTGCGTCGTCGGATCGGGACGACGCTGCGGTACCTGCTCCTCACGGTCCTCGCGGTCGTCGTGCTGTTCCCGATCTACATCACGATCGTGAACTCCTTGCTCACGCCCTCACAGATCTCGGCGAAGCCGCCGGTGCTGTTCCCGACCGACCCGACCTGGGGTGCCTACGCCGACGCATGGAACCAGGGCTCCATGTCGCGCTACCTCGTGAACAGCGTGATCGTGACCACGCTCATCGTCGCCGGGCAGATCATCACCGCGACGCTCGCCGCTTACGCCTTCGCGTTCCTCGAGTTCCCGTTCAAGCGGACCCTGTTCCTCGTCTTCCTCGCGACCCTCATGGTGCCCTTCGAGGTCACGATCATCACGAATCTCACGACCGTGGTGAACCTCGGCTGGTACAACACCTACGCGGGGCTCGCCGTGCCGTTCCTCGCGACGGGCTTCGGGGCGTTCCTCCTGCGGCAGGCCTTCCTCGGGGTCCCGGGGGACCTGCGTGACGCGGCGGCGCTCGACGGGTACGGGCACCTGCGGTTCATGGTGCGGGTCGCGGTGCCGCTGGCCCGTCCGGCCATGGCCGCGCTCGCCGTCTTCTCCTTCCTCGGTGCGTGGAACCAGTACCTGTGGCCGCTCATCGTGACCAAGGACGCCCGCTACCGGACGCTCCAGATCGGGTTGCGGCAGTTGCGTGCGACCAGCATCGACCAGGTGAACGTGACCTTCGCCGGTGTCGTGATCGCCGCGCTCCCGCTGCTCATCCTCCTCGTGATCTTCCAGAAGCAGTTGGTCCGCGGCCTCACCGCCGGGGCTGTGAAAGGCTGACCGTGTCCGTCCGACCCCCGGGAGTCCCCATGCGCCGACCTGTCCGGTTCATCGCCGCCGCTGCAGTGCTCAGCCTCGGCCTCGCCGCCTGTGGTGGCGGATCCTCCGACGGCGGGGGCGGCGCCGCGACGCCGTGCCCGGTCGACGCGCTCGATTCGGTGAAGGGGCCGGTGCGGATCACGTTCTGGCACGCGATGACGCGGGCCAACGAGGAGGCGCTCATCCGCCTCACGGAACAGTTCAACGACTCCCAGTCGAAGATCGAGGTGACCCTCGTCAACCAGACCGGGTACAAGGAGTCGCTGCAGAAGTTCCGGGCCGGCCTCACGAGCGGCGACCTGCCGAACATCGTGCAGATCGAAGACACCGGTACCCAGCAGATGATCGACACGCAGGCGATCCTGCCGGCGCAGTCCTGCATCGACGCGTCGGACTACGACACCTCGGACTTCATCCAGCGGGTGACCGACTACTACACGGTCGAGGGTGACCTCTACCCGATGCCCTTCAACGTCTCGAACCCGATCCTCTACTACGACAAGAACGGGTTCCGGGCGGCCGGGCTCGACCCGGAGGACCCGCCGTCGACCCTCGCCGAGGTGCGGGCCGCGGCGAAGAAGCTCCAGGAGTCCGGGTACAAGTACGGCTGGGGGCTGAAGCTCGACCCGTGGTACCTCGAGCAGTGGTCGGCCAAGGCGGGCAAGCTCTACGCGAACAACGACAACGGTCGGGCCGAGCGAGCGACCGAGGTGGTGTTCGACAACCCCACCGGGCTCGAGATCCTCTCGTGGATGCAGGCGATGGTCGACGACGGCCTGGCGGTGACGAACTCGGCGAGTGGGACGAACTCGTTCAACAACCTGCTCGGCATCCGCAGCAAGGACGTCGGGATGACCATCGACTCCTCGGCCGCGCTCGGCACGATCGAACAGGTGCTGTCGAGCGGGGAGGGTGGAGGCGTCGAGGTCGGCGTCGGTCCGATGCCCGGCCCGTCGGGGGACGGCGGAGTGCTCGTGGGCGGCGCCGCGCTGTACATGGTGCGCAAGGGCTCGAGCCCGGCGCAGCAGGCCGCGTCCTTCGAGTTCGCGAAGTGGCTGAACTCCCCGGCGATCCAGGCGGACTGGTCCGCGTCCACCGGGTACGTGCCGACCCGGAGGTCGGCGGTGGACGAGCCGGTGCTCGCCGACAAGTGGCGACGGTCGCCGAACTTCCGCGTCGCCTACGAGCAACTCGTCGACGGACCGAACAACCTCGCGACCTCGGGCCCGGTCATCGGGGCCTACCAGGCGGTCCGGGACGCGATCCTCATCGCCCAGGAGAAGATGTTCACGGAGGACCTCGCCCCGGCCAGGGCGTTGGCCGAGGCCAAGCGGGGCGCCGACGCGGCGATCCTGGAGTACAACCAGCGCGTCGGCGGCTGATCGCACTTCGCGGTCACGGCGGCGATCCGTCCCGCGGATCCCGGTCGTGGCCGCGGTGCTCGTGCGCCTCGGCCGGGCCCGGCCGAGGCATCACGGCATCAGCAGGACCCCGGTGGCCTTCTTCGGCTTGTTCATGCCGAGGTCCGGGTCGCCGGGGATCTGGGACTTCTGGACGTCCTTCGAACCGAGCGCGATGACCTTGAGGCTCGACCCCGCGGGGACGGTGCAGCCGGCCGCGTAGTTCGGGATCGTGTAGGTGAAGGTCCCGACACCGTCGGCGGCTCCGACCTGCGATGCGGTGAGGGTGCGGTTGAGCGCCGGGCACGCGGTCGTGGTGCCGGTGACCTTCGCCTGCGGGTTCCGGATCAGGAGCTTCGCGATGACGTCGTCGTTCGCGAACTCCGTGCCCGTGATGACGACGTCGGGCCCGACGACCTGCGCCGAGATGCTGGCGGCCCAGGTGATCGGGAGCGCGGAGTACGAGAACGGCTTGCCCTGCGCGTCGGTCGACTTCCCAGCGTTGATGCCGATGACGTTCACCACGCAGTAGTCGACGCCCCCGGCCCACGGGTTCGGGATGCGGCGGTCCAGTTCGTCGGGTCGGCAGGTCCGTTCGATCGCCCCCGCGGTGCCCGCCGGCACCGACCACGGGGCGAGCGGCGCCTCGCCGGCGCCGTCGGGGTCGTAGTACTTCGCCCAGACGCTCCCGGTCGTCGTCACGCCGAGCGCGCCGTCGGGCGCGCCCTCGCGGATCGTGAACGCGGTCGGGGCCAGACTGCCGTCGAGACCGGCCGTGGCGAGGACGACGCTCGACTGCCACTGGAGGTTGCCGGCGTCGTAGCCGCAGGTCGCCCCGGGCCACAGCGGGCTGAGGCAGAGGCCGTTGGTCACCGGGGTGTAGACGTCGACGATGTAGGGGAGTCCGCCGAGGCCCTGGATGATGACGACCTGCGCAGCCACCGGGGCGATGACGTACGCACCGCCCGAGCCGCTCGCGATCGCAGCCTGGGTCAGGGAGGCGAACGATCCGTCGGCCGCGACCGCCTTGATCGCGGGGAGCTTCTGGCGCGGGTACACGGGGAACGCGACGTTGAGGGCGACCGCTGGTGCGCCGTCGGCGACGAGGGCACCGACCCCGTCGTCGACGAACGACCCGATCATCGCGGCGGTGAAGGTGCCCGGGCTCCCGGTGATCTTGGTGGATCCGGCGGTCGCAGTGATCCCGGCTCCGGTGATGCCGCCGGACGGGCTCGGCACCGGCGGCAACGCGGCGCGGGGCGCGCTCACCGAGGCGAGGTAGGTGCCCGACCCCACGGTGAGGTTCGACGAGGGGGTGACCCGGGGGCCGGCGGCGTGCGCCGGGGCCGCACCGGCGATGAGCGCGACGGCGCCGACGCCGCTCACGAGCGCGGTTCGCAACCGTGAGCGAGGCGATCCTCCCGAACGGTCGGTGCACGGAACGGATGCACGAGCCCTCATCGGTACCCCCTTCGCCGATCGAGGACCCCCCGTCCTCGTGCCCCTATCCTCGCGCTCCGGGCTTCGGGGCGCAACGCGCCCAGCGGCTCAGTCCCGGTCGTTGATGGTGACGTAGGGGCGCTCGGTGTACCCGGTGTAGATCTGGCGGGGCCGACCGATCTTGGTCTTCGGGCTCTCCATCATCTCCTTCCAGTGGGCGATCCAGCCGGGGAGGCGGCCCATGGCGAAGAGGACGGTGAACATCCGGGTCGGGAAACCCATGGCCCGGTAGATGAGCCCTGAGTAGAAGTCGACGTTCGGATAGAGCTTCTTGTCGATGAAGTACTGGTCGGTGAGCGCGACCTCCTCGAGCCGCATCGCGAGGTCGAGGAGCGGATCGGGGTGCCCGATCTCGGCGATGACGCTCTCGGCGGCCTTCTTGAGGATGCGGGCACGCGGGTCGTAGTTCTTGTACACGCGGTGTCCGAACCCGGAGAGCCGGAAGGGGTCGTCGGGATCCTTGGCCCGCTTCACTGCGGCGTCCACGTCGCCACCGTTCGCGTGCACCGCCTCGAGCATCTCGATGACCGCCTGGTTCGCTCCGCCGTGCAGCGGCCCCCAGAGCGCGTTGATGCCGGCGGTGACCGAGGCGAAGAGGTTGGCGT
>JBJTWK010000012.1:0-44079 GCA_046081705.1 Actinomycetes bacterium | reverse complement strand
TGACCACTGGAGCGGCCGCAGCACCTCCCGCCGCCGCTCGACGAGGTCCATCGCGAGCACGAGGGCGGCGAGGAGACCGACCGTCAGGAGGTCCGCCTTCCACGCGCCCGGGACCGATCCGATCGGCCCGTTCGCCATGTTCCGGAAGAAGTCGAACGCGTCACCGAGCGTCGTGGCCCGGAAGAACACCCAGAGCGCGGTCACGAACGTGAAGGTGCCGAGGATCTTCGGGACGTCACGCAGGCGCGGGACCGCCGGTCGACCCCGGGGTTCGTAGGCGCCCAGGGCGCGGTGCACCGCGAGCGCGAGACCGTGCAGACCACCCCAGATCACGAACGTCCACGCCGCGCCGTGCCACAGCCCGCCGATGAGCATCACGAGGAAGAGGTTGCGGTAGGTGGCGAACCGTCCCCGTTGGTTGCCGCCGAGCGGGATGTACAGGTAGTCGTGCAGCCATGACGACAGCGAGATGTGCCAGGTCCGCCAGAACTGCGTGATCGACGTCGACAGGTACGGCTGCTCGAAGTTCCGGAACACCTCGATGCCGAGCAGCCGCGAGGTCCCGCGTGCGACGTCGGTGTACCCGGAGAAGTCGCCGTAGATCTGGATCGCGAACGCGACCGCGCCGACCGCCAACGGGATGAAGCCCCGGCCCTCGGGCCGTGCGAACACGGAGTTCGCGACCACCGCGACGGTGTCGGCGATCACCACCTTCTTGAAGATGCCGGTGATGATGAGCACGATCCCCGAGTACACCTGGTCGCGGTTCGGCCGCCGCCGTTCCGTGCGCAACTGCGGGAGCAGGTGCCAGGCCCGCTCGATCGGGCCGGCGGCCAGCAGGGGGAAGTACGCGATGAAGAGCGCGTACGTGGCGAGGTTGCGTTCGGCCCGCAGGCGGCCCCGGAAGATGTCGACCGCGTACGAGATCTCGTGGAACACGAAGAACGAGATGCCGACCGGGAGGATGATCCGGAGCACCGGGGCGCTCCACTCGAGTCCGAGCGCGTCGGCCACCTGCTGGGCCGAGTCGATGAAGAAGTTCGCGTACTTGAAGAACGCGAGGATCCCGAGGTTGAACACCAACTGGGAGACGAGCCAGACCCGTTTCGCCCGCTCGCCCACGGCCTCCTCGATCCGGATGCCGATGGCGAAGTCGACGACCGTGGTGACGATGAGGAGGACGAGGAACCGCCAGTCCCACCAGCCGTAGAACACGTACGACGCGACGAGGAGCAGGCGGTTCTGCCCCCGCAACCGCAGGCGCCAGTAGGTGAGCACCACGACGACGAGCAGCAGGATGAACTGCAGCGAGTTGAAGCTCACGTCACCACCCCATCCCCTCGAGGGTCGTGCGCAGGCGGTCCGAGAAGGCCGCGGCGCCCTCGACGTCGAGGTGCTCGAGGTCGCGGAACGCCTCGTCGGGCATGGCCCGGGTCTCGTCGAGGATCGCCACGCCCTCCTCGCGGGCGACGCGGGTGACGACCCGGACCCAACGCTCGTAGTCGCGGGCGCCGTCGGGGTGGGCGTCGATGTACTCCTGGGTGACCGGCATGATCACCACGACGGCCCGATCGGTGGTCCGGCGCAGGGACCGCAGGGTGCTGCGGTAGGCCGCGACCTCGTCGTCGCCGATCTCGAAGTCGCGCAACTGCGTGTCGCGGGCGAAGGCCGCCTCCTCGGCCCGCAGCCGGGCCAGTTTCGCCGGGGGGAGGTCGCGGTACCCCGTGACGAACTGCATGACGTCGTCGCCGCGGCGGTCGGGCAGTGCGTCGGACTCGTCCGCCCCGGTGAGCACCTGCAGCATGAGGTATGGGTCCCGCAGTGCGTCGCGGTGGCGGGCGAGCGCCGAGGTGCGGGCGAGGGCCCGGTCAGCCGCGCCGAACCGGTCCGTGCAGGTGGCGCGGGCGGCCGCGTAGCGGTCGATCGTGTCGGCCCGGCGGGTCGCGTTGAAGTCGAGCGACGAGATGCCCCAGAGCACGGCGTCGGGACGGAGTCGGGGCTCGACCTCCCCGGTGAGCCAGCGCTCCTGCACCGTGGTCTGCCCCCCACCGGCGAGCGCGACGCTGCGAGCGGGGTACCAGCGCTCGGTCACGACCCGATCGGGGACGAGGTCGCGACCGGCCATCGAGGATCCCGCCACGACGAAGCCGCCGGTGGCACCCGCACGCTCCGCCGCATCCATCTCGCGCACGAGTCGGGCGGCCGAGGGGGAGAACCAGTCGCGGGGCTCGGGGAGTCGGGGCTCGAGGACCCGTACGGCCGCTTCGGCGACGAGCAGGACGGCGAGGGCACCGATCACGACGCCGAGCCCGCGCCGGTGTCCGACGGCGCGCGGCGACGAACCGTCCCGATCGCGCATCGCACCCCCCACCGGCGCACCGGGGTCGGGCGGTCCGACCCCTCGAGGCCGCCGAATCTACCGGCGCTGCGGACGGCTCCGGACGCGCGTCGGTCAGGCCTCGACGAACTCCTCGTCGAGGTAGAGGAACGAGTACGCCTCGTCGCGGAAGGTGACGCCGGCCTCCCGGAGGGCGGCACCCCAGTCGCCGGTGACGGAGCGGTCGTTCTGCTCCATCCCGTGGTCGGCGACGACGACCCACGCGGTGTCGTCGAACGCGCCCGCCGCCTCGACCGCGGCCATGATCCCCCCGAGGCGGGCGTCGGAGTCGCGGATCGCGGCTGCGGCCATCTCGGAGTGCGGACCACCCTCGTGCATCGCGGCGTCGGTGAGCGTGAAGTTCGCGAACATGAAGCGCGGCCGCTCGTACGTGACGTCGCGGTAGTGGCCGCTCCAGATCCCCATGGCCTGCTCGGCGCTCATGTGGTCCATGATCGAGGACCAGGCGTAGTCCTTCGACGGTCGCACGAACCGCTCGGTCGTGTGCGGCAGGCCGAGCGGGGACTTCGGGATCGGCGGCACCTCGCCCCGTCGGAAGAAGCCGAACGTCGAGAAGTCGGCATCGATGTCGCAGGGTTCGTTCACCGAGGCGGTGAATGCGTCCGCCCAGGTCCGGTGTACGGCGGTGTGGATCGACTCGACGCCGGGGAAGCAGTGGTCCATCGCCGTCGCCCAGGTGATCTCGGAGTTCGTGATCACCTGCGCGCCCCGGGCCCGGTCGTACCACGCGTTGTTGAGGATGCCGTGGTGGCCGGGGAGGCGGCCGGTGGCGATCGAGGTGTGGTTCGCGAGCGTCACGGTCGGGAGTCCCGACATCGCGCCGTGCTCGTACGCGGTACCCATCTCGATGAGCCGGGCGACGTTCGGCGCCTCCCCCCGGCGGGCCATGTCGTACAGCACGTTCGGATTCGTGCCGTCCCAGAGCACGAGCACGACGTGGCGGGGTCGGCGGGCGCCCTCGTCGACGAGGTCGAGCCGGACCTCGCCGTCCTGCCCGGCGACGTAGGTGCCGGCCTCGTCGAGCGGTGCGCAGCCGAGCAGGTGCGCGACCGTCGGGGCGACGTCGACGAGACGCGCGCTGCGGGTCACGAACCCGTCGGCGCGCACGCCGGCGCCCGCCACGATGAACGGCGCCCGGGCCTGCACGACACCGATCGAACCGTGCTCGCCGAGGTGGCCGCCCTGGTCCTCCCAGTTGTGGGCGGCCGAGTGGATCACCGCGAGGTCGGGCGCGGCCGAGTGGTCGAAGAGCTGCGCGATCTGGTCGAACGCGTGGGGGTACGCGTTCTCCGAGCGGTGGGGGTGGAGGTTCGCCCGTTCGGCCTCGAGCGGCGCGAAGCGGTCGGTCGACCGGTCGGCCAGCGGATCGGCCCCCTCGGTGGTGAGCACCTCGAAGTCGTCGACCCCCGGTCCCGTCCGTCGGAACCGGGTGCGTCCGTCGTGCGTGAGCGCCTCGTACCCGCCGTCCCGGGCGAGCAGCACCATGTCGACGATCGGCTCGAGCGAGGCGTCGAGCAGCACCTCGAGGGCGGCGGCCGCCGACTCGGCGCGCTCGGGCGCGAGTTCCGTGGCGGCGCGGGGCGGGACGTCGGCCTGGGTCATGTCCGGCAGGGTACCGGCGCGACGGCCTCAGGTGACACGCAGCAGACCGGTCCGGCCGAGGGTCACCGACCCGCCGTACGGGAAGCCGACCCCACCCGGGTTGCGGATCCAGAGGTCGTGCCGACCGGCGGCGCCGCTGGCCGCCACGGTGAGCGTGAACGTCACCTGGGTGCCCGCCGCGTTGACGGCCACGCCGCTGACGGTGACGCCCTCGCCGTCGACCACCGGGACCGCGTCGGACGCGAACCCGGAGCCGGTGACGGTGATGGTCGGGGCGGTGCCGGCGCTGAGGGCGGTCGGCGTGACGGTCGAGATCACCGGGGTCGCGGCGAGGAACCGGAGCACCGAGTCGGCACCGATGTGATCGTCCGCCGGGAAGACGGCCTGGGCGGTGGACCACCCCGCGTACTTGCCGTCGGCGCTCAGCACGGAGTCGTACACGCCGCTCGTGAGTTGGCCGAGCGCCGGGTTCACGGAGGCGCGCACGTTCGTGCCGGCCACCGTGTCGCGCACGACGAGATCCGTCACGCCGTTCGTGTCGTCCGGCACCGCGTCCGTCGCGTCGGTGAGGTACGAGACGAGGCGCCCATTGGCGCTGATGCTCGGCGCGTACGAGTCGCCGTTGAGCACGCCGCCCGCCGGGGTACGGCTGACCCGGGTGACCGCCGAGGTGGACATGTCCCGGACGAACACGTCATAGGTGAGTCCGGCGTCGTTCGCATCGAAATCCCACTGGTTGGAGAGGGACACGAAGGCCACGTAGCGACCGTCGGCCGAGATGGCCTGATCGCCGCCGCCCTCGGTCGCCGGGCCGCCCGTCGGGCGTCGGGTCACCCACTCCGTGGTGAGGAGTTGGAGGTCGCGCCGGTAGACGTCGGCCGCCTCGTTCGTGTCGAAGGTCGCGTTCGGATCGTCGGACGTGAACGCCACGTAGCGGCCGTTCCCGCTGATCTGTGCGGAGTCGACGCCGTCCGGCGGCGAGATGATGAGCGGCTGCTTCGATGCGTCGACCCACGAGTTCGTCGACACGGTGTAGACCAGCGCCTCGCCGATGAGGCTCGGGTTGTCGATGACCGCGAGGTTCTCGGCGTCCGAGATGATGCAGATCCGGTTGCCGTCGTCGCTGACGCTCGGGCTCCACGCGTCGCCGTTCGGTTCCTCGTCGCCGACGCGGGTCGGGTCGTAGCCGATGCGCAGGAGCGTGTCGGTGGTCGCGTCCCACCGGTACGCCTCGCTCACGAAGTTGGTCTTCTCGACCGTGCTGAGGTTGATCGCGTCCGAGATGAACACCACGTAGCGTCCGTCGGCGCTGATCGCCGGCTCGTAGGACGAGTCGTCACCGAGCGCGCCGGTCGGCGAGTGGCTCACGAGTCGGGTCAGGCCGGTGGCGAGGTCGCGGTGGAAGATCTGCGAGGTGATACCGGAGGCGAAGGCCACGTACCGGCCGTCGGCGCTCACCGCCTGCCGTCCGACCACCTCGCCGATCGCAGTGCTCGGCGGCGCGATGCTCGTCTGCTGGTACCAGCGACAGGCCGCCACGAGGGTCCCCGACGCCGTGCACCCGTCGACGAGGGGGATCGGGGTGGCGGTGAAGCCGCCGACCACGTCGACGATGAGGTCCGGGCAGCCGCCGCTCGCGAACAACTCGATGCTCTGGGTCGTGCCGACCTTCACGAGCACGCCGTTCGGCACGGTCTGGCCGCCGACGTAGTTGAGGTTCGACGAGGTCGGCCGGGTGGTGCCGGACGGGTACACCGTGACGAACCCGGGCACGGTGGCGCCGGTGACGGTGACGTTGAGCGCCACCGCCCGCGACTCGGCGGGCACCGCCGAACCGTCGACCCCGGCGACCGTGAGCGAGTAGGAGCGGGTCCCGCCGAGGCACGGCACCTGGCCGGCGGTGCGCGAGTCGAGCAGGCGGTAGGGGTTGACGCCGAAGAACCCGCCCGCGCTCGTCGGCGCGCCGGGCGAGAAGTACCCGACGACGTCGACGATGACGTTCGGGCATCCGGCGTTCGCGAACAGTGCGATCGAGCCGTCGGATCCGACCTTGACCACGGTGCCGTTCGGGACCACCTGACCCGGCGTGTAGTTGAGGGTCGACGCGGTCGGCTGGGTGGCGCCCTTCGGGAAGACCGTGAGGTACCCGGGCAGGGTCGGGCTCACGACCGTGACGTTGAGCGCGACGGCCGAGGCGTCGGCGGGCACCGCGGAGAACGGCTGCCCGGCGACCTGCGCGGTGCGCACGCCGTTCACGCACGGTCCCTCGCCGGGCCGGCGGGTGTCGAGGAGACGCTCCGGTTCGATGCCGGTGATGCCGCCGGCCGAGGGGGTGCCGGGCGCGAAGTAACCGACGACGTCGACGACGAGGTGCGGGCACCCGCCGCTCGCGAACAGGTTCACGATCCCGAAGCCGCCGACCTTCACGATCACGTTGTTCGGGACGACCTGACCGGCGACGTAGTTGAGTGAGGAGGCCGGGGGCAGCGAGGTGCCGCCCGGGAACACCGTGACGAACCCGGGGAGACTCGGGTTCACGACCGTGACGTTGAGGGCGACGACGGCCGCGTCGACCGGCGCCGGGGAGCCGGTCCCGACCACCCGCAGGCCACGGGTCCCGGCGACGCACCCGCTGGCCGCGCCCGTCGGACCGGCCGGGTTGTTGCGGGTGTCGAGGAGGCGCACGGGGGTGACCCCGGTGAACCCGCCCGTGGCCGCGGGCGGGATCGCCGCCCCGGCCGGGGTGGCCGCCGGGCCGCCGAGCAGGCCGGGGAGGCCGGTCACGGCCAGGGTCAGGGCGGCGAGCGTCCCGGCGACCCGGTGCCGATGCCTGCTCGTCTGGGTGCTCACCGTGGTCCCGATCCCCCGTGCCTCGTGTCCGTCCCGTCCGACGCCGCCCGGCTCGCCACCGGGTGGCGGATGGTACCGCCGCCCGGGTGGGTGACGACCCGCGCCCCCCGACGGTTCCGGGGGCACCGGCGAGTGTGCGTCGCCCCGCCCGGGGTCGCCACCCGAGATCTGATGAGGGCGGGGCGGCGGTGGGGTCGTGCGGGCCCGGATTGTCGGGTCCTCGGGGGCATCGCTAGGATGGTCCCTCCGCGTCCGGCGGCCGCCAGACCTCCGGAGCGCCCCGAACGCCCAGCACCGCCGCGTCAGCACCGCCCGGTCGACGCCCCACGAACCCGAAGAGACTCCAACGTGTCCTCCGCCAAGACCTTCACCCCCCGGCCGTCCGACATCCAGCGGGCCTGGCACGTCGTCGACGCCGAGGACGCCGTCCTGGGCCGCCTCGCCACTGAGGTCGCGAACCTCCTGCGCGGCAAGCACAAGCCCATCTACGCACCCCACGTCGACACCGGCGACCACGTCATCGTGGTGAACGCCGCCAAGCTCGACATCTCGGCCCGCAAGGCGGTCGAGAAGCAGTACTACCGCCACTCCGGCTACCCCGGCGGCCTCAAGCAGTCCTCCCTGCAGGACATGATCGAGCGCCACCCCGACCGCGTCATCAAGCTCGCGGTCAAGGGCATGCTCCCGAAGGGCCGCCTCGGTCGCGCCATGCTCAAGAAGCTGCGCGTGTACCCGGGTGCGGCGCACCCGCACGCCGCCCAGAACCCCGTCGACCACGCCCTGCCGGCCCGCGCCCGCAAGGCCCAGTAAGCACACTGCGAAGGAATCCTCGTGCCCAAGCCGCTCATCCAGACCACCGGACGTCGCAAGGAGGCCGTGGCGCGCGTGCGCCTGCGCCCCGGTTCGGGCAAGGTCACGATCAACGGCCGTGAGGTCGAGCGCTACTTCGCGATCGCGACCCACCGGATGGCCGCCACCGAGCCGCTGCGGCTGACCCAGACCGCCGAGGTCTACGACGTCGACGCCACGATCGACGGCGGCGGCATCGCCGGGCAGGCCGGTGCTCTCGGTCTCGGGATCGCCCGGGCCCTCGCCGCCCTCGACCCGGAGCAGCGCCCCGCCCTCAAGAAGGCGGGCCTCCTCACGCGCGACTCGCGCGAGAAGGAGCGGCGCAAGTACGGCCTCAAGAAGGCCCGCAAGGCTCCGCAGTACTCGAAGCGCTAGCCGCTCCTCGCCGCCCTCGTCCGCGCCATGCCCCCGCGCTTCGGCACCGACGGCGTCCGCGGCGAGGCCCACGTCGAGCTCACCACCGGCTTCGTCCACGCGCTCGGTCGCGCCGTGGCCCGGGTGCTCGGCACCACCGATCCGTACCTCACGGCCCGGGACACCCGCGAGTCGGGTCCGGCGCTCGAGGCCGCGCTTGCGGCGGGGCTCACCGCCGAGGGTGCGACCGTGGCGTCGTGCGGGGTGCTCCCCACGCCGGGCCTCGCCGGACTCGCGGCCGATCGGGGTGCGCCCGGCGCGATGGTGTCGGCGAGTCACAACCCCTGGCGCGACAACGGCGTGAAGGTGTTCGCGCGTGGCGGTACGAAGGTCTCCGATGCGCAGCAGGCGGCCATCGAGGCCGAACTCGACACCCTGCTCGCGAGCGGCACCGCCGACGTCGAGGCGTCACTCCCCGCGCCGGCCCCGGCGGCGGCCGACGACTACGTCACCCGGATCGTCGGTTCGCTCGACGGGCGTCGGCTCGACGGGCTCTCGGTCGTGCTCGACTGCGGGCACGGCGCGGCGTACGCGGTCGCGCCGCGGGCCCTGCGCGCACTGGGTGCGACGGTCCGGGTGCTCAACGACGCGCCCGATGGCCGCAACATCAACGACGGGTGCGGTTCCACCGATCCGAGCGCGCTGGCCCGGGCCGTGGTCGAGGACGGTGCGGACGCGGGCCTCGCGTTCGACGGCGATGCGGACCGCATCGTGATGATCGACGCGACCGGAGCGATCGTCGACGGCGACGACATCCTTGCGGTGCTCGCGCTCGACCTTGCCGCCCGCGACGCGCTCCCGGCGCGTTCGATCGCCACGACGGTCATGGCCAACCTGGGCCTGCGGCGCGCGCTCGCCGAGCACGGTATCGACGTCGTCGAGACGCCCGTCGGCGACCGGGCGGTGAGGGCGGCCATGGACGAGCGCGGCCTCGCGCTCGGCGGCGAGCAGAGCGGCCACATCATCCTGGGGTCGCGGGCGACCACCGGCGACGGCACGCTCACGGGCCTCGCGGTGCTCGACGTCGTGGCGCGATCGGGACGCCCGCTGGCCGATCTCGCGGCGGTCGTCGTGAAGGCCCCCCAGGTGCTGCGCAACGTGCGGGTCGCCGACCGGGACGGCCTCGATGCGGCCGCGGCATTCTGGGCCGAGGTCGGGGCGGCCGAGGCCGCGCTCGGGTCCGACGGCCGGGTCCTCGTGCGGCCCTCGGGCACCGAACCGGTCGTGCGGGTCATGGTCGAGGCGATCGCGCCCGGGGTGGCCGAGGCGACGGCCGACCGCCTCGTCGCAGCACTGACGGCGGCGCTCGGGCCCGCCTGAGCGGGGGAGGACCCCGCTGGCGGGGCCGGTAGGCTCGCGGGTCTCGTGTGCGGAATCATCGCCGTCCTCCGGCGCCCCTCTGACCGGGCCCTGCCCGACCTCCCCGGCCTCGCCGCCGAGCTCGTCACCGCCCGCGGCCACCTCGAGGCTGCGCTCGCCGCGGTCGGGGGCGGCGACGGTGCCGGTGGCGCCGCCCACCTCCGGGACGCCGCCGAGCACGCCGCCGCGGTCGATGCGGCCCTGCGGGGGGTGCCCGGCGCGACCGCGCTCCTCGCCGACCCGGCCGGAGCCCTGCGGGTGCGCGACGACGCCGACGCGCTCGCTCCGCTGCTCGTGGCGCTCGAGGCCGCGCTCGACGCCGGGGCCGTGGACGCCGATCAGGTCGAGCCGGTCAACGAGGCGCTCGTGGCGGCGAAGGACGCGGTCTGGGCCGTCGCCCGCGATCGGCTCCGCACCGCCGGCGCGATCCACGGACTGCTCGCCGGGCTCGACCCGGCCGTGCACCACGCGGCGATCGCCGGGCTCCACTCGGTGCAGGTCGCGCTCAGCGCCATCGACCGGCTCGAGGTGCGCGGCCGGGACTCGGCCGGGCTGCAACTCCACGTGCGGGGCCACGGCCTCGATCTCGACGATCCGGTCGTGGCCCGGCGGATCGACGCGCGCGCGGCCGATCCGCTGCTCCGCAACCGTTCGGTCCGGGCGGTGGGCGACGCGCTCGCGTTCGTCTACAAGGCGGCGGCCGAGATCGGTGAACTCGGCGACAACGTGGCCGCGCTGCGCGCCGCGATCACCGACGACGACCTGCTGCACCTCGCGCTGGCGGGGTCGCACGCGGAGGTCGTCGTGCTCGGGCACACCCGCTGGGCGAGCGTCGGCATCATCTCGGAGGCCAACGCGCACCCGCTCAACCACGAGGAGACGGCCGGTCCCGCCGGCCCGTACGTGGCCGCGGCGCTCAACGGTGACGTCGACAACCACCTCGAACTCGTCGCCCGGTACGACCTCGGGATCGCCCCCGAGATCACGACCGACGCGAAGGTGATCCCGACGCTCGTGTCGCGGGCGCTCGCGGGCGGCGCCGACCTCGTCGAGGCGTTCCGATCGACGGTGGCGTCGTTCGAGGGGAGCGTGGCGATCGCAGCCCATGCCGACCCGGCGCCGGGTCGGCTGCTCCTCGCACTGCGCGGCAGCGGTCAGGCGCTGTACGTCGGGCTGGCCGACGACGCGTACATCGTGGCGAGCGAGCCGTACGGCGTGGTCGAGGAGACCGACACCTACCTCCGGCTCGACGGCGAGACGCCGGGCAACCCGGAGAACCCGGGCGCGAGTCGGGGCCAGATCGTGGTGCTCGACGCGGCCGGCGCAGGGGGCACGCTCGGCATCGACCGGTTCGCCTACGACGGCACGATCCTCCCGGTCGACGCGGACGACCTCCAGCACGCGCAGATCACGACCCGCGACATCGACCGGGGCGACCACCCGCACTACCTGCTCAAGGAGATCTCGGAGGCGCCGGCCTCGTTCCGCAAGACCCTGCGCTCGAAGTTGCTCGACCACGCCGGCGGGCTCACGGTGGAGGTCGGGCAGGACGCGCTCCCGGCCGAGGTGCGGACCCGGCTCGCGAACGGGGCGATCCGGCGGGTGCTCGTGATCGGGCAGGGCACGGCCGCGGTCGCGGGCCAGAGCCTGGCCACGGCGCTCAACGACCTCGTCGGTCCCGGTGCGGTGCTCTCCGCCGAGGCGCTCCCGGCCACCGAGCTCTCGGGCTTCCGCCTCGTGCCGGACATGGCCGACACGCTCGTCGTGGCGATCAGCCAGAGCGGCACCACGACCGACACGAACCGCACCGTGGATCTGGTCCGGGGGCGCGGCGCCGCGGTGGTGGCGATCGTGAACCGTCGCAACAGCGATCTCACCGACCGCAGCGATGGCGTGCTCTACACCTCCGACGGCCGCGACGTGGAGATGAGCGTCGCATCGACGAAGGCGTTCTACGCGCAGATCGCGGCCGGCTTCCTCCTCGCGTTCGCGATCGCCGAGGCGAGTGGCGCTCCGGTCGACGACCGCCAGGACCTGCTCCGCGGCCTGCGGGACCTGCCCACCGCGATGGAGCAGGTGCTCGATCGACGTCCGGCGGCGGCGCGCATCGCAGGCGCGCTCGCGCCGACCCGCCGCTCCTGGGCCGTCGTCGGCAACGGCCGGAACCGCATCGCGGCGCACGAGGTGCGGATCAAGCTGTCTGAGCTCTGCTACAAGTCCATCGCCTGCGACGCGACCGAGGACAAGAAGCACATCGACCTCTCCGCCGAGCCGATGATCCTCGTGTGCGCCGCAGGTCTGCGCGGCTCGATCGCCGACGACGTCGCGAAGGAACTCGCGATCTACGGGGCGCACAAGGCCGCCACGATCGCGATCGTCGACGAGGGTGAGGACCGCTTCGGAGCGGCGCACGAGACCTTCGAGGTCCCGGCGACCCATCCCGATCTCGGATTCGTGCTCGCTGCCATGGCCGGCCACCTGTTCGGCTACGAGGCCGCGCTCGCCATCGACGCGTCGGCCCACCCGCTGCGCGAGGCGCGCGCGGCGATCGAGGCGACCGTCCTCGGCGGTGCGGCCGACCCGGCGGGCGCGGCGGCCGACCTCGCCGAGCGGCTCACCCCGTTGGCCGAGCGGTTCGCGGCCGGGCTGCGGGTCGGGATGTACGACGGTGCGCTCGAGGCGGGTACCGCGGTGCGTACGGCATCGCTGCTCCGGTACGCGACCGGCATCGTGCCGCTCGACGCGTACGCCATCGAGTGGGGCAAGGTCGGCACGCCGCTCACCGTCGTCGAGGATCTCACGGCCGCGCTCACCCAGGCGATCGAGGAACTCACGCGCCCGGTCGATGCGATCAAGCACCAGGCCAAGACGGTCACGGTCGGCATCTCGCGCTCCGACGACACCCTGCTGCAGAGCGACCTCGTCCAGGCGGTGCTCGGCGCCGGGGTCCCGCGCGACAACCTCGGCTACCGCATCCTCCGCACGCTCGTCGCGCTCGATCCGGCCGTGGCCGAGGTCATCGGGACGATCCGGTACCGCATCGACGGCGACCCGGCCACCGACGACGCCACGATCACCGTCCTCGACCGCACGGGCATCGGTGCGACCTACCCGTCGCGCACCGAGACCGACCCGCGCCTGCGGGGCACGAAGCAACTCACCGCGGCCGAGCGCGAGGTGACCGTCGCCATCGGGCGTCGCGACGGGCGCACGGTCGTGCTCGTGCCGGAGGTGAAGGGGGCCCAGACGGTCGGGCTCACGCTGCTCCACGTCGGGCTCCACGAGCACCTCGCTCCGGCCATCACGCGCGCCGTGCTCGACGGGTACCGCAACCGGTTCGCGGCGGTGCGCAGCGCGGTCACCGAGACCGAGCCGACGTTCGACGACGCGCGCCTCGCCGACTTCACGACGACCGAACTGCTCACGACACCGGTGTACGTCCTCGCCGACCGCTGGCGGTCCGCGTGAACGGCGCCGGGGTCGTCGGTCTCGGGACCGACCTCGTCGAGATCCCGCGGTTCCGCGCGGTGATCGACCGTCGACCGGGTGTGCTCGATCGGGTCTTCGACGAGCGCGAACGCGCCTCGCTCGCCGGTCGACGCGATCCGGTGCCGGGGCTCGCGGCGCGCTTCGCCGCGAAGGAGGCCGTCATGAAGGCGCTCGGTGTGGGGCTCGGTGCGTTCGGGCTCGCCGAGGTGGAGGTGGAGCGCCGGGCCGACGGCGCGCCGATGCTGCGGCTCCACGGGCGCGCCGCGGCGCTCGCCGCCGATCGGGGCGTGCGCGAGTGGCGACTGTCGCTGTCGCACACGGCCACGACCGCGGTGGCGGTGGCCCTCGCGCTCGGCTGAGCCGCATGGAACCGATCCTCACGCCTGCGGAGATGGCCGAGGCCGACCGGCGGACGATCGCGGCCGGGACCGCCTTCGACACGCTCGTGGGGCGGGCCGGTCGAGCGGTCGCACGCGCGGTGCTCGCGGAACTCGGTGGCGCGTACGGCCGCCGGGTCGTCCTCGTGTGCGGCAAGGGCGACAACGGTGCCGACGGTCGGGTCGCTGCGGCCGCCCTCGAGGCGCGCGGCGTGCGCTGCGACGTGTTCGACCTCGAGGTGGGTGTGGACCGCGGGCGCGCAACGCGCGCGATCGACCGGGCCGACGCGTTGGTCGACGCGATGTACGGCACGGGGTTCCGCGGCGCACTCGAGGGTGACGCCGCGTGGTTCGCCGAGATGACCGGGCGCGCCGAGGTCCCGGTCGTCGCGGTCGACATCCCGAGCGGCGTCGACGGCGGTACGGGGTCGGTCGAGGGTGTCGCGGTGCGGGCGACCCGCACGGTCTCCTTCGCGGCGTGGAAACCCGGCCTGCTCGCCGAGCCGGGCCGCACGCACGCGGGCACGGTGACGATCGCCGACATCGGCATCGACCTGGGCGCGGCCGGCGCAGACCCCCCGCTCGCCCTCGTGACCGCGGCCGACGTCGCGGCGTGGTTCCCGGTCCGGGCGGCCGACGCGCACAAGTGGTCGACCGGTCCGCTCATGGTGGTGGGCGGCTCGCCCGGGATGGAGGGCGCCCCGACCCTGGCGGCGATGGCCGCCCTGCGCACGGGCAGCGGCATCGTCTGGGCCGCCACCCCGACCCCGGATCCCGAACTTTGTTGCGAAACCGTCGCCAGAACGACGGAGATCCTCCAAAGTTCGGATGCCTCGTCGGCCGACGGCCTCCCGTTCGGGGTCGAGGTCGTCCGGCACCCGGTGCCCGCCGAGCCCGACGGCCCGTCCGCCGGTTCCCTCGGCCCGGCCGCGGTCGATGCCGTCCTCGCCGCATCGCCGCGGTTCGGGGCCCTCGTCGTCGGCCCCGGGCTCGGCACCGCCCCGAGTGTCGGCCCGGCCGTGCGGCGGCTCCTCGCCGAGTGCGACCGCCCCCTCCTCCTCGACGCCGACGCCCTCACCGCCCTCGCCGGCGACCCCGCCCCAATGCGGGCCCGGGCTGCCGCCGGCCTCCCGTCCGTCCTCCTCACCCCGCACGAGGGGGAGTTCGCCCGCCTCGGCGGGCCGATCGGACCGGATCGCGTGGCCGCCGCCCGCCGTCTGGCCGCCGACACCGGGACGACCGTCCTGCTCAAGGGTCCGACCACGGTCGTCGCCGATCCGGACGGCCGGGCCCTCGTCGTGGACGCCGGCGGGCCCTGGCTCGCCACCGCCGGGACGGGGGACGTGCTCTCGGGCCTCGCCGGGTCCCTGCTGGCCCGGGGCCTCCCGCCGCTGCGGGCCGGAGCGGGCGCGGCGTGGCTCCACGGCCGCGCGGCCGACGTCGCGGGCCATACTTCTCTCGTCGCCGGCGACCTCGTCGGCGCGCTGCCCACGGTCCTGCGCCCCGTCGCCGGCTCGTAGGCCCACCCCCGACCGTCCGACCCCAGCAGGAGCGAACCATGGCGACCGTCCGCGACGTGATGACCACCGAGGTCACCACCGTCCACCCCGAGATGGGCATCGCCGAGGTCGCCGACCTGCTCGCCGACACCGGCTTCGGCGCGGTCCCGGTGGTCGGGGCCGGCGACGTCTACGAGGGGCTGCTGCGCGATCAGGACCTCGTGCTGCGCGAGTCCGGCATCCACGTGCCGACGACGATCGCGATCCTCCCGGGGATCGAGTTCACCCTGCCCGGTCAGCTCAAGCGCTACGACGCGGACCTGAAGCGCGCCGCGGCCGCGACGGTCGGTGACCTCATGGCCACCGACGCGCCGACGATCCGGGCCGAGGCGACGGTCGAGGAACTCGCGACCCTCATGCACGACGAACAGGCGAGCCACGTGCCGGTGCTCGACGCCGCGGGCAAGGTGATCGGCATGGTCGCCCGCGGGGACCTCGTCCGCCACCTCGCGCGGACCACGTGACCCCACGCTTCCGCCCGGCACACGTCGGGGTGGACCTGGGCGCGATCCGCGCCAACGTCACCGAACTCCGTCGTCTCGCGGCGCCGGCGGCCGTCCTCGCCGTCGTGAAGGCCGACGCCTACGGGCACGGCGCGGTGCCCGTGGCCCGGGCCGTGCTCGAGGCCGGGGCCGAGCGACTCGGGGTGGCGATCGTCGAGGAGGGTGCCGCGCTGCGCACCGCGGGGATCGACGCCCCCATTCTTCTGCTCTCCGAACCCCCGGCGGTGGTCGCCCCGGCGGTCGTCGAGCACGCGCTCACCGCGACCGTGTACACGTCGGCGGGCATCGACGCGATCGGCGACGCCGCGCGCGCGGCCGGGGTCGTGGTGCCCGTGCACCTCAAGGTCGACACCGGGATGCACCGGGTCGGGTGCGCCCCGGCGGACGCGGTGGCGCTGGCCCGCCGGATCGCCGAGCACCCCGGCCTCGACCTCGAGGGCGTGTTCACGCACCTCGCGGTCGCCGACGAGCCCGCGAATCCGTACACGGACGAACAGCTCGCCACCTTCCACACCGTGCTCGACGCGCTCGCAGCCGAGGGCCTGCGCCCGAGGATCGTGCACGCCGCGAACTCGGCGGGCACGCTCGTGCGTCCGGACGCGCGCCTCGACCTCGTGCGGGTCGGCATCACGATCTACGGCATCCCGCCGGCCGGTGCGCTCGCGCCCGTCCCGGGCCTCCTCCCGGCGCTGCGCCTCACGAGCGCGGTCACCCACGTGAAGCGGGTGCCGGCGGGGGCCCGGCTGTCCTACGGCCTCCGGTACACGGCGGCGCACGAGACCACGATCGCGACGGTGCCCATCGGGTACGCCGACGGCGTGCCCCGGCGGCTCGGCCACGTCGGCGGTGCGGTGCTCATCGGCGGGCGCCGGCACCCGATCGCGGGCACGATCACGATGGACCAGTTGCTCGTCGACCTCGGCGATGCGCCGGTGGCCGTGGGCGACGAGGTGGTGCTCCTGGGCCGTCAGGGCGACGAGGAGATCACTGCCGCCGAGTGGGCGGATCGCCTCGACACCATCGCGTATGAGATCGTCTGCGGCATCGGACCGCGCGTCCCGAGGGAGTACACCTAGATGAGCGCACGCAGGAACTCGGTCATCGGACTCGCCGTGGTCGCGGCCGCGGCGGCCACCGCGTACGCCGCGGAGAAGGCCGTGATGCGGCGGGTCCGCAGCGGGGACGACCCCGACGCCACCGACGACTTCGCCATCCCGGCGGGCACGCGGCACACGCTGCCGAGTCACGACGGCGGGACGATCAACACGATCGAGATCGGCGAGGGCCCGACCATCGTGCTCTCGCACGGCGTCACGCTGTCGGTGCGCACCTGGGTCAAGCAGCTCGAGTTCCTGCCGAAGCGGGGCTTCCGCACGATCGCGTTCGACCACCGCGGCCACGGCGACTCGGACGTCGGCGAGGCCGGCCACGCCATCGAGAACCTCGCCGAGGACGTCCGCAGCGTGGTGGAGGGCCTCGATCTGCGGGACGCCGTGCTCGTCGGTCACTCCATGGGCGGCATCGCGGTGCAGGCCTTCATGATCATGTTCCCCGAGATCGCGGCGGAGCGGGTGGCCGGCATCGTGCTGCTCTCGACCCTCGCCCGCACGCCGATGTCGGGCCACGAGCGGCTCGGACAGTTCATCGCCGCCGCGGCCGACCGCGGGCCCGATCCGGGCGGACTCATGGCCCGCAAGGACATCGGGTACCTGCTCGCCCGCGTCGGGTTCGGGCGGGAGGCGCAGCCGGCGCACATCGAGTTGACCCGCCGGATGATCCTCGACTGCCCGGTCGAGACGCGACGCGAGGCGACACGGGCGCTCATGGAACTCGACCTCGTCGATCGGTTGGAACGCATCACCGTGCCCACCCTCATCATCAGCGGCACCGCCGACCTCGTCACCCCGCCCGCGGAGTCGCGGCGCATCCACGCCCGCATCCCGCACGCGCGCTTCGAGAGCGTGGAGGGCGGTGGTCACATGCTCATGTTCGAGCGCACGGCGCTCATCGACGACCTCATCACCGACTTCGCCCGACAGGTCCAGGGCAACCCGGCGTCGGTCGACGCCTGAGGCCGCCGGCGTGGGGACCCCGTCGGATCCGCTCGCGACCCTGCGGGCCCGCGCACACGACTGCCGCTCCTGCGGCCTCGCCACGACCCGCACGAACGTCGTGTTCGGCGTGGGGGATCCCGACGCCGCGCTCATGTTCGTCGGTGAGGGGCCGGGGGAGCAGGAGGATCTGCAGGGCGAACCCTTCGTCGGACGTGCGGGCCGCCTGCTCACCGCGCTCATCGAGGGGATCGGCCTCACCCGCGACGACGTGTACATCGCGAACGTCGTGAAGTGTCGGCCACCCGGGAACCGCAACCCCGCGCCGGAGGAGATCGCGGCGTGCGCGCCGTTCCTCGAGGAGCAACTCGCCCTCATCGATCCGCGCGTGGTCGTGACGCTCGGCAACTTCGCGACGAAGTTGCTCCTCGACACCAAGGTCGGCATCACGAAGTTGCGCGGCCAGGCCTTCCCGTACCGTGACGGTGTGCTCATCCCGGTCCTGCACCCGTCGGCGGTGCTGCGCAACGGGGGCGCCGCGCTGGCCCAGGCCCGGGCCGACTTCGTGATGATCAAGCGGACCCTCGCCGCATGACCACCACCACCTCGGTCGAGGGGACGCGCGCGCTCGGACGCGCCCTCGCGGCGCGCCTGCGGCCCGGCGACGTGGTCGTGCTCACCGGCGACCTCGGGGCGGGCAAGACCGCGTTCGCCCAGGGTGTGGCCGCCGGCCTCGGCGTGACCGACCGGGTGACGAGCCCGACCTTCACGATCGTGCAGGAGTATGGGGGTGACCTCCCGGTGCAGCACCTCGACCTCTACCGGCTCGGGAGCGTGCAGGAGGTGCTCGACCTCGGCCTCGACGAGACGATCGACGAGCGGGTCACGCTCGTCGAGTGGGGCGACGTCGCGCTCGACGCCCTGCCCGCCGAGCACCTCGAGCTCGTCATCGCGCTCGTCCCGGAGGCGGGCGACGACGTGCGCACGATCACGGCGACCGGCCGGGGCCCGCGCTGGGAGGCGTTCGACCTCGACGCAGTGGCGGGGACCCCGTGACGACCGTCCTCGGCATCGACACCTCCACGACCCACGTCGGCGTCGCGCTCGGTCGGGATGGTGGGCTCGTGGCCCGCACCTCGTTGCCGGCCGAACGCCGCCACGCCGAGATGCTCGTCCCGGCCATCGACGCGCTGCTGCGCGGTGCCGGCCTCCGGCCCCGTGACCTCGACGCGGTGGCGGTGGGCATCGGCCCGGGGCTGTTCACTGGGCTCCGGGTGGGGGTGACGACCTCGATGGTCATGGCCCGCGCGCTCGGGGTGCCGGTCGTCGCCGTCCCGACGCTCGAACTCCTCGCCGCGCCGCACGCGGCCGACGGCCGGATCGTGGCGTCGGTGATCGACGCGAAGCGGCGGGAGGTCTTCGGCGCGACCTTCGGCACCGGGCCCGCGGGCCTCGTGCGGCGCACCGAGGACGCGGTCGGCCCGGCGCCGAACCTCGCCGACACGCTCGAGGGGCTCGGGGCCGACGTCCTCGTCGTCGGTGACGGGGCCGCTGCGCACCCTGACGCCTTCGCGGGGCGGGCGCGCGTCGAGGTCGCGGGTCCGGATGCTGCGGTCCCGGACCCGGGTGCGCTCGTGGCGCGGGCGTTCGTCGACCTCGCGGCCGGTCTCGGGATCGATCCCGACGCGGTGCGACCGCGCTACCTGCGCCGGAGCGATGCCGAGCTCAACTGGGAACGGGCGCGGTCGTGAGCGACGGGATCATCGACATCGGACCGATGCGCCGTCGGCACCTCGGTGCGGTGGTCGACATCGCGACGCGGACCCACCCGCGTCCGTGGAGCCGTGACCTGTTCGCCGGTGAACTCGACCTCGTGACGAGCCGGGCGTACGTCGTGGCCCTCGACGGGCGCCGTGTGGTCGGGTACGCGGGGATCATGCTCGCCGCCGACGAGGCGCACGTCACCACGGTGGCGGTCGACCCCGATGACCAGCGTCGGGGCATCGGCATGCGGCTCGTGCTCGCCCTCGCCCGCATGGCCCTCGAGCGGCACGCCACGGCGCTCACCCTCGAGGTGCGTCCCTCGAACCGCGCCGCGCAGGAGCTCTACCGCCGCTTCGGGTTCGCGTCGGTCGGCGCGCGCAAGGGCTACTACCAGGACAACGGCGAGGACGCGCTCGTCATGTGGGCCCGGGACATCGACGAGCCCGAGTACCTCGCACTGCTCGACACCTACACGGCCCGGTACGCCGATACCACCCGGGTCGAACTCGTGCCCGTGTACCGGGAGGCCCGCGGGTGACGACGATCCTCGGCATCGAGACCTCGTGCGACGAGACCGCGGCGGCGGTCGTGGTCGACGGCGTCGACGTGCGCTCGAACGTGATCGCCACCCAGATCGATCGCCACGCGCGTTTCGGTGGGGTCGTGCCCGAGATCGCGAGCCGCGCGCACCTCGAGCTCATCAACGGCGTGATCGCCGCGTCGCTCGAGGAGGCGTCGATGACCCTCGCCGACGTCGACGTGGTCGCGGCCACCCACGGTCCCGGTCTCGCCGGCGCGCTGCTCGTCGGGGTGAGCGCGGCCAAGGCGCTCGCGCTCGTGCTCGACGTGCCGTACGTCGGGGTGCACCACCTCGAGGCGCACCTGCACGCTGCGTGGCTCGAGGATCCCGAGGTCGAGCTCCCGATGGCGGTGCTGCTCGTCTCCGGTGGGCACACGCTGTTCGTGGCGGTCGACGGCCCCGGCCGGTACCGCATCCTCGGCGGCACGGTCGACGACGCAGCGGGGGAGGCCTACGACAAGGTCGCCCGCACGCTCGACCTCGGGTACCCGGGCGGTCCCGTCATCGACCGCCTCGCACGCGAGGGCGATCCCCGCGCGGTGCAGTTCGCCCGGCCGATGCTGCACGAGGGACTCGACACCTCCTTCTCCGGCCTCAAGACCGCGGTCGTGCTGGAACGCCGCCGCCACCCCGACCGTCCTGTCGCCGACGTGTGCGCGTCGTTCCAGGAGGCGGTCGTGGACACGCTCGTGCACAAGCTGCTCGGCACCGCCGACGCGGTCGGCGCCCGCACGCTGGTTCTCGGTGGCGGGGTGGCGGCCAACTCCCGGTTGCGGGCGCGGGTGGCCGAGGCGGCCGCGGCGACCGGCCGGGCCGCGCTCCTGCCGCGCCCCGGGCTCTGCACCGACAACGGGGCGATGATCGCCGCGGCGGCGTTCGCCCGGCTCCGGGCCGACGGCCCGACCCCCCTCGACGACGGCGCCACGCCCGGCCTGCGGCTCCCGACGCTGGACTGAGCCTCGACCGCCGGGGAACTCCTGACGCGGTTCGCACGACCCTGATGTTGAGCGGCGCCGCGACGCGGGACCGCGGCAGCACGGAGACGGATCCGAGGAGCGGGGCGATGGCAGTCGAGCAGGACGAGCGCACGGAGACGGCGGCGCACCACGATGCGCAGAGTCGCCGGTGGCGGAGCCTGTTCCGCATCCACTTCTACTCGGGCATCCTCTCGATGCCGTTCATCGTGTTCATGGCCCTCACCGGCCTCGTGATCCTGTACACCCAGCCCCTCCAGGACCTCACGCAGAAGGACCTGCGCGTCGTGAGCGTCGGGTCGAAGGTCGTGCCGTACGACGAGCAGGCGCACGCGGTCGAGGTGGCGTTCCCGAAGGCGACGCTGACCTCGATGACCGTCGGTACTGACGAGAAGCACTCGACGATCTTCGGGATCGACGACGGCTCCGCCTCGGGTCGCGACGTGTTCGTGGATCCGTACACGGGCGAGGTGCTCGGCAGCGTGAACGCCGGTGCCGGCATCGTGCGGCTCTCGAACCGGCTGCACGGCTACCTCAACATCGACTGGAGTTTCAAGCTCCCGACCGTCTCCGCGCTGTGGGACGGCGGCGCGGTGATGCGGGACTACGTGATCGGCGACTTCGTCCTCGAGGTGCTCGGCGTGTGGACGCTCGTGCTCGTCGCGACGGGCGCGTACATCTACTGGCCCCGTCGATCCGCGGTCGGGTCGGAGCGCAACCGGCGCGGGTTCCTGCGCGTCCGCTGGTCGAAGGGAGGACGGGCACGGTGGCGTGACCTGCACGGGCTCGCCGGCATCCTCCTGCTCGCCGGCATGGTCCTGACGATCATCTCGGGTCTCGCGTGGAGCACGTACTGGGGCCCGAACTTCACCGCCCTCGCGAACGAAATCTCGCCGAACTCATGGACGGACGCGCCCGCGAGCTCGCTCGGGACCCGCGGCGACCTCGACCGGTTGGGGAACACGATCCCGTGGAACACCGGTGATCGCCCGATCCCGGCGTCGTACGCGACCAAGGATGACGGGACGCAGCCCGCGCCGCTCTCACTCGACGACGTCGTGCTCGTCGCCGCGCGCGAACACATGAAGCCGGGCTACACGGTCAACTTCCCGACGAACGAGACCGATGCGAAGATGAAGGACACGACGTACGGCTCGTTCACGATGTCGAACTCGTGGCCGCGGAAGACGGGCGAGGCCCGCGACGTGTTCCTCGACCAGTTCAGCGGGAAGACCCTGGGGCAGCAGGACGCCTACGGGTACGGAACGGTGTCGTACGGCCTCGACACCCTCGTGAGCACGCACATGGGCACGCAGCTCGGCCTCTTCAGTCGGATCCTCATGACCTCGGTGTGTCTGCTGGCGCTCTGGTCGGTGATCAGCGCGATCGTCATGTACGCCAAGCGCCGCCGGAAGGGGACGCTCGGTCTGCCGAGGCGTCCGGCCGACGTCCGGCTCGGCTGGGGTCTCTGGGTGATCGTCGGACTGCTGTGCGTCGTCTTCCCGCAATGGGGGGTCTCGGCGCTCGCGATCCTCGCGTTCGACCACTTCGTCATCCAGCGCACACGGTTGCGGTCGGCCTTCGGCCAGCGGTGACCGTGTTCCGGCGAGCACGCGTCGTCGCCCTGACGTTCCCGGTCCTCGCGACGCTGGCGGCGTGCGGGGGATCCGAACCGTCCGGTCCGACGACGCTGCGCGTCCGCAACGCCGTCGTGGTGCCGGCACCGACGCGCGGGGTCGCGACCGTCACGATGACGATCACGGCGAGTCGCGACGACAGCCTCACCGGCATCGGGGTGCTCGACCCGTCGACGGCCCGGGCCCGCCTCGTCGTGGTCGGGGGCACGTCCGGCGGCGACGGTCATCTCGGGCACCTCGACCCCGAGGGGTCGAAGCCGCACTCCCACGCCCGGTCGCTCGCGCTCGCCGGCGGGACGCCCATAGAGCTGACCGCGAACGGGTCGCGGATCACGCTCTCCGGGCTCGGCGCCCCGGGGCCGGTGCGACTCCGCCTCTTCCTCGCCAGCGGCGCCCGGTCGACGGTGGAAGCGGCCCCACCCGCCGGCTGACCCGCCCCGCCTTGCGAGCGCCCGGGCGGGATCGTTACCCTGTTAGCACTCGCCACCCGGGAGTGCCAGAATCGCTTCCCGGGCTGGTGAGGCCAACCGATCCAGACCCGATCCACCGGTGCCGCCGTCCGGGCGGCCCGATCCCCCGAGGAGTCCGACGAGATGAAGCTCCAGCCGCTCGACGACCGCATCGTCGTCCGCACCGCCGAGGCCGAGGAGACCACCTTCAGCGGCCTGGTCATCCCCGACAGCGCCAAGGAGAAGCCGCAGCAGGGCGAGGTCCTCGCCGTGGGCCCGGGCCGTCGTTCGGAGCAGACCGGCGAGATCATCCCCCTCGACGTCGCCGTGGGCGACACCGTCCTGTACTCGAAGTACGGCGGCACCGAGGTCAACGTCGACGGTGAGGACCTCCTGGTGCTCTCCAGCCGCGACATCCTCGCCAAGCTCGTCGACGGCGGGGCCAAGAAGAAGAAGTGACCGGCACTCCCGTACGGGAGTGGCGAGTGTGATCGGGGCCCCGGCGCGAGCCGGGGCCCCGTCGCGTCGGAGGTCGCTCAGGGCGCGAGCGCGTCGCGCACGGCTGCCAGCTGTGCCGGCACCGCGCGGTACCAGGCCCAGCGGCCGCGTTGCTCACGCGTGATGAGGCCCGCATCGACGAGCAGCGCGAGGTGGTGCGAGATCGTCGGCTGCGACCGACCCACGACCTCGCCGAGGTCGCACGCGCACGCCTCCCCGCTCGGGGCCGAGGTGATGAGGGACAGCAGTCGGAGACGGGCCGGGTCGGCGAGCACCTTCAGCAGCGCCGCGAGTTCGATCGCGTCGGCCTCGTCGAGTGCTGCGGCGGTGACCGACGCGCAACAGGTGACCGGGGCGTCGACCTCGATGGCCTTCGCGGCTCGCTTCGTCGTCGGCACGGGCGCCTCCATCCATTGACGGACATCGATACGTCTGGCAGTATGACACATCGACGGATGTCGATGAGACCCTCGTCCGTCGTCCCCGAAGCGCCAGGAGCGGCACCGTGTCCCGACTGCAACTCGCCATCAACGTCACCGACCTCGACGCGGCGATCGCGTTCTACTCCCGGCTGTTCTCAGCCGAGCCGTACAAGGTGAAGCCGGGGTACGCGAACTTCGCGATCGCCGATCCGCCGCTCAAGCTCGTGCTCTTCGAGGGCCCCGACGGCGGCACGATCAACCACCTCGGCGTCGAGACCGACTCCGCCGACGAGGTCGTGGCCGCGGAGGCGCGCCTCGCGGCCGCCGGACTCACCACGACCGGTATCGACGACACGATCTGCTGCTTCGCCGAGAAGGTCGAGACCTGGGTCACCGACCCCGACGGTGCGCGGTGGGAGTGGTACGTCAAGACGGCCGACGCCGACTCGATGGGTGGCGAGGCGGTCGAGGACGGCGTCGCGTGCTGTTCGCCCGCTGCGGCCGAGCCATTGGCCGCGCCCGGCGCGCTCGGCGCGAAGCCGACCGGCTGCTGCTGACGTGACGACGGGACCCGTCGACCTCGGGACCGAGGTCGAGACCGGCACCGGCGCGCTGCGCCTCGATCTGGGGCGTCGGCTCGTGGCCGAGGCGCTCGGGAGCGCGCTCCTCATCGTCGCGGTGATCGGGTCCGGGATCATGGCCCAGCGTCTGTCCCCGGGCGAGGTCGGACTGCAGCTGCTCGAGAACTCGATCGCCACGGGTGGCGCGCTGGTCGGGCTCATCCTCATGATGGGCGCGGTCTCCGGCGCCCACTTCAACCCGGTCGTGACGCTCGTCGACCGAGCCCTCGGGGCGATGACCACCCGCGACACCGCGGCCTACATCGGCGCGCAGGTCGTGGGAGCCTGCCTCGGGGCGATGCTCGCCAACGCGATGTTCGAACTGCCGCTCGTCGACCCGCGTCCGGTCGTCGCCCGCCCTGTGGCTGTCGGAGGTGGTGGCGACCGTCGGACTCCTCCTCGTGATCCACGGCTGCGTGCGCACCGGTCGGGCCCGCGTCGTGCCCTTCGCGGTGGCGGCCTGGATCACGGGCGCCTACTGGTTCACGTCGTCCACGTCGTTCGCGAACCCGGCGGTGACGATCGCCCGCTCCCTCTCCGACACCTTCGCCGGCATCGCCCCGAGGTCGGTCCCCATGTTCATCGTCGCCCAACTCGTCGGCGGCGTGATCGCCTTCGGGCTCATCCGCGTGCTGTACCCACACCCGATCGAGGAGACGGTATGAGCGTCCCCGAGGTGCTGTTCGTCTGCGTGCACAACGCGGGCCGCTCGCAGATGGCGGCCGCGTTCCTCATGACGCTCGGCGGCGACGCGGTCGTCGTGCGCAGCGCCGGCAGCGCACCAGCCGACGACATCAACCCGGCCGTGGTCGAGGCCATGGCCGAGGTCGGCGTCGACCTGCGCGCCCTGGGCGCGACCCCGAAGCGGCTCGAACGCGAGACGGTGGAGGCCTCGGACGTCGTCATCACCATGGGGTGCGGTGACGCATGTCCGATCTTCCCGGGCAGGCGCTACGAGGACTGGGTGCTCGACGACCCGGCGGGCCAGGGGGTCGAGGCCGTGCGTCCGATCCGCGACGAGATCGAGGGCCGGGTCCGGGACCTCCTCGCGAGCCTCAGCGTCGAAGCCGCCGGGTGAACGACTAGCGCCCGAGGAACTCCCGGGCGGTGGCCTTGGCCCAGGCGTAGTCGGCCTTGCCGTTCGGACCGCGGCGGACCTGGTCGACGAACACGACCGTGCGCGGCCGCTTGAAGCCGGCGAGGTTCGCCTTCACCGTCTCGCCGATCTCCTCCTCGGTCGCGGAGGCGCCGGCGTTCAACGCGACCACTGCGGTGATCGCCTCGCCGAAGCGGTCGTCGGGGATGCCGACGACGAGCACGTCGTGCACGGCGTCGTGCAACTTGATGGCCTCCTCGACCTCCTCGGGGAAGACCTTCTCGCCGCCGGTGTTGATGACCACCGAGCCGCGACCGAGCAGTTCGATCGTGCCGTCGGTGAGCACCTTCGCGAAGTCGCCGGGCACCGAGTAGCGGGCGCCACCGAACTCGCGGAACGTCGCCGCGGACTTGTCGGGGTCCTTGTAGTAGCCGAGGGGGATCGGGCCGCCGAGGGCGAGGAAGCCGACCTCGTCGGAGCCGGGTACGACCTCGGTGCCGTCCTCCTTGAACACCTTGGTGTTCGCGCCGATCGAGAACCGGGCGGTGGTGGCCTTGGCGCCCTTCACGCTCACCTGGTTCGCGAAGCCCGCGCCCTCGGAGGAACCGAGCGAGTCGAGGCAGATGAAGTTCCCGCGCTCCATGAGCGCCTCCTTCACCGGCGCCGTCCACATCACGCCCGACGACACGATCATCGTGAGGCTTGCGAGGTCGTACGGCGAGGAGTCGTCCTCGGCCTCCTCGAGCGCGCGCACCATCGGCTTCCCGAACGCGTCGCCGACGATCGCCATCTGCGTGACCTCGACCTCCTCGACGGCCTTCCACATCTCGTGCGCGTCGAAGTGCCGGTTCTCGAGCGTGCAGAGCGCGCCGCCGACCGTGAGGGCCTGCAGCGAGGTCATGAAGCCGGTGCCGTGCATGAGCGGGGACGCCGGGAGGTGGGTCGGCGTGCGACCGGTGCCGGCGACCTGGGCGGCGATCCCGGCGTGGGCCTCGTTGGTGTCGGGCGCGGCGATGCCGTGGAGGGTGAGGATCGTCGGCACGAGGGCCCGGTAGAGGTCGTCGACCCGCCACATCACGCCCTTCGGCATGCCGGTCGTACCGCCCGTGTAGAGCAGGTAGAGGTCGTCGCCGCTGCGTTCGACGCGGGGCATCGGCTCCGCCCCGGCGAGGATCGCCTCGTACTCGACCGCGCCCGGGATGAGGGGGTGGCCGTCGTCGACCTGCACCCAGACCTTCACGGTGGCCGCACGGTCCATGATCCTCGCCACGTGCTCGCCGAGCACGCCGTGGAAGAGCAGCACCTCGGCGTCGGAGTTGTCGACGAGGTAGAGCAGCTCGTCCTCGAGGTAGCGGTAGTTGACGTTCACCGGCGCGCCGCGCAGCTTCCAGGTCGCGAACACGCCCTCCATGTACTCGTTCGAGTTGTAGAGGTACGACGCGACCTTGGCGCCCTCGCGGACGCCGTGCGCGAGCAGACCCCCGGCGAGGCGGGCCGCCCGGTCGTCGAACGCACCCCAGGTCACGACGCGGGGTCCCTGCACGAGCGCCCGTGCCTCGGGCTGTGCGTCGGCGATGGCCTCCCAGGCGGTGGCGAAGTTGTAGGAGACGGTCATGGCGGCCTCGTCGGGTCGGTGGGGCACGAACGGGTCGGTAGTCTGCCCGCGGTGCGACGCGGCGTGCCGCCCCGCGGGGGCGCCCAGATCATCCCCACCCCTCCGGGCACCCTCCCCGGTGGCCTGCCGCCGTGGCACGGTCGGCCCGGGCGGGTGCCCGGGTTCGCCGAGGTCCTCGACCGGATCGGTCGGCTCGGTCCGCCGCCGCCGGTGCCCGACGAACTCGTCGACGCCCGACCCTCGGCCGTGCTCGTCCCGATCTTCCCGATCGGCGACGAGGCCCACGTCGTGCTCACGAAGCGGCCCGACCACCTCCGGTCCCACGCCGGGGAGATCGCCTTCCCGGGCGGCAAACGCGAGCCCGGGGATCCGGACCTCCGGTCGACGGCCCTGCGTGAGGCCGAGGAGGAGGTCGCCATCCCGGTCGACGCGGTGCGGGTGTTGGCAGAGTTGCCGACGATCGGCACCGTGAGGGGAGTGATCGCCATCACGCCGTTCGTCGGGGCGCTCGACGCGCCGCCGGTGCTGGTGGCGCAGCCGGGCGAGGTCGCCGCGGCGTTCACCGTGTCGCTCGCCGAACTGCTCGACCCCGCCGCGTGGTACTCGGAGCAGTGGACGATCTGGGACCGCGAGTTCGACATGGCCTTCTACCTGCTGCCGGGGGAGACGGTCTGGGGCGCCACGGCGCGCATCCTCACCGGACTCCTCACCCACCTCACCGCGGACTGAGAGCACCGGCGCGCGGACCCCGCGTCGGGCCGCCCGGACCCCGGCGACGGCCGATCCGAGCGGGTACCCTCGACCCTTCGGGGTCGGCGGAGCGAGGAGACCACCAGGTGGAAGTCGAGATCGGGATCGGCAAGTCCGGTCGACGGGCCTACGGGTTCGACGACATCGCGATCGTGCCCAGCCGGCGCACCCGCGACCCCGAGGACGTCGACATCTCCTGGGACCTCGACGCCTTCCACTTCGACCTCCCGCTCATGGCCTCGGCCATGGATGGGGTCGTGTCGCCGAGGACCGCGATCGAGATCGGCCGCCTCGGCGGCCTGGCGTGCCTCAACCTCGAGGGCCTGTGGACCCGGTACGAGGACACCGACACCATCCTCGAGGAGATCTCGCACCTCGACGTCGACAAGGCGACGGCGCGGATGCAGCAGCTCTACATGGAGCCGGTGAAGGCCGAACTCATCGCCGAGCGCATCCGGGAGATCAAGGACGCCGGCGTCGTGGCGTGCGCGTCGCTCACACCGCAGCGGGTCGAGCAGTTCGCGAAGACCACCCTCGAGGCCGACCTCGACGTCCTCGTCGTGCAGGGCACGGTCGTCTCCGCCGAGCACGTCTCGAAGGACCCCGAGCGCCAGCCGCTCAACCTCAAGAAGTTCATCCGCGAGTTCGACCTGCCCGTCATCGTCGGCGGCTGCGCGTCGTACTCCACGGCGCTGCACCTCATGCGCACGGGCGCCGTCGGCATCCTCGTGGGTGTCGGCCCGGGCCACGCGTGCACGAGCCGCGGCGTGCTCGGCATCGGCGTGCCGCAGGCCACTGCGATCGCGGATGCCGCGGGCGCTCGCATCCGACACCTCGACGAGACCGGCGTGTACGTCCACGTCATCGCCGACGGCGGGATGCGCACCGGTGGCGACGTCGCCAAGGCGATCGCGTGCGGCGCCGACTCCGTGATGATCGGGTCGCCGCTCGCCAGCGCCCACGAGGCACCCGGGCGCGGGTACCACTGGGGCATGGCCACCTTCCACCCCACGCTGCCGCGCGGGGCGCGCGTCTACGCCAGCCAGAAGGCCACCCTCGCCGAGATCCTCACCGGTCCCGCGCACGAGAACGACGGCACCCTCAACCTCTTCGGCGCCCTTCGCACCTCGATGGCCACCACCGGCTACGAGACGGTGAAGGAGTTCCAGAAGGCCGAGGTCATGGTCGCCCCCTCGCTGCAGACGGAGGGCAAGTCCCTCCAGCGCGCGCAGGGCATCGGCATGGGCCGCTAGGCGCACGCACGATGACGACCGAGCGCGGCTACGACACCGTCCTCGTCGTCGACTTCGGCGCGCAGTACGCGCAACTCATCGCGCGTCGCGTGCGCGAGGCGCACGTGTACTCGGAGATCGTGCCCCGCACGATGCCGGTCGGCGAGATGCTCGCCAAGGAGCCGAAGGCGATCATCTTCTCGGGCGGTCCGTCCTCGGTGTACGCCGAGGGCGCGCCCACGATCGATCCCGGGATCTACGACGCCGGCGTGCCCATCCTCGGCATCTGCTACGGCGGCCAGCTCATGGCCCGCGACCTCGGCGGCGAGGTGCGCCACACGGGCAGCGGTGAGTACGGACGCACCGCGCTCTCGGTCGAGGTCGGGGCGGCGACCACGCTGTTCTCGGACCTGCCGACCGAGCAGGAGACCTGGATGAGCCACGGCGACTCCATCGTCGCCGCACCCCCGGGCTTCCACGTCACGGCCACCACGCCCGGCACGCCGGCCGCGGCGTTCGAGAACGCCGAACGGGCGCTGTACGGCGTGCAGTTCCACCCCGAGGTGAAGCACTCGCCGTTCGGCCAGGACCTCCTCAAGCACTTCCTGTACGCGGGTGCGGGCTGCCGCCCGACCTGGACCAACACCTCGATCATCGAGCAGCAGGTCGAGGCGATCCGGGCCCAGGTCGGCGACGCCCACGTGATCTGCGGGCTGTCCGGCGGCGTCGACTCCGCGGTCGCCGCCGCGCTCGTGCACAAGGCGATCGGCGACCAACTCACGTGCGTGTTCGTCGACACCGGCCTGCTGCGCCTCAACGAGGCCACGCAGGTCGAGGAGACCTTCCGCGCGCAGTTCCACATCGACCTCGTGCACGTGAAGGCGGCCGATCGGTTCCTCGGTGCGCTCGAGGGCGTCACCGAGCCCGAGGCGAAGCGCAAGATCATCGGTGAACTCTTCATCCGCACGTTCGAGGAGGCGGCGCGCGACCTCCACGACGCCAAGTTCCTCGTTCAGGGCACGCTCTACCCGGACATCGTCGAGAGCGGCGGCGGCGAGAACGCCGTCATCAAGAGCCACCACAACGTCGGCGGCCTGCCCGACGACATGGAGTTCGAACTCGTCGAGCCGCTGCGCCAGCTCTTCAAGGACGAGGTGCGTGCGGTCGGCGAGGAGCTCGGGCTCCCCGAGGACATCGTCTGGCGCCAGCCCTTCCCGGGCCCGGGGCTCGCCGTGCGCATCATCGGCGAGATCACGCCCGAGCGCGTGCAGATCCTCCAGGACGCCGACGCCGTGGTGATCGAGGAGATCAAGCGGGCGGGGCTCTACCGCGAGATCTGGCAGTCGTTCGCCGTGCTGCCCGCGGTGCGCACCGTGGGCGTGATGGGCGACGACCGCACCTACGCCTACCCGCTCATCGTGCGCGCGGTCACCAGCGATGACGCCATGACCGCCGACTGGGCCCGCATCCCGTACGACGTGCTCGAGCGGATCGCGAGCCGGGTCATCAACGAGGTGCCCGGCATCAACCGGGTCGCCTACGACATCACCTCGAAGCCGCCCGGGACCATCGAGTGGGAGTGACGTCCCGGGAGGGACGTGACGGACACGACCCGGTGTGGCGAGTGGGAGTGACGTCCCGGGAGGGATGTGACGGACACGACCGGGTGTGGCGAGTGGGAGTGATGTCCCGCTAGGGATGCCACGGACACAGCCGGAGCGGGCGAGGAGGAGTGATGCGATGCGGTTGGTGAACCCGGAGCAGGTCGAGCAGGTGGTCGGGGGACTCCTCGGCGCGGTCGACGTCGACGGCGGCGCGACCGATGAGCAGATGAGCATCCTGCGCGCGCTCACGACGCACGTGTGGGCGCGCCCCGACCTCGACCTCGCCGCCGTGACCCCGCTGACGCCGGTGGAGGTGCGGGCCGCGATCGGCGGAACGGACGCGGTACGCCGGTTCCACTACCTCCTCGTGCTGCTCGAACTCTGCCGGCACCCACTCACCGAGGCCCAGGACGCCCGGGTGCGCGAGTACGCCTCGGCGCTGTCCCTCGACAGCATCGGGCTCGAGTTCTGCCGGGATCTGGTGGCCGAGGGCGTCGAGGCGGCGTGCGCGGACCACGACCGCTTCGAGGTGAACCTCCGCTCGGCCCAGCTCGAGCCGCAGTACCGCGACAAGCCCCTGCGTGAGGACCTCACCGACCCGGAGCTCGTCGCCCGCGTCCTCTCGTTCGAGCGGCTCCCCGAGGACACGCTCGGGTACGCGCTCACCCGGTTCTACGCGGAGTTCGGCATCGACGTGCCCGGCGCGACCGGCACGACGCTCAACTACATCTTCGCGGCGCACGACATGAACCACGTCATCGCCGGATACCCGCCGGTGGCCGCAGGGGAGCTGGCGCTCGGCGCGTTCCAGATGGGCATGAACGACTCCGAGGTGTCGTGGATCCTCTGCCTCACGAACCTCGCGATCCACGAGGCCGGGGTGATCCGGCTCGGGGACATCGCGCCGAAGGACGCCACGCTCGCGCGTCCGGGGGTCGCCGAGATGTTCGGTCGTGCGATGGCACGTGGTGTTGCGACCACCGACGACTTCGGCGCGGCCGATCACTTCGCGATGGCTGAGTGGCCGCTCGAGGCGGTGCGCGCGAAGTACGGCGTGCCGCCGCTCGACGTCTGAGTCAGTCCTCGTCGGCGTCGTCGGCACCGGCGGTGTCGTAGCCGGCGGCGGCGAGGCGCGCGAGGAGCGCGTCGCGCGGGCTCTCGCCGGGCGCGCGGGCCTTGTCGTTCGCGACCCGCCAGCCGTGTCGCGAGGAGTAGATGAGCGGGGCCTCCTTGAGTCGGCCGTAGCCGTACTCGGTGACCCGCGCGAAGAGCAGCTCGTGGTCGGCCATCGTCTTCGTCTCGAACGTCTCGCAGTGGATCCACGCGAGCGAGTCGACGACCACGGGGTGCCCGTCGACCTCGGTCAGGTACTCCTCGGCGATGTGGTGGAAGCGACGACCCGGGTACGAGAAGTACTGGCCGACGTCGACCTGATCCCCGGCGAGGAACGACACGGTGAAGGCGCCGCTCGCGATCATGAGCGGGTAGGTGTCGTGCTTCGGCGACACGCTCGCCAGCACGATCGGTTCCTCGAAGGAGACCTGACTCACCCAGTGCGAGGTGTAGGCGCGGGTCACCCCGTCGTGGCGGGCGGCCACGACCTCGACGCCCTTGGCCGCCTGCCCGAGGGCCCGCTTGAGCTTGGGATCGATCATGGGGTCCATCGTGCCCCCGGGATGCCCGTGCGCGTGGCATCGTGGCGGCCGTGCGGGCGTTGGTGCAGCGGGTCCAGCGGGCCTCGGTGACGGTGGAGGGCCAGGTCGTCGGCTCGATCGGGGCCGGGCTCTGCGTGCTCGTCGGGGTGACCCACGACGACGACGCCACGGCCGCCGAACGGCTCGCGGCGAAGGTCTGGAACCTGCGCTGCTTCGACGACGAGACCGGGGCGATGAACCGGTCGGTCGCCGAGGTGGGTGGCGCAGTGCTCGTCGTGAGCCAGTTCACGCTCTACGGCGACACGCGCAAGGGACGACGGCCGTCGTACGTCGACGCCGCGAGGCCCGAGCAGGCCGAGCCGCTGTGCGAGGCGTTCGTGGCGGCGCTGCGGGCACTCGGCGCCGTGGTGGCGACGGGCCGGTTCCGGACCCACATGGAGGTCGAGCTCGTGAACGACGGACCCGTCACCCTCAGCCTCGAGGTCTGACCCGCGCCATCCCGGCGGTGTCCGGGGGCGCCGGTACGCTCGCCCTCCCATGCCCGATCACCTCCTCGACCGCAGCGACGCGTCCGACCACCCGCTCCTCGCCGGGCTCAACCCCGTCCAGCGTGAGGCGGTCACCGCACCCGACGGCCCGCTGCTCGTCATCGCCGGCGCCGGATCCGGCAAGACCCGGGTGCTCACGCACCGCATCGGCTGGCTGCTCGCCGAGCACGGTGTGCGCCGGGCCGAGATCATCGCGATCACCTTCACGAACAAGGCCGCGGCCGAGATGCGCGAGCGGGTGGTCGACCTCGTCGGCCCCGAGGCGTCCAGGATGTGGGTCTCGACCTTCCACTCCTCGTGCGCTCGCATGCTGCGCCAGGACGCCGGGCTCCTCGGGTACCGCAAGGAGTTCTCGATCTACGACCAGGCCGACGCCGTCCGCCTCGTCGACTACGTGCGCCGCGATCTCGACCTCGACCCGAAGCGGTTCACGGCCCGCTCGCTCGCGAACCGCATCTCCACTTGGAAGAACGACCTCGTCGGGGTCACCGCGGCCAAGGCCGCCGCCGACAACGCCATCGACCTGCGCATCGCCGACGTCTACGCCGAGTACCAGGCGCGCCTCGCGCAGGCCTCGGCCGTCGACTTCGACGACCTGCTCCTGCTCGTCGTGCGGCTCTTCGAGGAGCACCCGGAGGCCCTCGCCCGCTGGCGTCATCGGTTCCGTCATGTCCTCGTCGACGAGTTCCAGGACACCAACCTGGCGCAGTGGCAGATCGTCCGGATGCTCGCCGAGGAGCACCGCACCGTCATGGGGGTCGGCGACGCCGACCAGGCCATCTACAAGTTCCGCGGTGCCGACTACCGCAACCTCCTGCGCTTCGAGGAGGCGTTCCCGGAACTGTCGACGATCGTGCTCGAGCAGAACTACCGCTCGACCCAGCACATCCTCTCGGCCGCCAACGCCGTCATCTCGAACAACGCGGGGCGCCGTCCGAAGCGGCTCTGGACCGAGCAGGTCGGGGGCGAACTCATCCTCCAGTACCTCGCGGAGGACGAGCGCGACGAGGCCCAGTACGTCACGCACGAGATCCACCGCCTCGTCGACCAGGACGCCGTGCGCCACTCCGACATCGCGGTCTTCTACCGGACCAACGCACAGAGTCGGGTGCTCGAGGAGCAACTCGTGCGCGCCGGCGTGCCGTACCGGGTGGTCGGTGGCACGAAGTTCTACGACCGGCGCGAGGTCAAGGACGTGCTCGCCTACCTGCGCGCGCTCGTCAACCCCGACGACGAGGTCGCGTGGAAGCGCATCGTCAACGTCCCCAAGCGCGGAGTGGGCGACACGAGTGTCCGCAAGGTCGAGATGCACGCGACCGGTGTCGGCATACCGTTCCGCTCGGCGCTCGCGGCCGCAGCGGTCGCCGGGGTGAGCGGCAAGGCGCTCGGCGGCATCGGCCGGCTCCTCGAGGTGGTCGACGCGGTCGAGGCCGAGCCCGAACTCACCGTGTGCGGTGCGATCGAGATGATCCTCGAACGCACCGGCTACCTCGCGGAACTCGAGGCCGAGCGGACGATCGAGGCCGAGGGACGGCGGGAGAACCTCGCCGAACTCGTCGGCGTGGCCCGGGACTTCGACGAGCAGGTGGAGCGCGGTGACGCCGGTGTGCTCGGCGCGATCGCGGGCCTCGACGTGGGGGAGACCGAGGTCGAGGCGGCGGCCGACGGCGCGCCCGTCACCGGCACCGCACGGGTCCAGGCGTTCCTCGAGGCCGTCTCCCTCGTCACCGACCTCGACGAGGTCGACGGCGAGACCGCGGCCGTCACCCTCATGACCCTCCACGGCGCCAAGGGCCTCGAGTTCCCGATCGTGTTCCTCACCGGACTCGAGGACGGCGTGTTCCCCCACCTGCGCTCCCTCACCGACCCCGACGCGCTCGAGGAGGAGCGGCGGCTCTGCTACGTCGGCATCACCCGGGCGCGCGAGCGGCTCTACCTCTGCCACGCGTGGTCCCGGCAACTGTTCGGCGCGACGAGCTACAACCCGCCGAGCCGGTTCCTCGACGAGATCCCCGAGGAACTCATGCACAAGTTGGGGGAGACCTCCCGGTCCCGCGGCGGCGGGCTCGGCGGTGCACGCGACGCCGTCGTGCGCGGCGCCCTGCGTCAGGCGAGTGCCGGATCCCGGGGCGACGCCTTCTCGCCGCCGATCGGAGGACGGCGATCCACCGCCGACGACGGCCCGACGAGCCTCCCCACGCCCCCGGAGGGTGCCCGCGGTGCCGAGGCCATCGGGCTGCGGACGGGCGACGACGTCGTCCACGAGAAGTTCGGCGAGGGGGTCATCCTCGAGATCATCGGCGCGGGCGACAAGGCCGAGGTCGTCGTGCGGTTCCCGGAGGCCGGCGAGAAGCGCCTCCTGCTCGCGTGGGCGCCCCTGCGCAAGCTCTGACGACTCAGCCGAGCGGCGGCTGTTGGGGCGGCGGCTCGGGCGCCGGGGTGATGCGGCGCAGGTCGACGAGGAACAGCCCCGCCTGCTTGCCCCGCTGGGGGATGTTCGTCGTGAACCGGGCGAGTTGCTCCGAGGTGTACCGGGTGCCGTCGCAGTCCTCGTAGCGGTTCACCGAGGCCCGCCAGCGCACCGCGCACTCGTCCTCGCCCGGCGCGTTCACGCTGAGGGCCACGAGTTCGTCCTGCTCCCGATCGATCCAGAACCCCTTCTCGCCTGCGAGCGGGTCGGCGAAGAAGACCGGCCCGCCCTCGCGGATCTGGCGGGTGAGCGTCTCGGCGTTGCCGGCGGAGAACGCCGTGTACTCGGCGCGCCGGCCCGTGGGGTCGCCGCCCCGACCGCTGAGCACCCAGAGGATCGCACCGATCGACAGCCCCGCCACGAGGATCGCCACGAGCGTGGTGACGAAGAAGCGCACGTCACCCTTGGTGGCACGGGCGGTCTCGGGCTCGCCGCCGGGGCGCAGGGGCTGGGTCACCCCGCTTGGTTACCACGCCCCGAACCCGGGAGTCCCGCCGGGGCGTCCCCCGTTGGCCCGCCGCGGAGACGGCTGGGTAGGGTGCGCGACGCATCCGTGGGGATCCGGCGCGACAGGGCGCAGGGCGCGGTTGCCACGGCCCGAGGGGGTGCCCATGGAGCGTCGGTACCGCGTCGTCATCGCGAAGCCCGGTCTCGACGGCCACGACCGCGGCGCCAAGGTGATCGCCCGGGCGCTGCGGGACGCCGGGTTCGAGGTCATCTACACCGGCCTCCACCAGACCCCCGAGCAGATCGCCGAGACCGCCCTCCAGGAGGACGCCGACGCGGTCGGTCTCTCCCTGCTCTCCGGGGCGCACCTCACCCTCTTCCCGCGGGTCCTCGAGAACCTGCGGGAGCGCGACCTCGGGGATGTCCTCGTCTTCGGCGGCGGGATCATCCCGGAGGCCGACATCCCGGTGCTCGAGGCCCAGGGCGTGAGCGCCCTGTTCACCCCCGGCGCCCCGCTCCAGTCGATCAGCGACTGGCTCGAGGGCGCGCTCGACGAGCGGGAGCGCTCGCTCGCCGGTTGATCCACCCGTTCCACCCGTCACCCCACGCATCGCTCGAGGAGCCCTGTGGACCTGTTCGAATACCAAGGCAAGCAACTGTTCGCGCAGTACGGGATCCCCGTGTCCGCGGGCGAGGCCGTCACCACGGTCGAGGACGCGGTCGCCGCGGCCGACCGGCTCGGCTACCCGGTCGTCGTGAAGGCCCAGGTCCTCACCGGCGGCCGCGGCAAGGCCGGCGGCGTGAAGCTCGCCACGAACACCGAGGAGGCGCGCGAGCACGCGACGAACATCCTCGGGCTCGACATCAAGGGCCACGTCGTGGGCACGCTCTGGATGGAGAAGGCGAGCGACATCAGCGAGGAGTACTACGCCTCGTTCACGCTCGACCGTTCCGCCAAGGCCTACCTCGGCATGCTCTCGGCCCAGGGCGGCGTGGAGATCGAGGCCGTGGCCGAGTCGGACCCCGACGCCATCGCCAAGATCCACGTCGACCCGGTGGTCGGACTCACCGAGGCCGCGTGCCGGACCTGGGTCGAGCAGGCCAAGCTCAACCCGGCGGCGACCGAGGGTGCGATCGACATCCTCATGAAGCTGTACGAGGCCTACATCGACGCCGACGCGGACCTCGTCGAGATCAACCCGCTCATCCTCACCGAGGACGGTCGCGTGCACGCGCTCGACGCGAAGGTGACGCTCGACGACAACGCGGTGTTCCGGCACCCCGACTTCGAGCAGTACGACGCGATCCAGCACCGTGATGCACGCGAGACCGCGGCGCACGACAAGGGGCTGCAGTACGTCGGCCTCGACGGCTTCGTCGGCGTGATCGCCAACGGCGCCGGGCTCGCGATGAGCACCGTCGACATCATCAACCAGGTCGGCGGCAAGCCGGCGAACTTCCTCGACATCGGCGGCGGCGCCAACGCCGACGTGATGGCGGGTGCCCTCGAGGTGATCGTCTCCGACCCGAACGTCCGCTCAATCTTCATCAACATCTTCGGTGGCATCACCAAGGGTGACGAGGTCGCCAACGGCATCGTCGAGGCGCTGCGTCGGGTGCAGATCGACGCGCCGATCGTGATTCGCCTCGACGGCACGAACGCCGACGAGGGTCGCGAGATCCTCCAGCCGCACCTGTCCGACCGGTTGCAGATGCAGCCGACCATGATCGACGCCGCCCGCACCGCGGTCGCACTCGCAGGGGAGACCGCCAAGTGAGCATCTTCGTCGACGAGAACACCAAGGTCGTCTACCAGGGCCTCACCGGTTCGCAGGGTCGCTTCTACGGCCTGCTCAACCGTGACTACGGCACGAAGGTCGTCGCGGGTACGAGCCCGAAGAAGGCCGGCACCGACGTCGACGGCATCCCCGTGTTCGCGAACGTCGCGGACGCGGTCGCCGAGACCGGTGCCACCGCGTCGTGCATCTTCATCCCGGCGCCGGGTGTGAAGGCTGCGGTGATGGAGGCCGCCGAGGGCGGCATCGAGTTCATCGTGGTGATCACCGAGGGCGTGCCCGCGCACGACGAGGCGTGGTTCTACAACGAGCTCCGCACGAACTTCCCGAACGTGCAGCTGCTCGGCCCGAACTGCCCCGGCATCATCAGTCCCGGCAAGGCCAACATCGGCATCACCGCGGGGCACATCGCGAAGGCCGGTGGACCCGTGGGCATCGTGAGCCGCTCCGGCACGCTCACGTACCAGGCGCTCTACGAGCTCAAGCAGAAGGACATCGGCGTCACCACCTGCGTCGGCATCGGTGGCGACCCCGTGCCGGGCACGAGCCACATCGACTGCCTGCGCGCCTTCCAGGACGACCCCGAGACCAAGGCCGTCATGATGATCGGCGAGATCGGTGGATCGGCCGAGGAGGAGGCCGCCGAGTTCATCCGCACGCAGATGGACAAGCCGGTGGTCGCCTACATCGCGGGCGTCACCGCCCCTCCCGGCAAGAAGATGGGCCACGCCGGCGCCATCGTGTCGGGCGGCAAGGGAACCGCAGCGGCCAAGATCGAAGCTCTGCGGGCGGCCGGTGCCGAGGTCGGGATGAACCCGACCGAGGCCGGTGACCTCATGGCCGAGGTGGTCAAGGGGCTGTAGTCGCCCGCCGATCCGAGCACGCCGACGGCGCCGCGTCCCCCCGGGGGCGCGGCGCCGTCGCGTCAGGGGGCACGGGGCGCGTCCGCCGACGACGAACGGAGGCTGCGGGATCGGTCCCTCGGGGTGTCCGCCGACGACGAACGGAGGAGGTGGGATCAGTTAGGTTCGGGCCCGTGCGGATCGCGGTGCTGGCGTCGGGGAGCGGGACCATCCTCCAGTCGCTCATCGACGCCGACCTGCCCATCGCGCTGGTCCTCGCCGATCGCGACTGCGCCGCCCTCGGGCGGGCGGAACGGGCCGGGATCGCCACGAGTCTCGTCGCCCGCACCACCTACGGCGCCGACTTCGACCGGGACGCCTACACCGCCGAGGTGATCGCCGCGCTCGAGGGCGCGGGCGTCGGGCTCGTCGCCATGGCCGGGTTCGGCACGATCCTCGGGCCGGCGATGTTCTCGACCTTCCCGGACCGGGTCATCAACACCCACCCTGCGCTGCTGCCGGCGTTCAAGGGCTGGCACGCGGTCGAGGACGCGCTCGCCGCCGGTGCCACCACGACGGGCTGCACGGTGCACCTCGCCACTGCCGAGGTCGACGAGGGTCCGATCCTCGCCCAGGAGGCGCTCGACATCCGCGCCGACGACACGGTCGAGTCGCTCCACGAACGCATCAAGGAGATCGAGCGCCGCATCTACCCGATGGTGCTGCGCCGACTCGTGGCCGATTCCACCCCCGCCCCCTGAGAAGAGGAAGCACCGCCATGCGCGCCCTCCTGAGTGTGTTCGACAAGAACGGCCTCGTCGAGTTCGCGCGGGGCCTGCGCGAGGCGGGCGTCGAGCTCGTGTCGTCGGGTGGCACCGCTCGCGCGCTGCAGGAGGCGGGGGTCGAGGTCACGCCGGTCGAGGCGGTCACGGGCGCGCCCGAGATGTTCGACCACCGTGTGGTCACCCTCCACCCGAAGATCCACGGCGGCATCCTCGCCGACCGGTCGAAGGCCTCCCACCTCGAGGACCTCGAGCGCTTCGACATCCAGCCGTTCGACCTCGTGGTCGTGAACCTCTACCCCTTCGGCGCGCAGCCGGGCATCGAGATGATCGACATCGGCGGCCCCGCCATGGTGCGGGCCGCGGCGAAGAACCACGCGTGGATCGGGGTCGTCACGAGCCCCGACCAGTACGACGGCATCCTCGCGGAACTGCAGGAGCACGGTCGGCTCACCGAGGAACTCCGCACCGCGCTGGCCCTCGAGGCGTTCGCGCACACCGCGGCCTATGACGCGGCGATCGTCGCGTGGCTCCAGCGCGACGAGACCCTGCCGCGCCACCTCGTCATCCCGCTCACGCGCACCGACGAGGTGCTGCGCTACGGCGAGAACCCGCACCAGCAGGGGGCCCGCTACCGCCGCGTCAACGAGTCCTCGTGGTGGGACGGCGTGATCCAGCACGGCGGGGTCGCGCTCTCGTACCTCAACCTCTACGACACCGAGGCGGCCTGGGTGCTCGCCCACGACCTCGGCGACCGTCCGGCCGTGGCGATCATCAAGCACGCGAACCCGTGCGGCGCGGCCGCGGCCGACGACCTCGCCATCGCGTACGACCTCGCCCTCGCCTGCGACGAGCGGTCGGCCTTCGGCGGCATCGTGGCGCTCAACCGTCCGCTCGACCTCGCCACCGCCGAGGCGATGGCGAAGGGTCCCCAGGCCGACCTCGTCATCGCCCCGGGCTACGAGGAGGGCACGCTCGAGATCCTCAAGGGCAAGCGCAAGAACACCCGGCTGCTCGAGGCGCCCGCGCCCGGCACCGAGTCGCTGCACCTGCGCCAGATCTCGGGCGGGTTCCTGGTCCAGGAGCCGCCCGCTTTCGTCGCGACGCGCGACGACTGGCGGGTCGTCACGAGGGCCCAGCCGACCCCGACGCAGTGGGCCGACGCCGAGTTTGCGTGGCGCGTGTGCGGCCACGTGAAGTCGAACGCCATCGTGCTCGCCCGTGACGGTCAGGCCGTCGGCATCGGTGCGGGCCAGCAGAACCGGGTCGAGTCCGGCGAGATCGCGGCGAAGAAGGCCGCCGGGCGCGCCGAGGGCGGCGCGTGCGCCTCGGACGCGTTCTACCCGTTCCCCGACGGGGTCGAGGCCGCGGCCGCGGCGGGCGTCTCCATCGTCGTGCAGCCGGGCGGCTCGGTGCGCGACGAGGAGGTCATCGCCCGCGCCGACGAACTCGGTCTCGTCATGGTGTTCACCGGCGAGCGCCACTTCCTCCACTAGTCACCGATCCGGAGCCATCGCATGACCGCAGCCCTGCTCGACGGCAACGCCTTCCTCGCCCACATCAAGGACGACCTGCGCGTCCGCTGCGCGACCCTCGCCGAGCGCGGGGTGACCGTCGGGCTCGCGACGGTGCTGGTGGGTGACGACCAGAACTCCGCGTCCTACGTGCGCATGAAGCACGAGGACTGTGCCGAGGTTGGCATGGCGTCGTTCCGTGAGGACCTGCCGGTCTCGGCGACGCAGGCCGACGTGATTGCGGCGATCGAGCGGTGCAACGCGAACCCCGACATCCACGGGTTCATCGTGCAACTGCCGCTGCCGAAGGGGCTCGACGAGGAGCAGGCGCTGCTCGCGATCGACCCGAACAAGGACGCCGACGGCCTCCACCCCGTGAACCTCGGGCGTCTCGTGATGGGCGTCGACGCCCCGATCCCGTGCACGCCCGCCGGCATCCAGGCGCTGCTCGCGTTCAACGGCGTCGAGATCGAGGGCAAGCACGTCGTCATCATCGGCCGCGGCCTCACCATCGGTCGGCCCCTCGCCAACCTGCTCGCGCTCAAGCGGCCGAACGCGAACGCCGCGGTCACGGTCGTCCACACCGGGGTGCCGGACCTCGGGTCCTACACCCGCCAGGCCGACATCATCGTGGCCGCGGCGGGGGCGCCGTCGATCGTCACCCCCGAGATGGTCAAGCCGGGAGCCGCGGTGGTGAGCGCGGGCATCACGTTCGGCGAGGGCCGCAAGCTCATCCCCGACGTCGACGAGGCCTGCGCCGAGGTGGCGGGTTGGATCACGCCGCGCCTCGGCGGTGTGGGTCCGACCACCCGGGCGATGCTCCTCGCCAACGCGGTGGCCGCGGCCGAGCGGTCGGCGGGTCTGGCGTGAGCGTCCCGCCGCCGGTGGCCGCCGAGACCTGCATCCTCTGCGGCACTGCGCTCGATGGCGGAGCCGAGCGCTGCCCCGGGTGCGACCTGTGGGTCGGCGTCGACGGGCCCGGGGTCCGGCGTCCACTCCCGCAGCGGCTGCTCCTCGGCCTCGGCCTCGGCATCGCGGCGATCTGGGTCGTCACGTTCGCCGTGGCCGCCGCCGTCGGCTGAATCGTCCGGGTGTGACGACCGACGCCGGTCCGGCGGATCCGATCGCCCCGTAGACCTCTGCGCATGGAGACGATCGGCACCCGCCTGGCCGAACTGAACGTGCGGCACACGCGCTGGCACATGCCGACGCGGCGGGTCGCGCTCGAGCCGTCGTACCTCCCGACGGCGGGCGGCGCCGCGGGCTCCGACCTCCTCGCCGCGGTCGTGGCCGAGTTCGTGCCGCAGATCGACGAGGAGACCCGGGTACGGGTGCCGTGGCTGCTGCGTCGGGTCGGCGACGGCGGGTTCGAGGTGCCGTCGATCCACCTCCACCACCGCCTCCAGACCGACACCCACGGCCTCGACCTCTCGCGGCACCGTCTCGTGGACGACGGCCGGGGGATCGTGCTGGAACTCGACGTGCACGGTCGTCCCGAACCCCAGGTGCTCGGCGCGTTCATGGCGATCCTCGCGATGCCCGCGGTCGCCCGCACCCCGGCGATCGACGCCGTGCGCCGCGCGCTGCGACGGCCCGGCATCCACCCGCACCGCTGGCGCGTCGTGCGCCTCATCGACGGCCTACCCGCGCGTCGACCGGATCCCGCCGCGCCGTCGATGCCGGGCGTCGACACCGATCCGACCGGGCAGGGCGCGCTCTGGCTCGGCATCGCCGACGACCGGCGCTGGGCGATGGAGACGCTCGGGCTGCGGCCCGACATCCGGGCCGACCGGGCCGAGGTGCAGCGGCGCTACCGGCGTCTCGTGCGGGCCGCCCATCCGGACCACGGGGGTGCCGAGGACGGTGCGGCCGACCGGCTCGCCCGACTCTCCGAGGCCCGCTCGATCCTGCTGGCCCTCGAGGTCTCGTGAGGCCCGCCCCGACCCGGGGCCGGACGAGGGCGCGGCGGTAGATTCGCCCGCATGGCTTCCAAGACCCCCGTCCACGTCACCGTCACGGGCGCCGCCGGCCAGATCGGTTACGCGCTCCTCTTCCGCATCGCCTCGGGCCAGCTGCTCGGGCCCGACCAGCCGGTCGTGCTGCGGCTCCTCGAGATCGAGCCCGGGATGAAGGCACTCGAGGGCGTCATCATGGAGCTCGACGACTGCGCCTTCCCGCTGCTCGCCGGCATCGAGGGCACGACCGACCTCAAGACGGCCTTCGACGGCACGTCGTGGGCGATGCTCGTCGGCTCGATCCCGCGCAAGGCCGGCATGGAGCGCGGTGACCTGCTCCAGGTCAACGGTGGCATCTTCAAGCCCCAGGGTGAGGCGATCAACGCCCACGCCGCCCCGGACGTGCGCGTGCTGGTGGTCGGCAACCCGTGCAACACGAACTGCCTCATCGCCCGCTCGAACGCGCCCGATGTGCCGGCCGACCGTTGGTTCGCGATGACCCGCCTCGACCAGAACCGCGCGCAGACCCAGCTCGCCAAGAAGGCCGGCGCGCCGGTCGACCAGGTCACGAACGTCGCCATCTGGGGCAACCACTCCGCGACGCAGTTCCCCGATTTCACGAACGCCCGCATCGGCGGCAAGCCCGCGACCGAGGTCATCACCGACCGTGCGTGGCTCGAGGGCGAGTTCCTCACCACCGTGCAGCAGCGCGGCGCCAAGATCATCGAGGCGCGTGGCGCGTCATCGGCCGCCTCGGCCGCCAACGCGGCGATCGACTCCGTGAACGCGGTGTGGCGCGAGACCCCGGGCGGCGACTGGTCGTCGCTCGCGGTCGTGAGCAACGGCGAGTACGGCGTGCCCGAGGGCCTGCAGTTCGGCTTCCCGGTGGCGGCCGATGGCAACGGCGGCTGGACCGTCGTCGAGGGCCTCGAGCACGACGCCTTCGCGCAGGAGCGCATCCGCATCACGACCGAGGAGCTCGTCGGCGAGCGCGAGGACGTGCGCGGGCTCGGGCTCGTCCCGTGACCACCCGATGACGATCACGACGCCCCGTCGTTGGTGGATCCAGTCCACCGGCCTCGGGCAGGTCGCGGTCACGCTCGGGCCCCACGGGGTCGAGCGCATCGAACTCCCGACCGGCGACCACCACATCGCCGAGGCCGCCGTCGACGCGCGTGACGACGCCGTCGCCGCCGCGCTCGACGCGTGGTGCGCAGGGGAGGCCCACGACCTCGACCTCACGATCGACCTCGACGCGGCGGGGCTGTCGCCCTTCCACCGCACGGTGCTCGAGACGCTCCACCGCGAGGTCGGCTGGGGCGAGGTCGTCACCTACGGCGAACTCGCGGCACTCGCCGGACGCCCCGGTGCGGCCCGT
>JBJTWK010000011.1:0-10829 GCA_046081705.1 Actinomycetes bacterium | reverse complement strand
GCGGACCGACTCGCCGCCGCGGCCACGGTCGCGGTCGTCGGCGGCGGGGCCACCGGGGTGAGTGTGGCCGACAACCTCGCGCGCCGCGGCGGCGCGTCCGTGCACCTGTTCCACAGCGGCGAGCAGCCGCTGCCCGGGTATCACCCGCGCACCCGCTCGTGGATCGTGCGGCGCCTCACGGACGACGGCGTCACCCTGCACCCCGGTCATCGGGCCGTGACGCCCGAGGGATTCACCGGGGACCGCATGACGACGGAGCCGGTCGCGTGGTCGAGCGGACAGCCGCCGTTCCCCGCCGACCTCGTGCTGTGGGCCGTCGGCGGCGGTCGGCCGCACAGCGCGTTCCTGCCTGCGGACGTCCTCGACGAGGACGGGTTCGTGCGGGTCGACGAGCACCTCCGGGTGCCGGGCCACCCGAACGTGTTCGCGATCGGCGACGTCGCGGCCACCGATCCGAACCGCAGTTCGGCCCGCAACTGGGGATGGCGCACCATCGTGACCAACGTCCGGGCGCACCTGCGCGGCGGGCGCATGCAGTCGTTCCACGCACCCGAGTACCGGTGGGGTTCGGTGCTCGGCGTGCAGGACGACGGCATGGTGATCGTGCAGCCGAACGGCAAGCGGACCCGCGTGCCGCGTCGGATCGCCGAGCGGTTCCTCGTCGGGGCGTTCGTCACCCGCGTCCTCTACCGCGGTCTGCGATCCGAACGGGACTGACCGGGCCGCCACGGGGAGCCGCCACCCGTCACTGAGCGCGCGTCTGCGCGATCCGGCGACCCACCGGAGCTGGGCCCTGGCCGCCAACGACGGCATCATCGCCACCGCCGGTCTCCTGCTCGGCTTCACCGGGGCCGGCGCGAACGACCGACTGCTGCTGTTCACGGCGATCGCCGCGACGATCGCCGGCGTGTTCTCGACCGCCGGGCGAAGTCGGCCGAGGTCGCCGCCGAACGGGAGGCGCAACTGCTCATCGTGGCCCGGGAGCAGGGCGACCTCGCCCGGGACCCCGCGGGCGAGGTGCAGGAGCTCACCGAGTACTGGCGGACGAAGGGCCTCACCGACGACGTCGCGCGGTCGGTCGCCGAACAGCTCCACGCCGCCGACGCGCTCGGGGCCCAACTGGAGTGGGAGTACGGCTTCGACGAACCGCTCCCCCGCAGCGAACCGATCTGGGCCGGCGCGATCGGCGGGGTCGCCAACGCGATCGGTGCCCTCGTTCCGGTCCTCATCAACTCCTTCGCCCCGGTGCGGATCGAGACCTGGGCGATCCTCACCGCGATGCTCATCGCCGTCGTCCTCACCTCGGCGATCGCGTCCCGGGTCGGCCGGATGCAGGCCCGATCCATGCTCACCCGATCGGTCGTCGGCGGCGGCTGCACCCTCATCGGCTCGTTCCTCGTGGGCGAGTGGCTCCTCTCGGCGAGCCGTTCGACGACCCAATGCGGCCCGCGAACCGGTCCGGTACCGTGGGCGGAACACCGCCGCGACGAGGAGCAGCCGTGACCGCATTCCCCGATCCCACGCCCGGCATCGAGTACCTGACCGAGGGCGGTCAGGAGACCGAGATCATGTACAAGCACGGGTTCGAACTCCCCGAGTTCGCCATGTTCCCGCTGCTCGACGACGCTGACGCCGTCGCCGTCATCCGCGACATGTACACGCGCTACCTCGAGGTGGCGCTGCGCAACGGCTTCGGCGTGCTCATGGGCGGGTTCGACTACCGCGCCAGCCCCGACTGGGCCGGGCTCACCGGGTACGACCCGGCCGCGCTCGCCGACATGCAGCACCGGTGCATCGCGTTCCTCCGCGAGGTCGCCGCGCCGTACGTCGACCGCCTGCCCGACGTCCGGGTCGCGGGCATCATCGGACCGCGCGGCGACGCGTACGAGGCCAACCACACGATCACGGCCGCCGAGGCGGAGGACTACCACTCCGTGCAGCTCACCACGCTCGCCGAGGCCCGGGTCGACCTCGCCGAGGCCCTGACCTTCGGCAGCGTCGACGAGGCCATCGGCCTCGCGCGGGCGGCGGCCGCCGTCGGCATCCCGCTCTCGGTGTCCTTCACGCTCGACGCCGATCACCGGCTCCTCTCCGGGCCGCGGCTCGGCGAGGCGATCGAGCAGATCGACGCCGCGACCGGATCCGCCCGACCCGCCTTCTACGGCATCAACTGCTCGCACCCGTACGAGTTCCTGCCGGCCATCGAGTCGCGGCCGTGGTTCGAACGGGTGCGCGCGCTGCGTCCGAACGCGGCCATGGCCGACAAGATCTCACTGTGCTCGCTCGGCCACCTCGAGGCCGGTGACCCTGCGCTGCTCGGCCGCCTCATGGGTGAACTCGCGGGCCAGCACCCGCACGTCGACATCTGGGGCGGGTGCTGCGGCACCTGGGACGACCACCTCGAGGAGATCGCGCGCAACGTGCGCGCAGTGCGCGCCGCAGCCTGAGACCGATCCCGCCTCACTCGGCGAAGCAGCGATCCAGGAACCCGACGATCGGCGGCGTCATCACGGAGTCACCGGCGGCACCGATGCGCGAGTTCACCTCGTTGTGGGTGAGCCCGCGGGCCTCGACGACCACGGCCTCGGCACCGGTTGCCCGGACCGCTGCGGCGAGACCCTCGGCGATGGCGCGCCGCGACGGTGCGCCCCGGACCGTCACGAGCATCGCCGGGACCCGGCGGGTGGAGTCGATGCGGAGCGTGGCGGAGGTGGACACCCGCCAGTCCGGATCACTGCCCAGCGCCGCCTCCCACATCGCCTCCTCGCGCTCGGCGCCGACCGTGCCGGTGGCGAGCGCCGCCGGCTTGTCGAACCCTGCGGTGTCGAGAGGTCCCACGCAATCGAGGACCGAGGGCGCGAGGCCGTGGGCCGCGAGGTGCGAGGGGACCACAGCGACGTTCGACACGATGTCCGCACCCGCCGAGTGGCCGAACAGCGCGATGCGGTTCGCGTCACCGCCGAAGGGCGCGATGTTCGAGCGGATCCAGGCGACGGCGGCGGCCACATCGTCGTAGTGGTCCGGGAACCGGGCCGAGGTCGGGTCGGCCGGGTCGGTGAGGCGGTAGTTCACGCTCACCAGCAGCCACCCCCGCTCGGCGGCGAGCCGCACCTTGTCCGCCATCTGGTTGGCCTTGTCGCCGATGCGGTACCCGCCACCGTGGACCCAGACCCAGACCGGGAGGCCGCACGCGCCCGTCGGGTTGTGCACGTCGAGGCTCGTGAACCGCGGGTCGACCCCGGGGAGCGACCGGTAGCGGGCGGTCGTCGTGCCCGCCGTGCACCCGGCCGCAGGACGGACCGTCGTCGTGGTGGACGCCGGCGCCAGGGTCCCGGTCGCGCCGGCCGGGGCCGAGGTGCTCGTGGTTGCGGTCGGGCCGGTGGGCCCCTTCGCCGCCCGGGTCGTCGAGGTCGACACGGCGGAACGTTCGTCCGCGCCGCCGTCCGACCCCGCGCCGCAGGCCGTGAGGGCGAGGAGGGCGACGGTCGCCGCCGCCACTCGACCCCGGACCGCTCCGACGCGGCGTTCGGTCGTCCGGTGCTCGGGAGGTGTCATGCCCGACATCCTCGCTCGCGCACCTGCACGATGGGCAAGGGGATCCCGAGAGGTTCCCGAGAAACGCGCCCGGACCCGGCTGACGCCGCTTCGCCGCCGGTGTCAGCGCAGCCGGCGCTCCGGACCCGTGCCCACGCAGGCACCGGCCAAGCCGATCGCGAGCAGCGCGAGGCCGAGGGCCACGAGCAGCGGGGCCGTGCGAGAGCCGGTCGAGGCGAGTTCGCCCCGGACCGCCTCGGCATCGCACACCTCGGAGGCGAGGGTCGCCCCCGGGGTCGCGACCGTGGTCGACGTCGACACCGAGGCGCCGCCAGCGCCGGTGTTGCACGAGACATCGTCGCTCGCACCCTCGTCGAGTACGCCCGTCGCCAACGTGGTCGTCGTCGATCCGCTCCCCCCGCCCCCCGTCGTGCTCGTCGACGGCGGCAGGGTCGTGGTGGTCGTCGTGGTGCTCGTGCTCGTCGTGGTGCTCGTGGTCGTCGTGGTGGTGCTCGTCGTGGTGGTCGTGGTCGGGGTGGCATCGATCTTGACCGGGATCGTCTGCCGGCCGACCGGCACCACCTCACCGTTGAGCGCGGCTGAGTCGATCGCGAAGTGGAGCACCCCGGTGGGCGTCGCACCCGAACGGCACACGACGCGGGCGTCGATCCGCACGATCACGCGTTCACCCGCCTCGACGTCCGTGACGACCGCCGTGGTCATCGACATCGCCCCGCCCGCCGCCGGATCCGGCGCCGGCACGTGGGTCACCTCGGCGATACGCGACCCGCCGTCGTGGCGCTGGCCCGGATCACCGGCGTTGATGGTGACCCCGCCCGGGACCGGCGCGAGACCGGCGCCGGGCTGACCGGTCATCTCCGGCGACATGCCGACGACGATCCGCAGGTCACCTGCGACCGCGTCGGCCGGCGCATCGATGGCGACGAGGAACGACACGACGGCACCGCAGCCGACCGGTCGTGGCGCGAGCGACGGCATGAGTCCCCGACCGTCACCCCAGGTGCCACCCCCGGTCGCGCTCGAGTACGACGCAGGGTCCGGGGCGCGCAGCGTGATGCTGGGCAGCCCGCGCGGCGCGGCCGAGGCCGCGGACATCGCGCCCGTGACGATCGCGACGAGGCCGAGGGCCCCGACGACGCGGGCGAGGGTCGTGCGACGACCGGTCTGGGAGCGCATGGAACTACTCGGATCTGGGAAGTGTCGGCGGTCCGATTCGCCCGGTTCTACCAGATCCGCGCGGTCCCGCGCCGAGCCTGACCCCCCGACCACCCGACCCCACCACGCACACCGGTTGAGCCGACACGGTCAGCGCGCGTCGGACGGTCCGACGTCGGGCCGCGGCGGCGGGCGGGACGACGGTGTGACACCGCGTCACGATCTCCGCCGATGGCGGTCGCAGGGTCGCTCGGGCCTGCGACGGTTCCCTCGTCTGCGCCCGGTTCGTCGCGCTCGCCTTCGACGCGCCGAAGGTCGCGGAGGTCGCGCCACCGCTCAGCCCCGAGCGCGCCGCGGCGTTGCGGATCGCGCACCGCTACGAACTCGGCGAGCGCAACCGGGAACTCCTCGAGCTGCTCGCCTCCGGACACCGCATCCCGACGATCGCTCGGACGCTCCACCTCGCGCAGTGGACGGTCTGCAACCGCATCAGTTCGCTGGGCGGTGCCCTCGGTGTCCACGGCCAGACCGGCATCGTCAGCCTCGTCGTCGAGGAGGCGCAGGCGCATTGAACCCCTGCGCCCTGAACCCCTGCGCCCTGAACCCCTGCGCCATGCGGCCGGCGCCGACCGTCCGGGCCGAGGATCGGCGACCCCACCGGCGACGTCGGATCCGTCGGGCCGCCTGTGCCCGGCGCCGTCTATCGTTGCGACGCCCTCCGCGACGACGAGCCGAACCGGGCTCCGCCCACGACCCCGGGGACCCTCATGACGAGCCACCACGGGCCGACCGGTCCCGTCGATCACGACTTCATCGACCCCGTCGTCGGGCACCCCCGGCGCTGGGCGATCCTGCCCGTGCTCTGCCTGAGCCTCTTCCTCGTCGTCGTCGACAACACCATCGTCAACGTCGCACTCCCGACGCTCAGTCGGGACCTGTCGGCCACGACGAGCCAACTCCAGTGGATCGTCGACGCGTACAGCCTGGTGTTCGCGTCGTTGCTGCTCGTGTTCGGCAACCTCGGCGACCGGTTCGGTCGCAAGGGGATGCTGCAGGCGGGCCTGCTCGTCTTCGCCGGGACCTCCGCGTTCGCCGCATTCGCCACGACGGCCGGCGGGCTGATCGCCGCACGAGCCGCCATGGGGATCGGCGCGGCGATGGTGTTCCCCGCCACGCTCGCGATCCTGACCAACGTGTTCGTCGACCGGGTGGAGCGGGCCAAGGCGGTCGGCATCTGGTCGGCGGTCTCGGGGCTCGCGGTCGCGCTCGGCCCGCTCAGCGGCGGGTGGATCCTCGAGCACTCCTGGTGGGGCGCGATCTTCCTCGTCAACCTCCCCATCGTCGCCCTCGCCCTCGCGAGCGGGTGGCGACTCGTGCCCCGCACGCGCGACCCCGAGGCCGGTCCCCTCGATCCGGTCGGACTCGTCTCGTCCGTCGCCGCCGTCGTGCTGCTCGTCTTCACGGTCATCGAGGCCCCCCGGTACGGATGGACGTCGACGAGGACCCTCACCGGGTTCGTCGTCACGGCGGCACTCCTCGCCGGGTTCGTCCTCTGGGAGTTGCGCCGCGACCACCCGATGCTCGACGTCCGCGTGTTCCGCAACTCCCGGTTCTCGGCTGCGAGCAGCTCGATCGCGGTCGCGTTCTTCGGATTGTTCGGGTTCATCTTCCTCATCACCCAGTACTTCCAGTTCGTCCGGGGCTACTCGACCCTCTCCGCCGGCATCCACACGCTGCCGTTCGCGATCGCCGCCGGCGTGATGGCACCGATCGCAGCGCGACTCGCCATCCGCTACGGCAGCAAGGTGGTCGTCACGGGCGGGCTCCTCCTCATGTCCGCCGGGTTCTGGATCGCCTCCAGCTACACGGCGACGACCCCCTACTGGGGACCGGTCGTGCTGGGCATGGTGCTCATCGCCGGCGGCCTCACCTCCACGTCGGCGCCCTCGACCGACGCCATCCTCGGGGCGCTCCCGAAGGACAAGGCCGGCGTGGGCGCGGCCATGAACGACACCACCCGCGAACTCGGTGGCACCCTCGGCGTGGCGGTCGTCGGGTCGGTGTTCAGTTCGGTGTACGGCCCCCGGCTCGCGGAACTCCTCGCCGGGCTCCCGATCCCGGCAGCAGCCCTCGCGGCGGCGCGCGAGTCGGTGCAGGCGGCTGCGGTCATCGTCGAACGGGCGCCGGACGCCGCACGCCCCGGCATCCTCGATGCGACCTTCGCCTCGTTCATGGACGGGTTCCAGGCGGGCAGTCGCGTCGTCGCGGTCGCGACGCTCGTGGGGGCGCTGATCGCGGCGCGCTTCCTCCCCGCTCGGGCCACGGCCGAACACGACGAGGTCGCCGAGGAGGCCGCCACCCCCTGAACGATCGGGGGGCGCGCCACGACGGCGGTCGAACGTCGTGGCACGATGGCGCCATGCGCTCGGGCCACTCCAACCCCGCACGGTCGGGACGCGCTCTCCTCGTCGCACTCGTCGGCGCGTCGCTGCTCGTCGCCTGCGCGGCGCCCGGCGGCGACACGGCATCGAGCCCCACGTCGACGCCACCGACCACCGGCACGGTCACCGACGAGCCGGTACAGCTGCGGTACGAGCCCGGGATCCCCGAGGTCACGGTCTCCACCGCCACGTTGCGGTGCGGCGCGGAGCCCGAGACGACCGGGTACCTGGAGGCACGCCCCGCGGGACCGGCGTGCGAGGCGCTCGACGCCGCCCTCGTCGAGCCGGCGCCCGACCAGCAGTGCACGACGATCTACGGCGGCCCCCAGCGCCTGATCATCACGGTGCCCCCACCCACTCCATCGGGCCCGACCCGCCGAGTCGAGATCGACCGATCGGACGGCTGCGCGATCACGCGCTTCGACGCCGCCGGCGCCCTCCTGCCGCCGGGCGCAGGCCGGGAGGACTGGATCGGCTGAGGGAACACCGGAAGCCGAGTTCCCACGACATACACGGATCAGCCGACCAGCGCTCCGCCGGCCCGCGAGTACCGTCTCCACCAACCGGAACGCCGCCCTCTCGGGAGTTTCACGGGAAGTTCCGCGTCATCCCCGCCCCGTGGGGATGGCGGGAAGCGCCTTCCGCCGAGCACCCGCCCGGGGGCGGTCGAAGGCGCTGGAACGCGGAATCGCCGATTCCGGAACACGTCGGCGTTGGGCCCGGTAATGCCGTCGCGGGTGGCGGCCGAGGCAACTCCGGATGCCGCGACTCAGCCTTGATGCCCGTCGCGGCTTGTCCCTCCGCGAGTCGCTGAAGGGAGCGCATCGAGGGTGCTGTGACGGAGGACTGTTCCGTCAAGGCCAAGTGGCACGGCGCCTACCCCTCGCTTGCATCGCAAGAGTCCGGGTCGGGAACGGCGAAGGTGGTGAGAGCTCGCCCGCGGGACGGGTCAATTGCCGCCAGTCCTCGACTGCGTACAGGGGCAGAGTGCCCTGTGCAGCAAGCAGCACCATCAAGGCACGACTCCCACACCGTGGTGGCGTCGCCTCAGGTGGGTCGGCTCCCGCCGTCACGTCCCTCGATCATCAACGGTTCCGGGTTCACCGCGATCAACCCACCGCCCGAAGCTGAACATCGCATAGAGGAAGCCGCCGGTGAACACGATCGCCGAGACGGCCACGCCTGAGATGAAGAGGCCTGTCTGGCTCACTTGGGAGCATTCCCGCGGGCGAGGATGAACGAGCCGAGTGCCAAGATTGACGGCACCCAGATCCCGACGTACAGGCCGTTGAGGCGCGCGTTGGTGTCGTCGCCTGCCTGGAAGTAGAGCGCAACGCTCAGTACGAAACTTACGAATGCCGCAAGCAGGATTGTCACCTTGAGGATCTTTTCTGGGTTCATGCCCCAATTGTGGCACGTCTCGGCTTGGCTCTGTTGCATTGGCGCACGAGCGTGGCGGCGAGGGTGCCGGGATGAAGCCGCGCCGCGGCGCTGTTGCATTGAGCCAAGGCGCCGCTCCCTGACCGCGCGCGCAGATCCATATGGGCGATTCGTGCGGACCGCTATCTCGCGGCTTGGTCGGTCTCCACACCGGCGCAGCCCGGTGCGTACTCGGCCCTGTGTCCGTATTGCGCTAACGCAACAGTGCCGTCGGTTCAGCGCGTGCCCACCCGCAGCAACGCAACAGCGCCCCTCCAGATCTACCGAGGCCCATCTCCAGGCTGAACGGCATCTCCGCCTCGCCCTTCCGCCCCGGCTAGGCGCGTACCTGCTGCCCGCGGCGGGCATCCGTACGTTCTGCGGCCTTGCGAAGACGGTCGATGAAGACCATGAGCCGGTCGCGGGCGCGTTCCGCGTCGTCGCTCAGGTCTTCGAGACCGGCGAGCGCCCATCGCTCCACGACAATCGGCACGATGATCTGGTGATAGTGGATCGAGAAGTCGTACACACCAGCCGCCGCGATGATGCGCGCCAGCCGGGCGAAGTCCGTGATCCCGGTCCCGGGCATCGCGAAGTTGCGCACGACGTGTTCGATCGCGATAACCATCTCCGACGGGGATCTCTTCAGCGCTGCACTGGAGAGATCCCGGTAGAAGAGATGATGCAGGTTCTCGTCGGCGGCAACTCGGCGCATCACGGCGCGTCCGGCCGGGTCTTCGAGCAGCTCGCCCGTGTTCCGATGCGAGATGCGGGTCGCCAGCTCCTGCAGCGTCGCGTAGACGAGCGCGTGCGGCACTTCGTCGAAGACGGGTACCGCACCCGTGGACACCTGGTGCATGCGCCCCCGCTCCAGCACGACCGGATCGACCGAGCGGGTGACGGTGAGGTAGTCACGTAGCACGATCGCGTGGCGACCTTCCTCCGCAGTCCATTGCCGCGTCCACTGGCCCCATGCTCCGTCGCGGTCACCGAAGGCGAGCGACGCGTAGTAGTAGGGCAGGTTGTCCTCCGTGAGGAGGTTGACAGTCAGCGCGACCCGTGCCTCGTCGGAGACCGGCACCTCATCGGGATCCCAATCGTCACCGGCGACGAAGTCGCGGCCGCGGCTCCACGGCACGAGCTCGTGGGGAAACCACTCCTTCGCAGTCGCAAGGTGGCGTTCGAGCAGCTCTTCGACGACGGGTTCGAGATCTGACGCGACGTTGCTCAACACCATGCGAACGCGACGCTAGTCGCGTCGGGGGCACTGTTGCATTGGCGCAGGAGCGCTATGGCGGCGAGGGTTCCGGGATGAGACCTCGCCGCTCCCGCTCGTTGCCCGCAATCCCGAATTCAGCGTTCGTCGGGTGCCGGTTCCCACCCGAGATCATTGTCCTGGCCATCCGGTGGTACCTCCGGTACGGACTGTCGTACCGGGATGTTGAGGAACTTCTGGGTGAGCGCGGGATTGAGGTCGATCACGTCACCATCTACCGGTGGGTCCAGCGATTCACACCCCTTCGCGCCGATGTGGCTGGGCCCTGTCGCCATGCGGTCGGTGACCGTTGGTTTGTCGACGAGACGTACGTGAAGGTCGCGGGCACGTGGCGGTACGTCTACTGCGCTGTCGATCAGTTCGGGCAGATCATCGACGTGCTCGTCTCGGCCCGACGTGATCTCCTGGCCGCGCGCCGCTTCTTCGCGACCGCGTTGGCGGTGCACGGTGACCCGGTCGAGGTCGTCACCGACCGGGCCCCAGCATTGCGCTCTGCGATCGAAGGGCTCGTGCCGGCGGCGTTCCACAACACAGGCCAGTACGCGAACAACCGGATCGAATGCGACCACGGGCGGCTCAAAGCACGACTCCGTCCGATGCGTGGACTCAAACGACCCGACACCGCGCAAACGATCATCCGCGGGCATGCGCTCGTGCAGAACCTCCGCCGCGGCCATTACGAACTCGGCGTCTCCGCGAGGCCTCATCGACGGATCAAGCACGCGTTCACCGAGCTCACCCGCACCATCTGAACCCGAAACTGACCGGCTACCCGGTCCGACGCGGTCCGCTTCGAATCAACGCAACAGCGCCTGACGGGAAACTCCTCCCGCCCAGTCCCCGCCTCGAAGCGGTCAAGGGGGCTGGAACGCGGAATCGCCGATTCCGGAACGCGGGCCGTTCGCCTGTGTTCGAAGGCCTCGACGCCGCGCGGTCAGCGAACGGGCCTTGGCAGGGCGACCCGATCCCTAATACCTTCTGGC
>JBJTWK010000010.1:0-7406 GCA_046081705.1 Actinomycetes bacterium | reverse complement strand
CGCATCGTTCCTCCTCGGGCGCCGCCGGTGCGGGCCGATGCGCCCATCGTGCACCACGGGACCGCCGTCACGGCAGGGGCTTGGGTCCCGAATCGCCCGCGACCTCGCCCGGTGGGCCACTCGGTCCGGCCTCGAGCTCGGCCACGGCCCGCTCGCTCATCGCGATCGCTCCGAGCAGCGCCGCATCGGTGCGCACGCGCGCCGCCTCGGCCCGGGCCGCGTCGAGGGCCCGGGTGTCGGTCTCGAGCCGGGCGATCGCGGCGCGGGCGGCCGTGGCGATCTCGGCCCGCTCGCGGTCCAGCGCGTCGAGGCCCCGGGCGAGGTTGCCGATCGTCGTCGCGAACTGCCGGGCGACGAGGCCGTCGGACCCCGGACACTGCAGGACGATCGCGCCGAGTTCCGTATCGATGTGCAGGTACACCTCACGCGCGTCGTGGACCTCGCGCTTGCGGACGGCGAGCGAGCCCAGCACGCCGATCGGACCGAAGAGCAGCCCGCCCGCCGCCGCGCGGGTGAAGGTCGGCCGGTGCGTCACGGACAACGACCCCGCACCGTCGACGGTCGCGCTCGCACCACGCAGGAGCACCTCGACGCCGCTCGGTGCGACGAGGACGCGCTCGTGCAACTCGATGCCCTGGTACGACGCGACCCGCCGGCCCCGCGGGTCCTCGGCCTCGAGCAGCGCCATCCGCGCCCGCCGGAGCTCCGCGTCACGGGAGCGCTCGAGTTCGTGCACGGCGCGATCCGCCGCGCCGACCGCGCGGTCGTAGGCGCGGCGGGCGTCGCGACGGGCCCGGCGCGCGGCCCGGCGGCGCCGACGCGGGGTGGTCGTGTCCCCCACGACCTCGGGGCGCACCGGCGGCCCGCTCGCGACGGGTGTCCGGGGCGCGTCCGGTGCGAACGCGGTGACGCCCCGCGGATCCGGGGCGGCCGCGCCATCCACCGCGATGAGTGCGGTCCATGCGCCGCCGTCGTGCCAGCGCGCGTGCGACCGGCCGGCCGGATCCGAGTACCACCCCGCTCCGACCGGGCCCGTCCCGTCCGCCGCGCGGTGGAGGACCTCCGGACCGTCGCCCCGCTCTCCCCCCTGCCCCGGTTCCATCGCCGGGACGCTACCGACGGGCTCGGACACGGTGCTCGGCACCGGCCCCGCCGGGACCGCCGGACCCCGTATCCTCAGGGCCCATGCACCGCATCCGACGCGCCATCACCCTGCTGAGGACCTCGTGGGCGGTCCTGCGGGTCGAACGCCACCTCGCCCTCCTGCCCGTGCTCTCCGCCCTCACCTCGCTCGTCGTGGTCGGCGTCCTCGGGCTCGCCGCCTGGGTCACGCTCGGCGAGGAGACCGGCATCGACGGGACCACGTCCCCGACCGCGAACCTCGCCACGTTCGTGATCGGGATCATCGGGTACCTGCTGCTCGCGTTCGTCACCGTGTACTTCACCGCGGCACTCGTGAGCGGGGCCAACACGCGCCTGCAGGGCGGTGACTCCACCCTCGGCGAGTGCTTCACCTCGGCCAACGCTCGGCTCGGCCGGATCCTCGAGTGGTCGGCGGTGGTCGCGACCGTCTCGATCATCATCGACGCGACCGAGGAACGGTTCGGATTCGTCGGCGACCTCGTCGCCGGCCTCGTGAGCGCGGCGTGGTCGGTCGTGACCTTCCTCGCCGTCCCGATCATCGTGCTCGAGGACCTCGGCCCGCTCGCGGCCCTCAAGCGCTCCGGGGCGCTGCTCAAGCAGACCTGGGGCGAGAACATCGCGGGGAACGCGGGCTTCGGCCTGCTCGGGTTCGTCGCCGTGTTCATCCCGGCGGTCCTGCTCGTCGCACTCGGGGCGGCGTCGGGCACTGCGCTCATCGCCGTGCCCCTGATCGCCGTGGCGGTGCTGTACGCGCTGCTCGGCGCCACGGTGATGTCGGCGCTGTCCGGCATCTTCCGCACCGCGCTCTACCGCTACGCGGTCGACGGCCGGGTCCCCGAGGCCTTCGCCGGGGCGGGCATCGAGGAGTCGTTCGTCCCGAAGCCCGCTCGACGCTGAGCGCGACCGCACCGGGACGCAGAACGGGCCCGGCGCTGCTGCACCGGGCCCGTGGCACGACCTCGTGGGTCACTGCAGCGCCGTGACGGCGCGGCGGATCACTTCGGTGGCATCCGGATGCCGCCGTCGACCCGGATGGTCTGGGCGTTCATGTACGGGTTCGTGATGAGGTCGAGGACCATGAAGGCGAGCTCCTCACCCGAGCCGAGACGCTTCGGGAACAGCACGGACTTGCCGAGGTTCGCCTTGAACGCCTCCGAGGCCTCGCCCTCGCCGTAGATCGGCGTGTCGATGAGACCCGGGGCCACGGTGTTGACCCGGATGCCGGCGGCCGAGAGGTCACGGGCGATCGGGAGGGTCATGCCGACGACGCCGCCCTTGGACGCCGAGTACGCGGCCTGGCCGATCTGCCCGTCGAACGCGGCCACCGAGGCCATGTTCACGATCGCACCGCGCTGACCGTCCTCGGTGATCGGGTCGGTCTTGGCCATCGCCGCCGCCGACTGCCGCAGCATGTTGAAGGTGCCGAGCAGGTTCACCTTGATCACGAAGTCGAAGTGCGCCTGCTGCATCGGCTCGTTGTTGCGGTCGATCGTGCGGGCAGCGAAGCCGATGCCCGCGGAGTTCACGAGCACGCGCAGCGGACCCATCTCCGAGGCGGCGGCCACGGCCTCGGCCGCGTGTTCCTCGTTGGACACGTCGCACTTGACGAACAGGCCGCCGAGCTCCTTGGCCACGGCCGTGCCGCGCTCCTCGTTGAGGTCGGCGATCACGACGCGGGCGCCGAGGGCGGCGAGCTGCCGGGCGCAGGCCTCGCCGATGCCGGAGGCACCGCCGGTGACGATCGCCGAGGCGCCGTTCAGGTCGAGACGGGGCATGGGGGTTCCTTTCGGGTGGATGGTCGATCGGGTGGTCGGGTTACTTGCCGGTCCAGTTCGGGGCCCGCTTCTCCGCGAACGCGGTCGCGCCCTCCGTGGCGTCGGCGCTCGAGAAGACGGGCATCGCGAGCGCGCTCTGCTTCTTGAACATCTCGGCGGCCGACCAGTCGGCCGACTCGGTGATGATCTGCTTGCTCACGGCCACGGCGAGCGGGCCGTTCGCCGCGATCTTGGCGGCGAGCTCCTTCGCCGCGTCGAGCGCCGTGCCCTGGGGGACGACCCGATTGACGAGGCCCATGTCGTAGGCGCGCTGGGAGTCGACGAAGTCGCCGACGATCGCGAACTCCATCGCCAGGCGCGGCGGGATCTGGCGGGGCAGACGCACGAGACCGCCACCTGCGGCGACGAGGCCCCGCTTCACCTCGGTGATCCCGAACTTCGCGGTATCGGCGGCGACGATGAGGTCGCAGGTGATCGCCAGCTCGAACCCGCCGGCGAGCGCGTAGCCCTCGACCGCGGCGATGAGCGGCTTGCGCGGCGGCGCCTCGGCGACCCCGGCGAACCCGCGGCCCTCGACCACCGGCAGGTCACCCGTGAGGAAGCCCTTGAGGTCCATGCCGGCGCAGAAGGTGCCGCCGGCACCCGTGATGATGCCCACCCGCAGCGAGTCGTCGCCGTCGAGCTGGTCCATCGCGGCGGCGATGCCGCGGGCGACCTCGCCGTTGGCCGCGTTCTTGGCCTCCGGGCGGTTGATCGTGACGACGAGGACGCCGTCGACGATCTCGGTGAGGACTGCCGCTTCGGACATGCGCGCTCCTTGGGGGATGCGGGACGGGCCGGCGGCCGACCGGGCCCCGGGTGGAGCGGGAATACTCCCCCCGGACACCCCGGCGCGGCCAATCCGCGGCTCCCGGACCCTCAGGGGCGGAGGAACCCGAGTTCCGGGGGGTGCTCGAGCGCCGAGGTCCGGGGATCCTCGGTCGCCGGCGTGCCGTCGATCGCGACGCACCGCGCCGTCGGGGCGTGGGTGACGAGCCACTCGGGGCCCGTGGCCGTGAACGGCGTCCCGGCGAGCGGGCCGGGCGCGGTTCTGGACCGCGCGCCCGCGAGTGGACCGGTCAGTTCGTCGCCGCGATGCGCCGCAGCATGACGCTCGGCGCCGCCTCGAACCACTGCGCCTTGCCGCACTGCGGGCTCGAGTAGGTCATCCCGAAGCCCGCGCCGTCGTGCGCCTTGTACATCTTGAAGACCATGTACGGGCCCGTGTTCCAGTCGCTCGCCGCACCGGTGCCGATGGTGGCCCCGGTCGCCGGGTCGTGCAGCCCGCGGAACCAGTCGTTCACGTCTCCCTGCAGCCGGGACGCCCGCTGGGTGTCGGTGAGCTTGTAGCCGCCGTACGGCGTGCAGGACGCCGTCCCGGCTTCGGTCGCCCAGATCCGTTTGGTGGAATCCCCGTTCGCGTTCATGACCTGACGCACCCAGTGCGTCGCCCGGAACGCGCTCGACCACCCGACCGTCGGCGGACCCGCGTTCGAGGTGCTCGAGTGCGTGTCGTGCGGGTGCATCCCGACCGCGTCGAACAGTCCGCGGCCGCCGGCGGCGTACACCCGAGCCAGGAAGGTCGCCGGGTTCTCGACGTCGGTCGTGGCGGTCGCCGGACCGTTCACCCCGCCCGGCGACAGGCCGCCGAGGATGATCGGGACGCTGGTGGCGGCCCGGAGCGCGAACGTGGCCCGACCGAGGAAGGCCGTGTACGCACCGGGGTCGACCCCGGGCCAGAACTGGGGGTTGTTCGGCTCGTTCCAGACCTCGAACGCGGCCACCGTCCCCGGGTTGGCGGCGGTGACCCGGCCGGCGACCTGCCCCGCCCACGTCGCCCACTGCTGCTGCTCGGTGACGGTGAACGCGCCGCTCACGCTGTACGGGCGGTAGGTCATCGTCAGGATGACCTTGAGCCCGACGCGCCGGGCCTGGGCCACCCGGGCGTCGCACCCGGAGTACGAGGTGTACGAGGAGGGCGAGCAGTCGAAGCGCGCCCAGCCCACGCCGGTCGCGGCGAGTCGGTTCCAGTACCCGGCCTCGTCGAGTCCGGGCACCACGTACGGCGTACCCGTCGCGATGCCGAGGTTCGCCGCGGCGGAGCGCCAGGCCGGCGTGGCCGCGGTGCTCGGGACCGAACGGCCGGCCCCGTTCACCGAGAACAGCCGGACCCGGCAGTCGAGTGTCGTGTCACAGCCTGCGGGCAGGACGAACGCACTCGAGGTGAGCGCGGGCAGCAGCGAGGTCGTCGCGGTCGGCCACGAGGTGCCGCCGTCGGTCGAGACCTGGGCGAGCAGGTCGGTCTGCGGGAGGCCGCCGGTCGCGGTCGGCACCGCCCACTGCACGTGGGCCACGCGCGATCCCCGGTAGGCGGTCACCACCGGGTTGCGCGGGGCGCTCGGCGCACGCCAGAGCGCGCTCACGGGACTGCTCGCCGGACCGGGTCCGGACGCGCTCAGTGCGATCACGACGTACCGGCACCCACCCCTGGCCGTCGCGACGGCGAGACACGGCACCGTGCGTCGCCCTGCGGTGGTGGAGAGGTCGATCGGGGCCGAGTAGGCCCCCCAGGTCGCACCGCCGTCGGCGGTCTGCGAGACCCGGTACTGGTACCCGGTGATCGCCACCGAGGTCGACGGCGCACTCCACTTCAGGTTCATCCGGTGGACGAGCACCGGCGTCACCGACATCCCGGCCGGCGCACTCGGCACGGATGGCGCTCGGGTGGTCGTGGTGGTCGTGGAGGTCGTGGTGGTCGTGGTGACCGTCGCCGCCCGTGCTGCGCCACCGCCGACCACCGCGGCGATGCCGCAGGCGATGGCGAAGGAGGCCACGCTCCGGTGTCGGGGGAAACCACGCACAGTGCTCGGACACTACGGAACCGGACCGAACGACCGCAACGCCGGAGCGTGGTGGCGGCCGCGCCGAACGGGGTCGCGGCCCGAGGGGACGCCCCCCGGAGGCGATCAGACCGGGCGTTCGGCGGCGACGAGGCGGTTCGCTACGACGTCGAACTCGTCCGCCGGCACCGGCCGGCTCACCCAGTACCCCTGGGCGTGGTCGCACCCGAGTCAGTGGAGGGCCGACCACACCTCGCCGGTCTCGACCCTCTCGGCGACCACCCGCATGCCGAGGGAGCGGCACAGGTCGATTCACGGTCGTCGGGATCTGGCCCCGGCGACGGGTCGCGGCGAACGGCACGACGCTCGCGGCCGATCCGATGCCGATCCTCGTCGTGGCGATCGTCACCGCGCTCGTCGGGGTGAGCGCCTCGGTCCAGATCTACCGGATCGGCCACTCGGGCGCGAAGGCGACCTGGTCCGACGTGAAGATCCAGCGCGGCGGCGAGGGCGCCGGCGACGACGGCGACTGATCCCCGGACGGCCCGGCGACCCGGCGGTACAGTCCGCCCCGATCCACCCAGATCGGGCGGACCGTTCCCCGGACCCGGGAGGCGCGCATGCGCAGGACCCTCACCCGTCTCGGCGTCGTCGCCGCGATCCTTGCGGTCGCCACCGTCGGCCTCGCCGCCTGCAGCAGCAACAACACCGACGACTCGTCGTCCTCGACCACCCGCGCATCGAAGTGCGCCGGACCGGCCGACGCCTACACCCCGACGATCGGCGACCCGGCCGACTTCGAGCCCGTCACCCCCGACACGCTCACCGTCGTGACGAGCCTCCCCGGACCCGGATTCTTCGAGGGCTCGGACTCCGACCCGACGAGGATCACCTCGGGCTACGAGTACGACATCGCCAAGAAACTGCAGGCCGCGTTCGGCCTCAAGGAGCTCGTGATCCGCAACGAGTCGTTCGACGCGATCGTCGCCGGTCAGGTGTCGGACTACGACGTGTCGTTCTCGCAGATCTCGATCACGTGCGACCGCGCCGAGGTCGTCGACTTCTCCGTGCCGTACTTCGAGTCGAACCAGGGCGTGCTCGTCCGCGAGGGCACGGAGATCACCGACCTGACCGAGGCCAAGGACGCGCAGTGGGGCGTGCAGACGGGTACGACGGCCATCGACCTGCTCGACAAGGTGAAGCCGTCCAAGCAGACCCGGGTGTACCAGCAGCTGCCGGACGGGTTCACCGCCCTGGAGGCCGGCCAGATCGACGCGTTCCTCGTGGACACCGCCATCGTGCTCGGTCAGGCCGCGCGCTCGGGTGGCCGCCTCGTGGTCGTGTCGCAGTTCGAGCAGCCCGGTGGTCCGGACCAGTACGGGGCGATCATCCCCAAGGGCTCCAAGAACGTCGGGGCCATCAACGCCGTGCTGAGCGAGCTCGATGACAGCGGCGAACTCGCGAGCCTCGCGCGCCAGGACCTGTCCGGTGACCCGGCGAGCCTCCCGGTGATCACGGTCAAGTGACCGACGCGGCGCCCGACCATCCGGGCGACCCCGAACTCCTCACGGTCGCGGGAGGAGTGCCCCCACCCCTGAAGCGCACCCGC
>JBJTWK010000009.1:0-7731 GCA_046081705.1 Actinomycetes bacterium | reverse complement strand
GAGGCCGAATCCACCAAGACGCTCGCCACCGAGTAACGGGAGTCACGACAGTCTCATGGCCGGCGGCCAGGAACGCATCCTCAAGCGACGGATCCTCTCGGTCCAGTCGACCAAGAAGATCACGCGGGCCATGGAGCTCATCGCGGCGTCGCGCATCGTGAAGGCGCAGGGCGCGGTGCAGGCCGCGATCCCGTACAGCGACCAGATCACGAAGGTCGTCGCCGACCTCGCCGCTTCCGGCGGCGCGAGCGAGAGCCCGATCCTGGCTCCGCGCCCCGAGGTGCGGAAGTCGGCCCACATCCTCATCACCGCCGATCGCGGTCTCTGCGGGGCCTACAACTCCTCGGTCATCCGCGCCGGTGAGGGATCGATGCGCGAGGACGAGGAGGCGGGCATCGACTACGCGCTCGTCGTTGTCGGCCGTAAGGCGGAGGGCTACTTCCGGTACCGCAACTTCGACATCGACGCGGCCTTCACCGGGTTCACCGACCAGCCGAGCTACGAGGACGCCCGCCGGATCGGCAGCATGGTCGCGGAGCGGTACGTCAACGGCGAGTACGACCGGGTCGAGCTCATCTACACCCGCTTCGTCTCGGCGGGCAGCCAAGAGGTCGTGCGTCGGCCGCTGCTCCCGCTCGAGCACGAGGTGGTGGAGGGCGGCGACGGTCGTCCCGACGCGGACGGCGGGTCGACCCCGGCCTCCTACGAGTTCGAGCCCTCGCCCTCGGCGATCCTCGACTCGCTGCTGCCGCGCTACGTGGAGGCCCGCGTGTTCGCGGCGCTCCTCAACGCGGCGGCGTCCGAGCACGCGGCCCGCCAGCGCGCCATGAAGGCGGCCACCGACAACGCCGACGAGCTCATCAAGAGCCTGTCGCGGGTCATGAACCGCGCTCGGCAGGACGCGATCACGACCGAGATCATGGAGATCGTCGGTGGGGCCGAGGCGCTGTCCTCCGGCGACGCCGGCATCGACGAGGACGCGGCCGCCCGCCACGCCGCGTTCGAACGCGAGTACCTCGAGCACCAGGGCCGCGGGCCCGCCAACTGACCCCACGGCTCACGAGCCACACAGGAGCACCCGATGACCATGACCGCTGATTCCCAGGAGACCCTGAAGGACGGCCGCGTCGTCGCGATCGCCGGTCCGGTGGTCGACGTCGAGTTCCCGGCCGACGCCCTCCCCGAGATCAACGCCCTCCTCGAGATGGACATCGTCCTCGAGGGCGAGACCATCACCGTGGCTGCCGAGGTGGCCCAGCAGATCGGTGAGGGCCGGGTCCGCGTCATCTGCATGAAGCCGACCGACGGTCTCAAGCGCGGCACGGCGGTGCGCAACACCGGCCACGGCATCCAGATGCCGGTGGGCGACGGCGTGCTCGGTCACGTGTTCAACGTGCTCGGCGAGCCGCTCGACATCTCCCGTGACGAGCTCACCGGCATCGACGACCGCTGGGACATCCACCGCAACCCGCCGTCCTTCGACCAGCTCGAGCCGAAGGCGCAGATGTTCGAGACCGGCATCAAGGTCATCGACCTCCTCGAGCCCTACGTGCAGGGCGGCAAGATCGGCCTCTTCGGTGGTGCGGGCGTGGGCAAGACCGTGCTCATCCAGGAGATGATCAACCGGGTCGCCACCCAGCACGGTGGCGTGTCGGTGTTCGCCGGCGTCGGCGAGCGCACCCGTGAGGGCACCGACCTCTGGATCGAGATGCAGGAGTCCGGCGTCATCGAGAAGGCCGCCCTCGTGTACGGCCAGATGGACGAGCCGCCGGGCGTGCGCCTGCGCGTCGCCCTCTCGGCCCTCACGGTGGCCGAGTACTTCCGGGACGTGAAGAACCAGGACGTGCTCCTCTTCGTGGACAACGTGTTCCGGTTCGTGCAGGCCGGTTCTGAGGTGTCGACCCTCCTCGGCCGCATGCCGAGCGCCGTGGGGTACCAGCCGACCCTCGCCGACGAGATGGGTGAGCTCCAGGAGCGCATCACCTCGACGAAGGGCCACTCGATCACCTCGCTGCAGGCCGTGTACGTGCCCGCCGACGACTACACCGACCCGGCCCCGTTCACGACCTTCACCCACCTCGACGCGACGACCGAGCTCTCCCGGCAGATCGCGGCCCTCGGCATCTACCCGGCCGTGGACCCGCTCGCGTCGACCTCGAACATCCTCGCCCCCGAGATCGTGGGCGACCGGCACTACCAGGTGGCCCGTCGCGTGCAGGAGATCCTGCAGCGGTACAAGGAGCTCCAGGACATCATCGCCATCCTCGGTCTTGACGAGCTCTCCGAGGAGGACAAGGTCACGGTGGCCCGGGCCCGCAAGATCCAGCGGTTCCTGTCGCAACCGTTCTTCGTGGGTGAGGTGTTCACCGGTCTCCCCGGCATCTTCGTGCCGATCGATGAGACCGTGGAGTCCTTCGAGGCCCTCGCGAACGGTGAGCTCGACGACGTGCCGGAGCAGGCCTTCTTCAACGTCGGTGGCGTGGAGAGCGTCTACGCCAAGCAGCGCGAGCTCGAGAAGAACGGCTGATGGCCATGCGGGTCGAGCTCGTCTCGCCGGAGCGCGTGCTGTTCCAGGGCGACGCCGACATGGTGGTGGCGCGCACGGCGAACGGTGAGATCGCGTTCCTGCCCGGGCACGTCCCGTTCCTCGGGGCCCTCGGCATAGCGAAGGTCCGGGTCATCCAGAGCGACGGCGAGGTCGTCGCCGCCGTCCACGGCGGGTTCGTCGAGGCCGGACCCAACGGGGTCACCGTGCTCTCCGACGTCGCCGAACTCGCCGAGCAGGTCGACGTCGTGCGGGCCCGCACGGCGCTCGAGGCGGCGGAGGCCCGACTGCGGAGCGACGCCGAGGACGCCGAGGCCAAGGCGGCCCTCCAGCGGGCGTCCGTCCGGCTCGACGCCGCCGGGCAGGGCACGCCCACCGCGCACTGAACCACTGCTCGCCACGGGCGGGCACGAGATCCCACGGACACGCATCGCGTGCTCGGACCAGGGCCGCCTCCGGGCGGCCCTCGTCGCGTCCGGCATCGACGGCTCGAGGCGCGTCGGCCCGTACGATGCGCGGCGATGGCCGAGCCCGTGATCGATCCCGCCGCGCGTCGGGCGCGTCGCCTCGCGACGTGGTCCGCCCGGACGACCCGGCCGCTCGACGTCCTCGCCATGGTGTTCCTCGCGGCGCTGTTCGTCCGCTGGCTCCTGGCCGACCGGCCCCGGGACGAGGAACTGCGGAACCTCGCCCTCTACCTCGGGTACGCGGTCTGGGCCGCGTTCATCGTCGACTACTTCGTGCGGCTCGCGCTCTCGGTGCCACGGTCGGTGTTCGTGCGCACCCACAAGCTCGACCTGCTCATGGTGCTCGTGCCGTTCCTGCGGATCCTGCGGGTCCTGATCATCATCGTGCGGTCCATCCGGCGGATCCCGACCGAGCGGGTCGCCGCCTCAATGGTGGGGATCGCGGGCGCCGTGGTGACCCTCGGTGCGCTCGTCGTGTGGCGCTACGAGTCCGTCGCCCCGGGTTCGAACATCCGGACCATCGGGCAGGCCTACTGGTGGGCCATCGTCACCACGACGACGGTCGGGTACGGCGACGAGTACCCGGTCACGTGGCAGGGACGGGTCGTCGCGTCCGTCGTCATGCTCGTCGGCGTCGGGCTCATCGGCACCGTGTCGGCCTCGGTGGCCTCGTGGTTCGTGGGGCGCCGTGACGCCACGGTCGACCCGCCGGGCGGTGCCCCGGACGCGCCGGGGGCGGGCGGTGGGCTCGACGTCCCGGGCCTCGAGGCTCGCCTCGACGCGCTGGCCGCCGAGCAGGTCCGCATCCGGGAACTGCTCGAACGGATCGCCCCGGGGGGCGAGCGGACCTAGCGCTCGGTCGGGGAGATCCGCGCGAGCTTCTGCCAGTGGTGCTGGGTGTGGATCGTGCGCACCGTGCCGCTGCGGGAGCGCATGACGAGGCTCTCGCTCGTGGCGCCGCCGCCGAAGTACCGCACGCCCTGGAGCAGGTCGCCGTCGGAGATGCCGGAGGCCGCGAAGAACACGTCGTCCCCGGACACGAGGTCCTCGGCCGTGAGCACCCGGGTGAGGTCGTAGCCCTGCTCGAGGGCGGCCGCGCGCTCGTCGTCGTTGCGGGGCCACAGGCGCCCGAGGATCTCGCCGCCGAGGCACTTGAGGGCGCAGGCCGCGATCACACCCTCGGGGGTGCCGCCCACGCCGAAGAGGATGTCCGAGCCGGAGCCGGGCCAGGCGACGGCGATGGCGCCGGCCACGTCGCCGTCGGGGATGAGCTTCACCCGGGCGCCGGCCTCGCGGCACTCCTTGATGATGTCGGCGTGCCGGTCGCGGTCCAGGATCACGGCGGTGACGTCCTCGACCTTCTCGCCCTTCGCCTTCGCGACGGCCTCGAGGTTGGCGCGCACCGGCGCGTCGAGATCGACGACGTCACGGGCCTCGGGGCCGACGGCGATCTTGTCCATGTAGACGCAGGGGCCCGGGTCGAACATCGTGCCCCGTTCCGCCAGCGCGATGACCGAGATGGCGTTGTTGCGCCCGAGCGAGGTGAGCGTCGTGCCGTCGATCGGGTCGACCGCGATGTCGCAGGCCGGGCCGCCGGAGCCGATCTCCTCGCCGTTGAACAGCATCGGCGCCTCGTCCTTCTCGCCCTCGCCGATCACGACGACCCCCTCCATCGGGACGGTGTTCAGCACGAGGCGCATGGCGTCGACCGCCGCGCCGTCGGCGCCGTTCTTGTCGCCCCGACCCAGCCACCGGCCGGCCGCCAGCGCGGCGGCCTCGGTGGCCCGGGCGAGGTCCATGGCGAGGTTGCGATCGGGAGCCTGCTGCTGATCCATGGGGCGGCAATCTAGCCGTCACGGTGTGGCGTCCCGACGGGCGACTTGACCGGATTCGGGGCCCCCGGCGAGGGTGGCGGACACGATGGACGGGCATCGGTGACGGAGGCGGACATGGGGCGACTCGAGGGGCGGACGGCGGTCGTGACCGGGGGCGCGTCGGGCATCGGTCGGGCCACGGTCGAACGGTTCCTCGCCGAGGGGGCCGTGGTCGAATCCTGGGACCTCGCGGGCCACGACGCGTCCGGCGCCACGGTCCGCACGGTCGACGTGACCGACGAGGCGCAGGTCGCCGCCGGCTTCGCGGCCGTGGTCGGCGCGCACGGGCGCGTCGACGCGGTCGTGCACGCGGCGGGCATCGCGAGCGGCGGTCCGGTGCACATGCTCGATGCTGAGGAGTGGGCCCGGGTCATCTCGGTGAACCTCACCGGCACCTTCCTCGTCGACAAGCACGCTGCCGCGACCATGCTCGAGCAGACGCCGCGCTTCGGGGTCGACGGGGCCCAGCGGGGGTCGATCGTCAACCTCGCGTCCGTGGAGGGACTCATCGGTACCGAGGGCGGCAGCGCCTACAACGCGTCCAAGGGTGGCGTCGTCATCCTCACCAAGAACCTCGCCATCGATTACGGCCGACGGGGGATCCGGGTCAACGCGATCTGCCCGGGCTTCATCGACACCCCGCTCCTCGCGGGCGTGTTCGGCCTGCTCGGCATGGAGGCGGTGATGACCGACATCGCCGGGGATCACCAGCTGGGTCGGTTGGGTCGGGCCGAGGAGATCGCCTCGGTCGCGCTCTTCCTCGTCTCGGACGATGCGTCGTTCGTGACGGGCGCCGCGATCCCGGTGGACGGCGGGTACATCGCCGGCCACCGGCACGGCGTCTCGGACCTGCTCGGGCTCGGCTGAGGCCGCCCCGACGGTCGCGTGCGAGGATGACGCCCATGCAGGAGCGGGACGCCGACTTCACGACGCACTCCGGGCTCGAGGTGGATCCCGTGTACGGCGCGCCCGACGCGGAGCGGCCGGGGGAGTACCCGTACACCCGGGGGCCCTACGCGTCGATGTACCGTTCGAAGCTCTGGACCATGCGGATGTTCGCGGGTTTCGGCACGGCGCCGGACACCAACCGGCGGTTCCACGACCTGCTCGCCGCGGGCGGCACGGGGCTCTCGACCGCCTACGACCTCCCGACCCTCATGGGACGCGACTCGGACGACCCGCTCAGCCTCGGCGAGGTCGGCAAGTGCGGGGTCGCGGTCGACACCCTCGTCGACGTCGAGGACCTCTACACGGGCATCGATCTCGCGACGGTCACCACCTCGATGACGATCAACTGCGCGGCGCCGATCCTGCTCGCGATGTACGTGGCCGCGGCGGAGGCCGGCGGTACGCCCCGGGCGGCACTCGGCGGGACCCTCCAGAACGACATGTTCAAGGAGTACCAGGCGCAGAAGGAGTACTTCTTCCCGCCCCGACCGAGCGTCCGGCTCGTGGCCGACGTCATCGAGTTCTGCGCACGTGAGATGCCGCGGTTCCACCCGGTGTCGATCTCCGGCTACCACATCCGCGAGGCGGGCTCCACCGCCGTGCAGGAACTCGCCTTCACGCTCGCGAACGGCTTCGCGTACGTCGAGGCGGCGGCGGCCCGCGGCCTCCCGGTCGATGCGTTCGCGCCGCGGCTCTCGTTCTTCTTCAACGCGCACGTCGACTTCTTCGAGGAGATCGCCAAGTACCGGGCGGCCCGCCGCATCTGGGCGCGCTGGCTGCGTGAGCGGTACGGCGCCGCCGATCCGCGTTCGCTGCAACTGCGGTTCCACACCCAGACCGCGGGCGTGTCGCTCACCGCGCAGCAGCCCGAGATCAACCTCGTGCGCACGGCGATCGAGGCGCTCGCCGGGGTGCTCGGCGGGACCCAGAGCCTGCACACGAACTCGTTCGACGAGGCGCTCGCCCTGCCCTCCGACAAGGCGGCCCGGCTCGCCCTGCGCACCCAGCAGGTCATCGCGCACGAGTCCCGGGTGGCCAACGTGGCCGACCCGCTCGGGGGCTCGTGGTACGTCGAGGCGCTCACCGACGAGGTCGAGCGGGGGGCCGAGGCCGTGTTCGCCCACCTCGACGAGGTGGGCGACGGTTCGATCCTCGAGGGGGTCCTGCGCGAGATCGACTCCGGGTGGTTCATGGGGGAGATCGCCGACAGCGCCTACGAACTCGAGCGCAAGCTCAACGACGGCCGTCACGTGATCGTCGGGGTCAACGACTTCACCGAGGGCAACGAGGACGCCGTGCCGGACCTCCTGCTCATCGGTCCGCAGTACGAGGACAAGCAACTCGCCCGCCTCGCGGCGGTGAAGCGAGCCCGCGACGGCGCGGCGGTCGCCGCCGCGCTCGCCGGGGTGCGGGCGGTCGCGGCGACGCCGGACGGCAACACGATGCCGGCGATCCTCGACGCCGTGCGCGCGCACGCCACGGTCGGCGAGATCATGGACGCGATGGCCGACGAGTTCGGCCGCTACCGGGAGACGCCCGTCCTGTGATGACCGACGCCGAACTCGTGGTCGCCCGCCGGGTGAAGGGCTTCATGCCCGATGACGAGGGCCTCGCACTCCACGACGCGGGCCTCCTCGGCGGTGTCGTGGGTCCGCTGCTCGAGATCGGGTCGTACTGCGGCAAGTCGGCCGTCTACCTCGGCGCCGCGGCGCGCGAACGCGGCACGGTGCTCTACACGATCGACCACCACCGCGGTTCCGAGGAGAACCAGGCCGGGTGGGAGCACCACGACACCGAGGTCGTCGACCCGGCCACCGGTCGCATGGACACCCTCCCGTACTTCCGCCGCACGATCGAGGCGGCGGGGCTCGAGGACGCCGTCGTCGCGGTCATCGGC
>JBJTWK010000008.1:0-39019 GCA_046081705.1 Actinomycetes bacterium | reverse complement strand
GTCGGAATGCCGCGTTCCTCCACTCGGGCTCAAGGCGGCGGCCGCTGATGCCGACGATGCTCCCGACGAAAGGAATGGCCGCGTGATCCGTCAACTCCCCCCGGGTCCACGCCGCCCACCGGCCCTCGAGGTCGCGTCCGCACCCCGGCGGGCCGACGTCCTCGGGCGTGCCGTGCGGAGCGGTGGGTACCGCCCGCCCCTCGACGACGTGGTCGAGGCACTGCTCGCCTGGTTCGCCGCGTTCGACGTCGACGGTCGCATCCGTGCGGGCCGCGCGCCGAGCCCGCGGATCAGCGGCGCTGCTCGCTGAAGAGCATCACCTGGGTCGCCCACGCGCACAGTTGCGGACCGCCGTCCGCATGGAGGTCCCAGATCCGGCACTCCGCCGACGCGTAGCCGTCGCCGAGCCAGTGCGCGACGTTGTGCGTGAGGATCCACTCGCCGGAGGGCACGGTGCGCAGGTGCACCGTGAGGTCGATGCTCGGGGCGAACCAAGCGGACCCGTCCGGGCGGTACGGCATCACCTCGAACACCGAGCCCGGCATCATGTCGGCCACCACGAGGAGCGCGAGCTCGTCGAACCCACCCGTGGCGTCGAGCGGCGGGTGGTCGAAGCGCATCCAACTCGCGTTCTCCGCCGCGCCGCGCGGGGCGGGGTCCCACGGCGGGTGGCCGAGCGCGGCACGGCCCTCGAGCACCTCGGCCCAGAACGGGAACGGTGGGTTCGTCGGCCAGTCGACCTCGGGTGGGGGACCGTCGCGGAACCGCGGGCAGTCCTCGGGCGGCGCCACGTCCGGGGGTTCGAGCCCCACGAACGGTGCCCCGGGCCCCGTGCGGTCGTGTCCGAAGGCGGCGAGCGCGTGGAACCCGTGGTCGGCGCCCGGGGCGCGCACGTCGGCGAGCGCCTGCGACGCGGAGCGGCCGGCGCGCAGCACCTCCACCCCGATCTCGAGCGGTCCCGAGGGCACCGGACTCGCGAACACGCCGTGGATCGAGCGCAGGTGCTGCCCGTTGTCGAGCGCGGCCTCCATCGCCCGGGCCGCGATCGCCGCGATCACACCACCCTGCGGGACGACGGCGAGGTCCCACGCCGGCGCGAGGTCGGCGGTGAAGCGACCGGGCCCGGCGGCGCGGACCTGCGTGCTCGCCCAGGGGTCGGAACCGGTCATCGCCGCACTCTAGGGGCCGGGGGCGCGCACCCTCCTCGGAGTTCCCGGTCGGGCGCGGCCGTCACGATCCGGCGACCCGTCCGGCACCGCCGGGTTCGGCGTGCGGCCGCACCCCTAGACTGCGGCCCGTCATGAGCCTCTTCAAGAAGATCCTCAGTGCGGGCGAGGGGCGCAAGCTCAAGGTCGTCCAGTCCGTGGTGCCCGTCGTCGCCGCGTTCGAGCCCGAGATGGAGGCCCGCAGCGACGACGAGCTGCGGGCGCTCACCGCAGCGTTCCGGGCGCGACTCGAACGGGGCGAGGATCTCGACGACCTCATGCCCGAGGCCTTCGCCACCGTGCGCGAGGCGGCCACGCGGGTCCTCGGGCAGCGTCACTACGACGTCCAGGTCATGGGTGGCGCGGCGCTCCACTTCGGGTGGGTCGCCGAGATGAAGACCGGCGAGGGCAAGACCCTCGTGTCGACCCTCCCGACCTACCTCAACGCACTCAGCGGCCTCGGAGTCCACGTCGTCACCACGAACGACTACCTCGCCCGACGGGACGCCGAATGGATGGGGCGCGTGCACCGGTTCCTCGGCCTCGACGTCGGGATGGTCCTGCCGTCCATCGACGATCCGGCGGAGAAGCGTCGGGCCTACCTCGCCGACATCACCTACGGCACGAACAACGAGTTCGGCTTCGACTACCTGCGCGCCAACATGTCGGACTCCCTCGCCGGGCAGGCGCAGCGCGGCCACAACTACGCGATCGTCGACGAGGTCGACTCGATCCTCATCGACGAGGCGCGCACCCCGCTCATCATCTCGGGCCGGGCCGACGACGCGCAGGCGCTCTACTACCAGTTCGCCCGGGTCGTGAAGGGGCTGCAGCGCGATCGCGACTACGAGGTCGATGAGGCCAAGAAGACCGTCGTGCCGACCGAGGATGGCATCCGGCGGGTCGAGGAGGCCCTCGGGGTCGCCAACCTCTACGACCACGTCAACCAGAACTTCGTGCACCAGTTGCAAGCGGCGCTGCGGGCCAAGGAGCTCTTCAAGCGCGAGGTCGACTACGTGGTCGCGGACGGCGAGGTCAAGATCGTCGACGAGTTCACCGGCCGCATCCTCGACGGTCGCCGCTGGAGCGAGGGGCTCCACCAGGCCGTCGAGGCGAAGGAGGGCGTGCGGATCAAGGAGGAGAACCACACCCTCGCCACCGTCACGCTCTAGAACTACTTCCGCCTGTACGACAAGCTCGCCGGGATGACCGGTACGGCCTCCTCGGAGGCCGGCGAGTTCGTGCACACCTACGGCCTCGAGGTCGTGAGCATCCCGACGAACCGCGCGCCGCAGCGCCGGGACGAGGGCGACTTCATCTACAAGACCGAGGAGGCGAAGTTCAATGCGCTCGCCGACGACATCGCGGAGCGCAACGCGAAGGGCCAGCCGGTCCTCGTGGGCACGATCTCGGTCGAGAAGTCCGAGCGCCTGAGTCGGCTGCTCGACCGGCGGGGCATCAAGCACGCGGTGCTCAACGCCAAGCAGCACGAGCGTGAGGCGACGGTCGTGACCCAGGCCGGCCGCATCGGCTCGGTCACGGTCGCGACCAACATGGCCGGCCGTGGCGTCGACATCCTGCTCGGCGGCAACCCGGAGGGCCTCGCCGAGCAGGAGCTGCTCGCCCGGGGTTCCAGCCCGGAGGCGGAGCCCGACGCCTACGACCAGTTGCTCGCCGACCTCAAGGTGACCTGCCGGGCCGAGGGTGACGAGGTGCGCGAGCTCGGCGGTCTGTACGTGCTCGGCACCGAGCGCCACGAGAGCCGGCGCATCGACGACCAGCTGCGCGGTCGATCGGGCCGACAGGGCGACCCGGGGGAGAGCCGGTTCTACCTCTCCCTCGAGGACGACCTCATGCGGCTCTTCGCATCGAACGCGATGAACTGGGTGATGGGTCGCACCTTCCCGGACGACGTCCCGCTCGAGGCGAAGATGGTGTCGAAGAGCATCGAACGCGCCCAGCGCACGGTGGAGGATCGTAACTTCGAGATCCGCAAGGACGTCCTCAAGTACGACGAGGTGATGAACGAGCAGCGCAAGGTGATCTACCAGCGCCGTCAGCAGATCCTCGACGGCGGTTCGCTGCGCGACGAGGCGCTGGCCGCGATCGAGGAGTCGATCGATGCGATCGTCGACGCCAACTGCGCCGGGAACTTCTCGGAGGAGTGGGACGTGGAGGAACTCGTCCTGCAGATGCAGGCGCTGGCCGTCTCGAAGTTCACCGAGGAGCAGGTCCGCGGCTTCGAGTCGGTGAAGGCGGCCCGGCAGGCCTTCCTCGACGAGGCGCTCGCCACGTACGGGGCCAAGGAGCAGGTCATCGGCACCGAGCAGCTGCGGGAGATCGAACGCCGCGTGATGCTCTCCGTGATCGACCAGCACTGGCGGGAGCACCTCTACGAGATGGACTACCTGCGCGAGGGCATCAACCTGCGGGCCATGGGCCAGCGGGACCCGCTCGCCGAGTGGCAGCGCGAGGGCTTCGACATGTTCGGGGCGATGATGGAGTCCGTCCGGGACAACTTCGTCCAGTACGTGTTCCGCCTCGAGGTCGTGGCCCAGGACCCGATCGCGCTCACGCCGAAGGCCCTCACCTACTCGGCCCCCGAGGACGGCGCGCAGGGCGCTGAGGCGTTCCGGGCCGCCGCGGCCGGGTTCGACCCGGGCGAGGGACCGATGGGTCCGGCCGGCGAGGTGCCGATCGAGGAGGCGTCCGCCCAGCAACCGGTCCGCGTCGAGCGGGTGCCGGGCCGCAACGAGCCGTGCTGGTGCGGCAGCGGCAAGAAGTACAAGAACTGCCACGGCGGCTGAGTCCGTTGCGCGACTTCTCCGACGAACTGGCCGACCTCGCGCGCCGCGTGGCCGACGCCGATGGTTACCTCCGCATCGCGGACGGGCGGGTGCGCCTCGAGGAGCTCGAGGCCGAGGCGAGCCGTCCCGACCTCTGGGACGACGCCGACGCGGCCCGGCGGGTGACCACCGAACTCGCCCAGGTGCGTGACGACATCACGCTCGTGGAGTCGCTGGCCGAACAGGTGAGCGACCTCGAGACGCTCGCCGAGTTGGCCCGGGAGGAGGGGGACGAGTCCCTCGAGCCCGAGATCGAGGAGGGCGCGGGGCGCCTGCGCGCCGAGCTCGACCGGCTCGAACTGCGGGCGCTCTTCACGGGGGAGCACGACGAGCTCGATGCGATCTGCGCGATCCAGTCGGGGGCGGGCGGCACGGACGCGCAGGACTGGGCGCAGATGCTGCTGCGGATGTTCACCCGGTGGGCCGAGCGCCAGGGCTTCTCGGTCACGATCGACGACGTGTCGCTCGGCGAGGAGGCCGGGATCACCTCGGCGACCCTCACCGTTCGGGGGCGCTACGCGTACGGCATGCTCACCGGCGAGCGCGGCGTCCACCGCCTCGTGCGGATCTCACCGTTCGACTCGCAGGCCCGCCGACAGACCGCGTTCGCATCGCTCGACGTCGTGCCCGCGATCGAGGAGGGCGATGCCCCCGAGATCGACCAGGGTGATCTGCGCATCGACACCTACCGGTCGTCCGGCGCAGGCGGTCAGCACGTCAACGTCACCGACTCTGCGGTGCGCATCACCCACCTCCCGACCGGGATCGTCGTGTCGTGCCAGAACGAGCGGTCCCAGTTGCAGAACAAGGCGCGGGCCATGCAGATCCTCGCGGCGCGCCTCGCCGAGCGGCAGCGGGAGGAGCGCCGGAAGGAGCTCGACGCCATCTCGGGCGAGAAGCGTGAGGTCGGCTGGGGGAGCCAGATCCGTTCATACGTGCTCGCGCCGTACCAGATGGTGAAGGACCTGCGCACCGCACACGAGACCGGCAACGTGAGCGCCGTGCTCGACGGCGAGATCGAAGCCTTCATCGAGTCGTTCCTGCAGTGGCGTCGCGCGGGGAGTCCGCCCCGGGGTGCCGGCGACTGATCGGCTCGGTGGGCGGTCCTCCCCTCGGGACCCGCAGGTCAGAGACGGATCATCGGGGTGACGCGAACCCCGCGGAGCGCGCTGGTACCGTGACTGCCGCTTCCCATGATTCGCTTCGAGAACGTCTCCAAGGTCTACAAGGGCGATGTCGTCGCGCTCGACGATGTGTCGCTCGAGATCGGTAAGGGCGAGTTCGTCTTCCTCGTGGGCCCGTCGGGCTCCGGGAAGTCGACCTTCCTGCGCCTGCTCCTGCGCGACGAGATCGCGACCTCCGGTCGGATCGTCGTGGCGGGCCGTGACATCGCGTCCCTGAGCAACTGGAAGGTCCCCCAGCTCCGGCGCAACATCGGGACCATCTTCCAGGACTTCAAGCTCCTGCCCTCGAAGACCGTCTACGAGAACGTGGCCTTCGCAGCCGAGGTCATCGGGCGGCCGCGGGCGGCGATCCGCTCGCAGGTCCCCCAGATCCTCGAACTCGTCGGGCTCAACGAGAAGGCCGACCGCTTCCCGAACGAACTCTCTGGCGGCGAGCAGCAGCGGGTGTCCATCGCCCGGGCCTTCGTGAACCGCCCGCTCATCCTGCTCGCCGACGAGCCGACCGGGAACCTGGACCCGGAGACGACCGACGGCATCATGCGGCTCCTCGACCGGATCAACCGGACCGGGACGACGGTGGTGATGGCCACCCACGACCAGCAGATGGTGGACCGCATGCGGCGCCGGGTCATCGAGCTCGCCCACGGGCACCTCGCCCGCGACCAGGCGCGCGGCGTGTACGGCGTGGGGACCTGATCGACCGTGCTCACCCGACTGTCCTACTTCCTGCGCGAGACCCTGGTCTCGCTGCGCCGCAACCTGCTCATGACGATCGCGGGCATCATCACGGTCACGGTGTCGTTGTGCGTGCTGGGCGGCGCGTGGATGCTCAACACGCTCGTGAACCACGGCACGGAGCGATGGAAGAACGGCGTGGAGCTCGAGGTCTTCATGAAGGTCGACGCCTCGGACGCGCAGGTGGCGGCGGTCCAGCGCCAACTCGCGAACGATGCTGAGGTTCGCGACTACCGCTACCTCACCAAGGACGACGCGCTCAAGGAGTTCCGACGCCTGTTCCGCGACCAGCCGGACCTCGTGAACAGCGTGGACGCGGCCTCGCTGCCGTCCTCGTTCCGGGTCGCCCCGATCGAGGCCGAGCTCACCCAGACCGTGGCCGACCGCTTCCAGAGCCAACCCGGGGTCGACGAGGTGAAGACCGCCCAGAAGCAGGTGCGCCAGCTGCTCTCGGCGACCGCGTGGATCCGGACGGCCTTCGTCGTGATCTTCGCCCTGCTGCTGTTCGCGTCGCTGTTCCTCATCGTGAACACGATCCGCCTCGCCACCTTCGCCCGCCGCCGCGAGATCGAGGTCATGAAGCTCGTGGGTGCGTCGAACTGGTTCGTGCGGATCCCGTTCATGCTCGAGGGCCTCGTACAGGGCGTCATCGGTGCGCTCATCGCCTTCATGGCGATGATCGGGCTCCAGAACGTGCTCACGGACGCGATCTCGCGGAACTCGGACTTCTCCCGCGGCTTCTACGTGACGACGGGCGACGCGGTCCAGATCGGGCTGCTGCTCGTGGCCATCGGCGCGTCGATCGGCGTCATCGGGGCCCTCATCGGTCTGCGCCGGTTCATCGAGGCCTGATCGGTCCGGTCCCGGACGCGACGACGGGGCGGCGCCCCGGTCGCCCGGAGGTCACCGCCCCGTCGTGCCGGCATCCGTGCGGACGCCCCGGCGCTACTTGTTCGGCTGCGGCAGCACCCGGAGGTACGGCTTGACGGTCGTCCAGCCGCCCGGGAACTTCGCCTTGGCGTCCTCGTCGGAGACCGCGGCACCGATGATGACGTCGTCACCGTCGGTCCAGTTGACCGGGGTCGCCACCGAGTAGTTCGCGGTGAGTTGCAGCGAGTCGACGACCCGGAGGATCTCCTCGATGTTGCGGCCGGTGCTCGCCGGGTAGGTGAGGATGAGCTTCACCTTCTTGTCCGGCCCGATGATGAACACGGAACGCACCGTGAGGGTGTCGTTGGCGTTCGGGTGGATCATGTCGTAGAGCCCGGCGACCACCCGCTCGGGGTCGGCGATGAGGGGGTAGTTCAGGGCGGTGCCCTGGGTCTCCTCGATGTCGCCGATCCAGCCGTTGTGGGAGTCGAGATCGTCGACGCTCACGCCGATGAGCTTGACGTTCCGGGCGTCGAACTCGCCCTTGCGGGCGGCGAAGGCACCGAGCTCGGTGGTGCAGACCGGCGTGAAGTCCTTCGGGTGCGAGAAGAGGATGCCCCAGGAGTCGCCGAGGTACTCGTGGAGGGTCAGCTTGCCGGCGGTGGTCTCGGCCACGAAGTCGGGGGCCTCGTCGCCCAGGCGGATCGACATGGTTGCTCCAGGTGGGATGGTCGGAACCGGCCACTCGGGGGAGTCGCCGGGCCCCGGACGGGGCGGGGAGGCGAGCGTGGTTACGCTGCCCCGCGGCGACGGTACCCCCGGGCGCGACGAAATGCCAGCGCGGAGGTCGGATTTAAGGACGGATGTGACGGGGACGGCGGATCCGGGTCCGGGACCGACGGGCCAGGACCCGCCCCGGCGCGGGCTGCGCGGCCTGGCGCTCGATCTCCGCCCGCTGCGGAACCGGGACTTCCGCCTCCTGTGGAGCGGCGAGCTCGTCTCGGAGACCGGCTCGAACCTCGCCCTCGTGGCCCTCTACATCCAGGTCTTCCGTCTGACCGACTCCACGGTGGCGGTGGGCCTCATCGGGCTCGCGCAGGTCGTGCCGATCGTGCTCGCCGCCATGCTCGGGGGTCCGATCGTCGACCGGCACGACCGGCGGAGGGTCCTGCTGTGGGCCCACGCCTGCGAGGCGGTGGCGGCCGCCGTGCTCCTCGCCGCGGCCCGGCTCGACGATCCGCCCCTCGCGCTCGTCTACCTCGGTGCGGCGCTCGTGGCCGGCTCGGCGAGCGTGGCGCAGTCCACGCGCACGGCGATGATGCCGCGGGTGGTGGGCGAGGCCGAGCTGCCGGCGGCGACGGCGCTCAACCAGGTGGTCTGGAACACCTGCCTCATCGCGGGCCCGGCCCTCGGCGGGATCGTCGTCGCCCGGCTGGGCCTGGCCTGGGCGTACGGGATCGACCTCGCGACCTTCGCCGCGGCGCTCGGGACGGTCTGGTTCTTGCGTCCGCAGCCGCCCACACCGGTCGAGACCCGGGACGAACCGGAGGGCTGGCGCAGCGTCATGGCGGGGTTCCGGTTCCTGCGCGGTCGCCCCGTGCTCCAGGCGAACTTCGCGGTCGACGTCGTGGCGATGACCTTCGGGATGCCTCGGGCCCTGTTCCCCGTGCTCGCCGTGACCCAGTTCGGGGCCGGTCCCGAACTCGTCGGCGTCCTGTTCTCGGCGGTGGCGCTCGGGGCGCTGGCCGGCGCGCTCACCTCCGGGTGGGTCGGGCGGATCCACCGGCAGGGTCGGGCGGTGCTCGTGGCCGTGGCGGTCTGGGGGGCCGGGATCGCCGCCTTCGGCCTCGTCGGCGACCGCGTTGCCCTGGCCCTCGGAGCCCTCGCTGTGGCCGGTGGGGCGGATGTGGTCTCGGCGGTCTTCCGCAACACGATCCTCCAGACCAACACGCCGGACGCGCTGCGCGGACGCCTCTCCGGCATCCACATCCTCGTCGTCACCGGCGGACCACGGCTCGGCGACATCGAGGCGGGCGTCGTGGCCGCCCTCGCCTCGCCCACCGTCTCGGTCGTGTCCGGTGGGCTGCTCTGCATCGCGGGGGTCGCCGTGCTGGCGGTCGCGGTGCCGTCGTTCGCGCAGTACCGCGTGGAGGATGCACAAGCCGCGTGACCGATCGGCCGAGGTCGCCGCGCTCCACTTGACTCGGAGCCCGCGGAACGGTCGAATCAGGCCCGCATGGCGACCGCACCGACCCCGCTGCCGAAGAAGCTCGGCATCAAGGAGGACAGCGTGGTCGCCCTCGTCTCGGCGCCCGCCGGGTTCGATCGCGAACTCGGACGGCTGCCCGCCGGGGTCGAGGTCCGCACGAGCGTCCGGGGCCGGGCCGACACCATCATCTTCTTCGCGACGCGCCGGGCCGAACTCGCCCGCCGCATGCCGTCGTTCCGGCGGGCGCTCGCGCCCGGCGGTGGCCTCTGGGTCGCATGGCCGAAGCGCACCTGCGGCATCGCGACGGACCTCACGTTCGAGCCGGTGCAGGAGATCGGCAACGATGCGGGCCTCACCGATGGCCGGGTCTGCGCGATCAACGGCGAGTGGTCGAGCGTGCGCTTCGTGAACGCCGGCGGATCCCGGCGCGCCTGATCGCCGTGTGCGGTCGGTTCGTCCAGGTCTCGTCGCCCGCGCTGCTCGGTGGGCTGTTCGACGTCGACGAGACGGTGCGCGTCCCGGAGGGTCCCGACTACAACATCACGCCGCGCCGTGAGGTGGCGGTGATCATGCAGCGCTCGGATGGACGTCGGGCACTCGACCGCATGCGCTGGGGCCTCGTGCCGTCGTGGGCGAAGGAGGTCGCGATCGGCGACCGGCTCATCAACGCCCGGGGGGAGACGGTCGCCGAGAAGCCGTCCTTCCGGCGGGCGTTCGCGCGCCGCCGGTGCATCGTGCCGGCGGACGGCTTCTACGAGTGGATGGCGATCCCCGGTCGGCGGACGAAGCAGCCCGTCTACATCCACGGCACGACCGGGGAGCCGCTCGCCCTCGCGGGGCTGTGGGAGTCGTGGCGGGATCCGACGGTGGAGGACGCGCTCGCGCTCCACACGTGCACGATCATCACGACCGACGCGAACGCGACGCTCGCGCCCGTGCACGACCGCATGCCGGTGATCCTCCCCGACGCGACGTGGGACGTGTGGCTCGACCCGGCGTCCGAGCCCGAGGCCCTCGTCCCGATGCTCCGGCCCGCGGCGGAGGGCGTGGTCTCGTTCCACGAGGTCTCGACCGCCGTGAACACGCCGCGCCACAACGACGCGAGCCTCCTCGAACCGGCCCCACCCGAGACGTTGTTCTGACCCCTCGGATGCGCCCGCGGGCGATCTAGGGTGCGCGCCATGACGCTCGATCCGCTCACCTCCATCCCGCGGGACGCCCGGGCGACGGCGGCGGTCCTCGCCGCCGTCGGTCCGGATGCGGCCGTGCCGGCGACCCCCGAGTGGGACCTCGGCCGCCTCGTGAAGCACATGGGGATGGTGCTCGCCTGGCAGACGGCGAGCGTCGAACGGCGACCCGAGCAGGTCGCCCCGCGGTCGCTCGACCTCGGGCTGCCCGAGGATCGTGCCGACTACGGGCCCTGGCTCGTCGCGCTCGCCGATCTGGCCGTGGCGGTGCTGCGGGGGGCTCCGGCCGATGACGAGTGCTGGACCTGGACCGACGACCGCACCGTCGGCTTCTGGTCGCGCCGGCTCATGCACGAGATCGCCGTGCACCGGTGGGACGCGGAGTCGGCGCTCGGTGCGCCGAGCGCCATCGAGGCGGACGTGGCCGTCGACGCCATCGACGAACTGCTCACCGTGCTCGTGCACCGGGCCGACGTCCCCTCGGCCGGGAGCGGCGAGACGATCCACCTCCACGCCACCGATGCGGAGGGCGAGTGGCTCATCACCCGGGGCGCGGCGGGGATGACCGTCCTGCGGGAGCACGCGAAGGGTGACGTCGCGGTGCGAGGGTCGGCGAACGACCTGCTCCTCGTCATCATGGGACGCATCGACGTCGACGCGGTCGAGGTGCTCGGCGACGGTGAGGTGCTCGCGGCGTGGCGGGGGTCCGTGCGCTTCTGAGCGGGACCGGCGGGCGCTAGCGCCGGTCGAGTTCGGGATCGAGCGCGGCGCGCAGCAGGTCGAGCACGTGGCGTCGACGGGTGGCGAGCGCCTCGGGTGAGAGCGGGTCGTGGCCGATGAGGTCACCGATGAACGGCGCGTCCGACAGGTACGAGAGCACGGCGCCGTACCCGGTGAGGAGCAGTTGGGCCGCGTCGTACCGCCGGAGGCGCCCGGCGTCCATCTCGTGCTCGAGGAACGCGACCGCCCGGTCGAACATCGGCCGCAGCACCGCGCCGAGCTCCTGGCTCAGCATCGGTCCGCCGTCGATCGCCTCGCGGCGGGTGAGTCGCACGAACTCGGAGTGCTTCTCGAAGTACTCGAAGGCGGCGACGAGGACGCGCTCGGCCTGCTCCCACCCGCCGGACCCGCCGACCACGGCGACGTTGACGAGGGACGTCCAGTCGGCGAGTTCGGCGACGAGGACCTCGCGGTAGAGGGCCTCCTTCGACGGGAAGTGGTGGAGCAGGCTCGGTCGCTTGATGCCGACGTCGTCGGCGATCTCGGTGAGGCTCGTCGCGGCGAACCCCTGATCGGCGAACCGTCGCAGTGCGGCGGCGAGGATGAGGGTGCGCGTCGTGCCCGATTCCGGCGCGGGTGCCATGGGGCGAACCCTATTCGCCGGGCCGGCCTCAGGCCCCGGGGGCCATGGCCCGCACGACCCGCATGGTGTCCTCGGGGCCGGCGAGGATCATCGGGGCGGGCGTGGTGACGCCGTTCGCCGCGTACCGCCGCACGTGCGCCGCACACTGCTCGGGCGACCCGTGGACGATGAGGTCGTCGATCACCTCGTCCGGGATCGACGCGGTGGCCCGCTTGCGGTCGCCCTCGCGCCACGCCGCCCACATGTCGCGCAGCGCCTCGCCCCGGCCGATCCACTCGTGGAACGCCGCGTACACGGGCACGTTGAGGTACTCGGCGATCAGCCGGGTGCCGAGCTGTCGCACCGCGGCGCGGTCCTCGGACGGCATGACGAAGATCCGGGCCGCGACCTCCTTGCCCTCGCCGACGATCGGCGCGACGGTCCGGACGTCCTCGGCGGAGAGCCAGTTCACGATGGCGCCGTCGGCCTCGCGCCCGGCGAGGCGCAGCATCCCCTCGCGCAGCGCGCCGACGAGGATGGGTGGCTGCTCGGCGACCCGCACCCCCAGGCGGAAGCCGTCCACCCTGAAGGTCTCGTACTCCTCGGTCACCTTCTCGCCGTTCAGCGCAGCGCGCAGGAAGCGGATGGTGTCGCGGGTGCGCTGGTACGGCTGCTCGAAGGGGATGTCGTTCCAGCGCTGCACGATCACGTTGGAGGACGTACCGATCCCGACCGCGACCCGACCGGGCGCGGCCTCGCACAGCGACGCGATGCTCTGGGCCAGCAGCGCCGGCCCGCGGGTGTACACGGGGATGACGGCCTGGCCGAGTCGGAGGTCGGGGGTCCACGCCGCGGTGAGCGCGAGCGGCGTGAACGCGTCGTGCGCTCCGGCCTCGCTCGACCAGACGTCGGTGAAGCCGAGTTCGGCGATCTCCTCGATGTACCGGCGGTGCTCGGCGAGGGTGACCCCCATGAGGGGGATCGTCACGCCCCAACGCTGCTCGGCCATGGTGGTCCTCCCGGTCAGGGTCTGGGTGTGCGGTCGGTGCGCGGCTGGATGATGCGGGGCTCGTCGCGGATCTGGCGCACGATCGCGGACTGGCTCGCCGATCCGAGGAGCACGCCGTCCTCGGACCAGAGGTGGACGAGGCCGTGGCCGAATCCGTGACCGACGGCGTGGATGCGGATGTCGGCGAGGATCCACTCGGTCGGGGAGCGCGAGGTGATGCGCAGGGTGTTGTCGAGGCTGTTGCCCCCCGCGTGCACGCCGAGTGCCTGGGAGATGCCGAACGGCACGTAGTCGCCGACGATGGCGAGGGCGGCCGCCGAGTTCTCGAGGATCTCGGGCAGTCGGACCCAGAGCGCCGATCGGCCGGAGCCGGGCGTGCCGTCGAACTCCTCCCACAGCTTGGCGTCGGCGAGGCGCATGTCGATGCGGTCGCTGATCGTGCCCTGCATGTGCTCGGGGATCTCGCGGTCCCGGCACTCGGTCCAGTGCGGCAGGTGGGTCGGCCGTTCGGCCCACTCGCCGGTGAAGGGGACGTCCCGCTCGCCGAGCGCCGCGTTCACGGTGAAGATCTCGCGGCCCTCGACCCGCCCGACGGCCCGGGCCTGGCTCACCTGGTGGCCGCGCACGACCTCCTCGACCTCGAGCACGACCTCCGAGGGCGGGGTCGCGAACTCGAGGAACTGCGCGGTCGCCCACACGGTGGGACGACCCGTGTGCTGCTCCAGCGCGGTGATGGAGGCCCCGAGACCGGCGCCGCCGAAGAGCGCGCCGATGCCGGAGCACAGGTTCCGCACGACGTCGAAGCGCCACTCGGTGGGCGCGGTGCCGCGACGCAGGCCGTAGAAGGTGACGTCGTCCACGGCGGGCGAGCCTACGGCACGCTGCGTCGCCGACCCGGGGCCGGAGCGGCGGGTGGAACCGCGGGCCGTCGCCCGTGGTTCAATCCGGAGGAACCGGTGCCGCGGCGCCGGCTCCGACGACCTCCCAGCGATTTCGAGGCCCGACGATGACGATCCGATCCGGTCAGTACGTGATCCCCGCGATGCACGCGGTGGAGGGCGCGGGGTTCCACGTGCGCCGACCCTTCCCGACGCCGAACCTCCCGATGGTCGACCCGTTCCTGCTCCTCGACCACATGGGTCCGCAGGAGCACGCGCCGGGCCGGGCCGAGGGTGCGCCCGACCATCCGCACCGCGGGTTCGAGACGGTCTCCTACATCCTCGAGGGTGCGTTCGAGCACGAGGACTCAGTGGGCAACTCGGGTCGCATCGGGCCGGGCGCGGTGCAGTGGATGACTGCGGGGTCCGGCGTGGTGCACTCCGAGATGCCGGCGACCGAGATCCGTACCGACGGTGGCACCCTGCACGGGTTCCAGGTGTGGGTGAACCTGCCGGCGGCGGCGAAGATGATCCCGCCGAAGTACCAGGACGTCCTCGCCCGGGACATCCCGGAGGTCGTGGCCGACGACGGGCGCGTCACGGTGCGGGTCATCGCAGGTGACTACGAGGGCACGGTCGCCGCGGCGCGGACCCACACGCCGATCGCGTACTGGCACGTCCGCCTCGCGGCGGGGGGATCGTTCCGCGGCGCACTGCCCGCCGACTGGAACGCGATGGTCTACGTGATCCGGGGCGAGGTGGTCGTCGGCGAGGCCGTGGCCCGGGAGGCCGAGCTCGTGCTCCTCGCGCCCGACGGCGACGAGGTCGCGGTGGGCACGGGGGGCGACGACGCGGAGGTCCTCGTGCTCGCCGGCCTCCCGATCCGTGAGCCGGTCGCCCGCTACGGCCCGTTCGTCATGAACACCGGCGAGGAGATCATCGAGGCGTTCGAGGACTACCAGGCCGGTCGGATGGGGGCCATCGCCCGCTGAGGTCGCGTGCCAGACTCGGGCCCATGGACGAGCCGCGCACCCGCACCACCGAGGTCCTCGTCGATGGGCTGCGGTTCCCGGAGGGTCCGCGCTGGCACGGCCACCTGCTGTTCGTCAGCGACATGCACGCCGGGCGCATCATCACGGTCTCCGAGCACGGTGAGGTCGCGACCTTGGCCGAGGTGCCGGGCCTGCCGTCCGGACTGGGCTGGGATCCGGACGGCCACCTCATGGTCGTCTCCATGGACGACCGCAGCGTGCTGAAGTTCCACACCGACGGTGCGCAGCGGTTCGCCGACCTGTCCGGGCTCGTGGCGTCCCCCTGCAACGACATGGTGGTCGACGCGGCCGGCGGCGCCTACGTCGGCAACTTCGGCTTCGATCTCCACGGCGGCGCCGACCCGGTCCCGACGGTGCTCATCCGGGTCGCGCCCGACGGTGCGGTGAGCGTGGCGGCCGAGGACGTCCGGTTCCCGAACGGCAGCGTCATCACCCCCGACGGTCGCACCCTGATCGTCGGGGAGACCTTCGCCGGACGGCTGACGGCCTGGGCCATCGCGCCGGACGGCACGCTCTCGGACCGGCGGGTCTGGGCCCGGCTCGAGGGCGCGGTCCCCGATGGCATCTGCCTCGACGCCGAGGGCGCGGTCTGGTCGGCCTGTCCACTCTCCGGTCGGGTGCTCCGGGTCCTCGAGGGCGGTGCGGTGACCGATGTGGTGACCGTGGACCGGGCCGGCGCGTTCGCGTGCATGCTCGGCGGTGCCGATCGGCGCACGCTGTTCATCTGCACCGCGGACGACAGCGACCCAGCGGCGACCGTCGCGGCCCGCGGCGCGATCGAGACGGTGCGGGTCGACGTGCCGGGCGCCGGCCTGCCGTAGCGGCGCGCCTACTCAGGCTGCGCGTAGTCGGTGCCGTCGTAGAGCTCGGTGATGACGGGCTTCGTGCCGCCGTCGATCTCGTCGATGCGGGCGTGTGCGAGGCGCGGGCCCATGCCGTCGGGGAACACCCAGAACCGGTCGGCGACCACGGCGTCGAACACCGCACCGGCGACGGTCGACGGCGGGATGCCCGCGGCGAGCAGGCCTCGGCTCACCTCCCGCATGTCGTCGCCGCCCTCCGGCGCCGCGGGGGGCGCCCCGAGGTGCGCGGGCCAGTTCCGGTCGGAGTCGGCGATGCGGGTGTCGACCCAGCCGGGGCAGAGCACCGAGACACCGAGCCCCGGGGCGAACATCCCGAGCTCGATGCACAGCGCCTCGCTGATCGCGACGACCGCGTGCTTGGTGGCCGCGTAGGGCGCGACGAACGGCAGCGTCTTGAGTCCGGCCGAGGACGCCGTGTTGACGATGTGGCCCTCGCCCTGGGCGATCATGCGCGGGACGAACGCGCGCAGGCCGTACACGATGGACCAGAGGTTCACGCCGAAGGTCCACTGCCACGCGTTGTCGGGGATCTCCCAGGACGGGCCGCCGCCCCCGGACACCCCGGCGTTCTGGCACAGGAGGTGCACCCCGCCGAACTCGGAGAAGGCCGCGTCGGCGAGGCGGGCGACCGCGGCCTCGTCGGCGACGTCGGTGACGACGTCGAGCACGCGGGCGCCGGTGTCCCGCACCTCGGCCGCGGCGGTGGCGAGGGCCGGGCCCTCGACGTCGGCCATGACCACCGCCATGCCCTCGGTGGCGGCGCGGTCGGCGAGCGCACGGCCGATCCCGCTCGCGGCGCCGGTGACGACGGCGACCCTCCCGGTGAGTTCCTGCATGGTGGTCCCTTCGGGTCGTCAGGCCGTGCGGCCGTAGCGGATGAGTCGGAGCAGGTCGGTGCTCTGCACGCCCGGGCGGACGTCGTAGCCGAGCAGCGCGACGTGACGCGGGGTCGGACCACCGATCCGAGTGACCCGGTGGAGCGAGTGGCGGCCCTCGAAGATCATGAGGGTGCCCGGCTCGAACTCGAGCACCGTGGTGGGCGCGTCCGGACGACCGGCGAGGCAGGCGGCCACGACCTCGTAGCGCTCGTCGTCGGCCGTGCGGGTGAAGGGCGCACAGGCGAACTCGCCGCCGGTCTCGGAGCGCTGCAACGCGATCGACACCACGAAGTCGGTCTGGTCGAAGTGCCACGCGAGTTCGTCGCCGTCCTGCATCACGGCGACGTTGAGTGCGCCGAGCGGGTCGGCGTACCGGTGCAGCACCGGCCGATCGAGGGCGCGGCGGATGAACTCGAGGAGCGCATCCCACTCGTAGAGCGACCGCAGTGCGGAGTCGGCGGGGAATGCGTCGTAGGGGATCGCGGTGAGCGCCGAGCGGCCCTCGGCCCGTCGCGGGTGGTCGGCGGGCCAGTGGTCGTCCGGGATCTCGAGGTACGGCGAACCCATGAGGTCCTGGTGGTGGCGGCCGACGGCGAGGCGGTCGGCCTCGGCGACCATCTCGGCGAGCGCAGCGGGGCGGACGAACCCGGGGAGCACGGCCACGCCCTGCCCGGCGAGGTCGGCCCGGGCCGCGGTGATCGCGGCGACGGCGCCGTGGACGTCCGCGGTGTCGACCGGGTACCGCTCGAGGTCGACGAGGCTCGCGGGGTCGGGGCGCACGGGGCGATGGTAGGCCCCGGTCCGGGCGCCGCGGCGGCCGTCCCCGCGGGTGTGGCAACCTCGAGCGCATGACCGAGTCGAACCGCCGCATCCTGCTCACCGCACGACCCGAGGGCCCGGTCGGCGCCGACTGCCTCACGACGGTGACCGAGCCGGCCCCGATCCCGGGCGAGGGCGAGGCGCTCGTCCGCCTCGCGTACCTCTCCATCGACCCGACCAACCGCGTGTGGATGCGGGAGGAGGACTCCTACCTCCCGGCGATCCCCATCGGTGACGTCGTGCGGGCCGCGGGACTCGGTGTGGTGGTGGAGTCGAGGTGCGACGCCTACGCGGTCGGGGACCTCGTCATGGGGCTGCTCGGCTGGCAGGACCTCGTCGTGGTGGATGCGGGAGCGCGCGCAGCGCAGGTCATCCCGCCGGGGCTCGCGCCGACCGACATCCTGTCGATCTACGGCTCGACCGGACTCACCGCATGGTTCGGCGTCCACGACGTCGCCGGGGTCCGGGCCGGCGACGTGTTCGTGGTGTCCGGGGCCGCGGGCGGTGTCGGCTCGGTGGCCGGACAACTGGCCGCCATCGCGGGGGCGCGCGTCATCGGGATCGCCGGGTCGGCGGAGAAGTGCCGGTGGGTCACGGAGGACCTCGGCTTCGACGCGTGCATCGACTACAAGCGCGAGGACGTCGCGGCCCGGCTCGGGGAACTCTGCCCCGACGGCATCGATGTGTACTTCGACAACGTCGGGGGCGCGATCCTCGACGCGGCCCTCGCCCACCTCGCCGTCGGGGCCCGCATCGCGCTGTGCGGCGCGATCTCGTCCTACACGGCGGCCGAGCCCCCGGCGGTGCGCAACACCTTCGAGTTGGTGAGCCGCCGGGCGCGGATGGAGGGGTTCCTGCTCCTCGACTACGTGGACCGGTTCCCCGAGGCGGTCATGGGCCTGCTCCCGCTCGTGCTCGAGGGGCGTGTCCGCTACGCGGTCGAGGTGGTGGACGGCCTCGAGCGGGCGCCGGAGACGCTGAACCGGCTCTTCACGGGCGACCACACGGGCAAGTTGCTCGTCCGGGTCTCCGACGCAGTGGACCGACCCGAGTGACCGGGCGGCGCGCCGGTAACGTCCGGTGCGCCCGCCGACCCCGAGGGGAGACCACCGTGAACTTCGGAGCGCCCGAACTGCTGGTGATCGTGTTCCCCCTCATCGTGGTGGGCATCGCGTTCGCGACCTGGGTGATCGTGGACGTGCGGCGCTACCCGGTGGAGGCGTTCGAGCGGGCTGCGGTGCCCCGCACCGCCTGGATCGCAGCGCCGGCCGTCGCCATCGTGGCGAGCGTGCTCTTCAACGTCGTCGGGGTGGCCGCGGCGCTCATCATCGCCCTCATCTGGCGCACCGCCATCCGGCCGCAGGTCGCCGGCGCCTGACGCAGCACCGCCGCCCGCCCGACCCCGGAGCGGGGCGGGACGAGCGGCGGACCGGTGTCGTCGTGCGGGCGCGCCGGCGCCGATCAGGTGGCGGCGTGCGCGAGGTCCATGTGCCACCACAGGAAGTTGGTGGTCATGTCGTGGATCTCGGTGCGGTGGTTGTACGGCACGTGCCCCTCGCCGGTGTAGGTCTTGAGGTGCGCATCGAGGCCGATCGCCCGAGCGGAGGAGACCGTGCTCACGGCCCAGGCGTAGGGGACGAGCGGGTCGACCGTGCCGTGCCAGTTGAGGAACGGCGCGTCGCCGGGGTCGGGCCCGCCGATGATGTTGGTACCGGACAGGGAGAGTGCGGCCCGGACGGTGTTCGACTGACCCGGGTCCGAGGGCCCCTGAGGCTCGTTCGGGTTGAGCGCGACGTGGATCGCGGTGATGGCTCCAGCCGAGGTGCCACCGATGGCGACCCGGGTCGCGTCGACGCCGTAGGTCGCGGCGTTCGCCTTCACCCAGCGGACCGCGGCCTGGGCGTCGTGCATCGCGTCGTTCATCTCGTCGACGCACTGCGAGGCCGGAGCGGAGGCCGAGCAGCCGGCCGCGGTGAGGCGGTAGCTGATCGAGAAGTTCACGAAGCCCTTCTTGGCGAACACGGTCGCCTCGTCGACGATCTCCCCCGAGGTCTTGTTGCCGCCGCGGAAGGAACCGCCGTGCACCCAGATGATCGCCGGCCGCGCGGTGACCGTGTCGCCCGTGGGCGCGTACACGTCGAGGCGCAGCAGGTCGGTGTTGCCGTCCTGATCGACCGCGCTGCCGGCGCCGTAGGGGATGTCGGAGGTGAGGGTCACGTCGGTGAACACGGCGTCCCGGTACCGCATCGGCGCTGCGCCCTGGGGCACGAGGTACGGGGTGCACGCCCCGGTGAGGAGCACGAGCCCCGCGGTGACCGCGAGGGCCCCGAACCGGTTCCTGATCGAACGCTTCATGCTGGTCCGCCTCCTGTGCGGTGGGGGACGCCGCCCCGGGTGATGCGCCACCATACGAGGACGCCGCCGATCGGCCCCGTGACGACCGCGACGACGGCGAAGCCCCAGGACCACCGGATCTCGGGGGTGATCATGAGGGTCATCGCCACGAACGCGAGCCAGATGAGGCCATGGAAGAACCCGGCGATGGCCTTGCCGGGCACGCTGGGCTGGATGATCCAGAAGTAGAAGAGGATGCAGTACGTGATCGTCTCGGCGAGTGCGACCACCTCGAGCGCCTTGGCCTTGCGCTCGAGTTCGGTGGTGGTCTCATCGGCGTAGTCGGGCACGGAGGGGGAGCCTAAGCCACCGAGGACTTGTCCATCCTGTCTCGCCCAGTCCAGAAAGTCCCGTAAACACTGGGGTGGTGTCCTGCCCAGTCCGGCGATTCCGGCCGGTTCCGGGAGTTACTGAGCACGGATTGAGCACGCTGCAAGCATCCAGTGCAGGCCGACCTACGCCATCCGGAAGGTTCAGCGACTCGTTCCGGGCAAGCCATTGCCTTGTCTTCCCGCGTGAGCCGACGGCGCTGATCGACTCGACGAGCGGGGATCGGCAAGTCCGGCTTCGAACGCGAGGTGGAGTTCCCCCGTTGCGTGAGACAGGGGTGGTTGTCAGTTCATGCCGCGCGTGAAGCAGCGTAGGTCTCGGCCGGGGTTCGGTGGTCGAGGCCGGCCTGGTGGCGGGACCGGTTGTAGAAGGTCTCGATGTAGTCGAACAGGATCGTGCGGAGCTCGGAGCGGGTGATGCGGGTCCAGTCGCCGTGGAGGTGGCGGATCTCGCGTTTGAGGGCCGCTCCGTCGATTCCATCGCCGCGTTGTCGTAACGGTCGCCCGTTGACGAGTACGAGGCCCGCAGTCCCCAGTCGGCGAGCCGGTTCGAGAATTCCACCGCCGTGTATTGCGCGCCCCGATCGGCGTGGTGGATCAGGTCTCCGGACGGGGTGCGACGGGCGAGGGCCATCACGAGCGCGTTGACGACCAGGTCGGTGGTCTGGCGTTCACCCATCGACCATCCCGCGAGGGCCTGGTCGTGGAGGTCCTTGATGCCCGCGAGGAACAACTTGCCGTCGCAGCACGCGAACTCGGTGATGTCCGCGACCCACACGAGATCCGATGCCGGTGCACTGAATGTGCGGTCGAGGAGATCACCGGCCGGAGCCGTGTTCGCACCGCGTCGCCATTTCTTGCGACTGTGGGCGCCCACGAGTCCGAGTTCGGCCATGAGGCGCGCGACACGCTTCGCACCCACATGGACCCCGCGGCGTCGGAGCTGGTCCCAGACGCGTGGTGACCCGTAGGTGCCACGCGACTGGACGTGCACGTCGAAGATCGCATTCGCCAACCCGCGTCCTCGAGGATCCGATCCGGCACCCGCCCGGATGCCCACCGGTAGTACGTGGCACGCGACACCTCGACCAAGCGACACAGGATCGTCACCGCGTGGACCGCTTTGTGATCATCGACGAACCAGCAGCGGGTGACCGGACCGTCTCCTTCGCGAAATACGCAGCCGCCTTGCGGAGGATCTCGCGTTCCTCGGTCACCTCCGCGAGCTGCTTGCGGAGCCGCACCAACTCGGCCCGCTCATCCGCATCGAGCCCACCCGCAGGCGGATGAGCGAACTCCTTGACCCACGCGGCCAAGGATCCGTCCGCGATCCCCAACGAGCGAGCGACGTCAGCCCGCGACCGCCCCGAACGCCGATACAACTCGACGGCCTCGCGACGGAACTCCTGCGGATACCGATGTGTGCCCACGTGGACTCCTTCCCGGGAGCAGTCTCCCAGTCACAGGTGTCTCACGCAGCGGGGGAACTCCAGTCGTCGGGATACGACGCGAGCACGGCCTCGAGATCGCCCGCGGCCCATGCAGCCGCGTAGGCCTGCAGCATCCGCCCGGTCTCGTCGGCATCCGCCATGTCCGAACGCTACCCGGATGCCCGACTCGTTGACAGTGTCAGGTCCGCACTTGTACCTTTCGGCGGTGGACAGGATCGAGGTCCTGAACGTGAATGTCCCCGGCCGGGTCTCCCGTGTCGACGCCGCGAAGCACGCAGCGATGAAGCGGGCGATCCTCGAAGTGACACCTGCGCAACCGCCGGGACTGTCGGCGGCCGAGATGGTCGCACGGGTCACTCCCCTCCTCCCGGCCGATCTCTGGCCGAACGGCGAGAAGGTCGGATGGTGGCAGAAGACCGTGCAACTCGATCTGGAGGCGCGGGGACTGCTCGTTCGAGACACCGGGGCCAAGCCACTGCGGTGGCACCGCACCTGAACCAACGGACGATCGTGCGATCGACGGTGGAGTGGATGAAGTTCACGGGCACCGTGCGGCTGTGGCCGGGAGAGAAACCTTGGCACTTCGTAAGCCTCCCCCCTTGCGCTCGCCGACGACCTCGAGGCACGGGCCGCAGAGCAGATCACTCGCTTCGGCATGATCCCCGTCGAGGTCAGATCGGGCGGGGCGACATGGGAGACCTCGGTGGTCCCCGACAAGGAATCTGCGACCTACCTGCTCCCGCTCAAGAAGGCGATCAGGGCACGGCTCGGATGCACCGAGGGCTCCGCGGTGTCGATCGAGTTGAGGGTGAGGTCGACCCGCCCGCGTACCTGAGCCCCCGAGAGGTCTGAGCGGATCCGCTCACACGTCCGGCGGGCTTGGCCGGTGCTCTCCGGTCAGACATCGCGCGACACGGAGTTCGGATCAGACGCCGATCACGCTTCGTTTCGCGACTGGCGTTCCGTCTCGTCTGAAGGTGGTGAGCGACAGACCGCGAGCATTCACGATTCCATCGATCGGCTCGTGATGTTCGTTCATGAATTGCGCTCCTTTCGTCGAATGACAGTCGTCGGTAAGTGGGCGGCTGCCATCCGCCTCAGTTCTCCGGATGACTCGAAGATCTGCTGACGAAGCCACTGGTGAGCGACATCGTTCTCGTCGCGTTGGTGCCAGATGAGACTGAGATCGAAGCTGGGAACGGCCACCGGCAGCTCCATCGCCGTGATCGGGAGGGTGCCCGACATCAGCGCCACGATCGAATGCGGGAGTGACCCAACGAGGTCGGTGGAGGCGACCAGGTGCGCGGCGACGACGAAGCTGGTGACAGTCGTGACGTGTTCCCTGGTGAGACCCTGTTCGGCGAGCGCGTGATCGATGGGGCCGCTGCGTTTGCCCTTCGGCGACACCGTCACGTGATGAGCCTCGGCGAACCGCTTCGCCGTCCTCCGCCCCGCGAGCAGCGCATGGTCATGGCGGACTACGGCGACGAAACGGTCGGTGAGGATCACCTCGGACACGATGTCATGGTGCTGGTCGACGTGCGCATCGATACGAAGGTCGATCATTCCTGAGCGGAACTGACTGATGGCGTCGGGGTCCTCCCTTACGAAGTCGATGTCGACGCCCGGAGCCGTCGATCGGACTCGAGTGATCAGGGGGAGGGCGAGTGCGGCGACGATGGCGTCGTCGGCGCAGATGACGAAACGGCGCTGGATCCGGGCCGGATCGGACTCGGGACTCGACGTGAGCACGGCCACCGCGGCCTCGAGAGCCTGCCGGGCGGGCACGCGCAGGCTCAGGGCGACGTCGGTGGGGACGAGCGAGCGTCCGGCCCGGACGAACAGTGGGTCACCGACCGCCGAACGTAGGCGGGCGAGTGATCGGGACACGGCCGGGGGCGAGAGGTGGAGCGCCTTCGCAGCACCGGCCACCGAGCCGTTTTCGAGCAGCGCGTCGAGAACGCGCAACAGGTTGAGGTCGATGTCCATTGATGTCACAGTCCCGACCCTCCCACGACCGTCACCCTGCCGCGCCTGCCGAGGTGTTCGACTGTCGCCTGACGAGCCGCACCACCCTAGGTCGATGCACCCAGGCGTGCGGGAGGACTGCGATCGCCGCCGCCACCGACAGCGGACCATGGGCGAGCGCGTAGTCGTCGCCTCCGATCCAGAGGGTCAGCCCCGTCACGGTCGTTGCCGCCATCAGCATCGCGATGGTCCAGTTCACCGCCCACTTGGAGCGCCGTCGGGGTCGTCGGAACGCGGACCAACTGTGCTTCACGTGATGGATCAACACGACCGTGAACACCAATGACACCAGTGAGTGCAGAAGCGCTCCGTTCTCATGGGTGAGGAACGCCAGCACGAAGGTGGCGACGAGCGCAATGTCGGCGACGATGCGTTCGGTTCGGTCATTCAACGAATGACCACGCTCACTTCCAACCCATCATCGACCGGCAACGATGACGACACGTAGGAACCCGTGTTGCTGCGGATGTAGTCGAGGTAGTCGGCGCAGAGTTCAGGCAAGAGTGTCGTGTCATCGGCGACCACGATCGCCCCGTTGACCAGACGGCCCTCCAGTTGACGGAGGAGCGGGAGATACAGTCCTTTCCATCCGTCGAGGAACAACAGGCTGATCGGCTCGTCGAGGTCGGCGAGTGTCTCGAACGCATCCCCGACTCGCAGTTCGATCCGGTCGGCGAGACCAGCGGCCGAGAAGTTCTCGCGGGCGGCGGCGATCTTCGATGGCTCGGCTTCGGTGGTGATCACCGGCGCGTCGTGGGTGCTCGTCGCGGCGGCGAGATAGATCGTCGACAGCCCGTGCGACGTGCCGAATTCGACGATGCGCCCGGGTCGACGTGAAAGAGCGAGCACGTGGAGCAATCGCCCGACGATCGGGCTGATCGGGATGTAGGCATCCGCCAGCAGGTCGGTCATGTCCTGGTCACTCTGTGCGCCCCGCTCCGCTGCGGCATTCAGCACACGCGGGATCACTGTCTCGTCATTGAGTTCCGCACGGGAGTGCAGAGCCGCGAGGAACTCGGCAAGTCCGGGTTCGTCAAGTCGGGATGAGCATTGTTGTTCCATCCATCCATTCTGCCGACCAATCACCAAGACGGATAGTGAAACGATTCGAATCCTCGGTTGCGTCCCATGCACTCGGCCGTGCGAACAGGATGAGGCCGAGTGAGCGTCGCCGAGGGGCCGCCGCGACGGTCGTCTGGTGGCGCTCGCAGCGTGGATGACAACCCGCGTCCCGCACACCAGACCTCACCTCGGCGGATGATGTCGCGGAATGATTGGATCCGGTGGCTCGAGGGCGTACTCATCGTCGTCCTCGTGTACTCGCTGCTGCTGGTGTTCGCCGGGACGGTCGCCGGCTCACTGTTCTCGCTGCTCGGTTTCGGGCCACCCGACGCCATCGACACCGCTGACGTCCGCAACTACCTGAAGCTGCCGTACGTGGTGCTCGGAGCGGTGCTCGCCGGATGGACCGTCACCATGCTGCAACTCGTGCGCGGTCCGCAGCGTGACGGAGCGACGTGGGTGCTGCCGCTCATGGGGCGCTCACTCGCGCTCTGGTTCGTGCTCGACACCGGCATGTCGCTCGCACTGGGCCACCCACGCATGCGCTGTTCAACCTGTGCTTCGGCATCGCGCTGGCGATCCCGCTCGTGAGACTCAGGGCGTCATGAGCATCGCCGCCTACCTCGGCGCGGCGATCTCGAGCGCGGCCGGGATCCTCGGTCTGCTCTGGCCGCGCCCCGTGAGTCGGGTCATCGGCCTGCACATACCGGGGCGCCTGGGACTGTCCGAGGTCCGCGCCACCTACGGCGGGCTCTTCATCGGAGCAGGACTCGGCGTCATCCTGATCGGGAACCGCGACGCCGCGCTCGTGCTCGGCGCGGCATGGGCCGGAGCGTTCCTCGCCCGCACGGTCTCATTTGTGATCGACCGTTCACGCACGAGGGAGAACATCGCCGGCCTCGCCATCGAGGCGACGATCGCACTGCTCCCGCTGCTGTCCTGACAGGTCGTCGCTCGTCGGTGCCCGGGGTGGGATTCGAACCCACAAGGCCCGAGGGCCCGGGGGGGTTCAGGCCCTCTCGTCCCGTACGGCCCGTCGGTCCGGACGGAACGGGTCGCCCCGGGCCCCGCGGGTCTGCGAGCATCCACCGTCATGGAAGCCGTCCTCGTCGCCCGGGGCCTCGTGAAGGAGTACCGCCGGACCCGGGCCGTCGACGGGGTCGATGTGACCGTCCACGCCGGCGAGCGGGTCGCGCTCCTCGGTCCGAACGGGGCCGGGAAGACCACGACCCTGCTCATGATCCTCGGCGCGATCTCGCCGGACGCGGGCGACATCGAGGTGTGCGGGGTGAGCCAGCGTCGCAGTCGCAGCGCGGCGGCCGAGCACATCGGGTTCGCCGCCGGGTACCTGCCGCTCGCCGGTGACCTGCGGGTGCACGAGTACCTCACGATGTACGGCCGCATCTACGGGATCCCGGACCCGCAGCCCGCGATCGACGCGGGGCTCGCCCGGTTCCGGATCGAGCACCTCGCCGATGCGATGGGTCCGCAGCTGTCGTCCGGTCAGCGCACGCTCGTCGGCATCGTGCGCGCCTGCCTGCACCGACCGCGCCTGCTCGTGCTCGACGAACCGACGGCGTCCCTCGACCCGGACGTGGCGTCGCGGGTGCGCGACGGCATCCTCGACCTGTGCGCTTCCGAGGGGACGGCGCTGCTCGTGACGAGCCACGACATGCGGGAGGTCGAACGGCTCAGCGAGCGGGTGCTCTTCCTCTCGCAGGGTCGGATCGTGGCCGACGGCCGACCCGACGAGATCGCGTCCCGGTTCGACCGCGAGGACCTCGAGGGCGTCTTCCTGCACCTGGCCGAGGATCGCCTCCCCGAGCACGAACCGCCCGGTGGTCAGCAGACGGACTTCCACCTGTGAGCCGAACCCCGCCGCCCGTCGATCCGACCCGGCCGCTGCCGCCGGGGGCCCGGCGCTCGTGGCTGCGTGTGCGGGCCATCGCGCGGCGAAACGCGTACGTCCTCGTCCGGGAACCGCACCGTCTCTTCGACGTGACGCTCTGGCCCCTCGTCGACGTGCTGATGTTCGGCGCGCTCGCGGCGTTCGTCGGCCGGGGCGGGGCGGGCGGGGGCCAGCAGGCCGCCGGCTACCTGCTCGCCGGCATCATCCTGTGGCACGTCGTCTACCAGTCGCAGATCGCCGTGAGCACGGGGTTCCTCGAGGAGACCTGGACCCGCAACCTCCTCAACCTCATGGTGACCCCGATCCGCGAGACGGAGTACGTCGGCGGCGTCGTGCTCTTCGGGCTCGTGAAGCTCGTCATGGGGGTGAGCCTCATGGCGATCGGCGCGCTCGCGTTCTTCTCGTTCAACGTCGGGACGGTCGGACCGGCGCTCGTCCCGATCGCCGCGGTCCTCCTCGTCGTGGGCTTCGCGATCTCGCTGCTCGTCATCGGCTTCGTGCTCCGGTTCGGGCACGGAGCGGAGGCGCTGGCCTGGGGCGTGATGTTCGTCCTCATGCCGCTGTCCGGGATCTTCTACCCGATCGATGCGCTGCCCCGGTTCATCCGTCCGATCGCGCTCGCGCTCCCCACCACGTACGCGTTCACGGCGCTGCGTCGGGTCGTCGACGGTGAACCGCTCGACTGGGGCCTCATCGGGATCGGCGCGTGCGGCGCGGTGGCGCTGAGCGCGGTCGCGGCGTGGTTCCTCATCCGCATGCTGCGGCTGTTCCGGGCCCGGGGCTACGTGACGCGCTACTCCTGAGGGCGCGGGCGAGGGCGAGGGCGTCGGACGCGACGACGGCGCCGACCACCCGGAGGCCGACGCCGTCGTGCGGTGGAGTGGTGCGGCGCGCGGTGCGCCGCCGCGGATCAGCCCTCGAGGTGGGCTTTGGCCTGCGCGAGCGCGCCGGCGTACACGCCGCCGATGGTCTCGGCGAGGTCGCCGGGCTCCATCTCGAGCGCCCAGGTGGCCTTCGAGCCGGACCCCTCGGGTGCGACTGAGATGGTGGCGAGCCAGGTGGTGATGCCCATCGCGGCCCCGTCGACCGTGTACGAGTACGTGCGCGCCTCGTCGTCACGGGCGACCTCGTCCTCCTCGGCGACCATCCCGCCGGCGAGGCCGACGGAGCGGTGCGAGCCGTCGACGACGCAGGACTCCACGCCCTGCATCCAGGTGTCGAGGCCGCCGAACTGCCCGAGCACCGCCCAGACCTCGTCGGGGGTGCGGGCGATGGTGATGTCGTGCGAGACGCGGGCCACGGGAACTCCTTGCGGGGGTGGAAGCGGACGGCGGCAGGGTAGCGGGTCGGATCGGGGCCCCGGCGACCACGCCGCGGTGCCGGGCCCTAGCCTGCGGTGATGGCCCCACCGTCCGGCGCCGCCGTCCCGTCCACGGCGCCGAGGGTCCGCGCGGTGGTCGCCGTGGTGGCGGCGAACGGGTTCGGCTCGATCGCCGACCTCCTGCACCGGGACCGGGCGACCCGACTGGCCCGCCGCACCCGGCGGATGCTCGAACGGCTCGGACCCACCTTCATCAAGCTCGGCCAGGTGCTCTCGACCCGGCCCGACCTCCTCCCGGACGCGGTCGCCGCCGAACTCGCCCTCCTCCAGGACCACGCCCCGCTCGTGCGGTTCGCCGAGGTGCGGGCCGCGGTCGAGGCCGAACTCGGCGCCGCCCTCGAGGCCCGGTACGCCGAGTTCGACCCGGTGCCGCTCGCGGCGGCGTCGATCGGACAGGTGCACGCCGCCCGACTCCCCGACGGCACGGCGGTCGTGGTGAAGGTGCGCCGTCCAGCCGTGCGGCGGACCATCGAGGTCGACCTGCGCATCCTCGAGCGTGGGGCGCGGGTGCTCGCCCGCATCTCGCGGGTCGCCCGGCGCTACGACGTCGTCGGGCTCGCCGAGCGGTTCGCGACGACGCTGCGGCGCGAGTGCGACTACGTGCAGGAGGGGCACAACGCGGAGGCGATCGCAGCCGCGCTCGCCGAGGTGCCCCACGTCGTCGTCCCGGGGATCGACTGGCCCCGCACGACCGGCGGAGTGCTCACGGAGGTCCGGGTCGCCGGGGCCAAGGTCGACGACGTCGCGACCCTCGACCAGATGGGGGTCGATCGGACCGCGGTCGCCGGCACGTTCGCCGACGCCTACCTCACGATGGTGTTCGGCAACGGGTTCTTCCACGCCGATCCGCACCCGGGCAACGTGTTCGTCGACGAGGACGCGGTCGTGTCCTTCGTCGACTTCGGGATGACCGGCCAGGTCGACCCGGTGACCGAACGATCCCTGGGCGGTGTGCTCCTCGCGATCGTCGCGACCGACCGCGTCCGCATGGCCGATGCGCTGCTGGGTCTCGGGATGGCGACCCGGGAGGTCGACCGGTCCCGGCTCGAGGACGACCTCGGTCACCTGCTCGACCGGTACGCGCACCGGTCGCTCGAGGAGATGCCGGTCGCCGAGGTGCTCGGCCAGGTCATGCGGATCGTCCGCCGGCACCGCCTCACGCTGCCGCCCGATCTGGCCCTGCTCGTCAAGACGGTGATGATGTGCGAGGGCGTGGCACTGCGCCTCGACCCGGGGTTCCTGCTCGTGCCCCGGCTCCTGCCGTTCGCGGCGCGCATCGCCGGCGGCGAGGACGACGCCCCGCCCGGGTGATCGGCGGGATTGGGAGCCCGGACGGCGGCGGTGCGAGGATGCCATCCCATGGACAACCGTCAGCGAGCCATCTACCTGTCCCGGGTCCGGGTCGGCATCGGCCTCGCCATGCTCGGACTGCCGCGCACCGTCGGGCGCAGCTTCCTCGGCCGGGGCGCGGACTCCACCGCAGCGGTGACCATGTGTCGGACGACCGGCGGGCGGGAGGTGGTGCTCGGAGCGGGCGCGGCGATCGCCCTCGCCGAGCGCGACACCGGCCACAACTGGCTGTCGATGACCGCGCTCGCCGACGGCTTCGACGCCGCGGTGCTGCTGCTCACCCCGCGGCTCCCGCTGCGGGCCCGGCTCATCGGGGTCATGGCGGCCGGCCTCGCCGTCGCTCAGCTCGCGGTGGCGAAGGAACTCGCCGAGGCCGCGGGCGTCACCGTCGACCAGCAGTGACGGGCCCGCCCGCCGCCGGCCTCAGTGCTGGTCGGCGGGCACCGGGGCCGGCGTCGCGACGATGCGCGCGACCTCGGCCACCACGGCGTCCCGACTCGCCCGTGCTGCCGCGAGCCCCTCGGGGCGTCGGGCCCACCCGGCGGCCCGAACGGAGCGTCGGAGTTCGTCGAGGGTCGCGGTCCATGCGATCGCGGCGAGGCCGGTGACCGGCGCGGCGACGAGCAGGGCGGTCGCGGCGCGGGTCCCGAACCGGCGCCGCACGTACCAGGCCTCGAGCGAGTAGGCGACGGGAACGGTCACGACCGCGCTGCCACCCTTCGCCGTGGCCTGCCACGCCGGATGGGTGATGCGGCGACCGAGTCCGTAGGAGACCCCGGCCGGGAGCGCGTTGAGCACGTACCCCGCGACGCCGAGCGGTGCGAGCGCGACGCCGACCGCGCCCAGGGTCAGGATGCGTCGGCGCGCGTGGGTTGCGTCGAGGTGCGCGACGTCGGCCGGCGTGTGGGTGCCGAGGGCCTCGAGTCGCTCGCGCAGGTCGTCGACCCGGGCCTCGAGCCCCTTGTACATGGGCCCGGTGTCGCCGCCGTGGGCCCGGACCCGCGCCGCGAGGTCCCGTTGGAGATCGGCGAGGCGGGCGTACGGCTCGGGCGAGTCGGGGTCCTCGGTGCGCACGACGACCTCGGCCGCCGCGTGGGTCACCTCGGCGGCGCGCCACGACGCGTGCGTGGCGGCGACGGTGAGCAGGGCCGTCCCGATCGCGTCGGTGAGCGCGCGCACCGCAGCGGGTTCGTCGGCCCGGTGGGACTCGAGGAAGTCCGCCACCTCGACCGGCTCGCCGATCTGCAGCGCGACCTGACCCCGGAAGCGACCGCGCTCCTCGTAGGTGATGCCGAGCGGCACGATGACGACGTCGTCGACCGCTCCGGTGCTCAGCGCGCTCAGGGCGATGCGTGCGGTGCCGGTCCGCAGCGGGAGGGTGAGGCCCGGGTGGTCGTCCACGCCGCCCTCCGGGAACACGGCCACCCGCCCGCCGGCCGCGAGGACCTCGTGGCACACGGCGAACGCGGCGGTGTTGGTGTCCGCGTCGAAGGCCTCGCCGTGCACGTCGTTGCGTCGGGCCACGGGCACGCACATCGCGTACCAGAGCAGCCACGACAGGCCCTTGATCCGCCACATCGACTTGGCCACGAGGAACCGCGGGAAGAAGCCGAGGCACCCGATGAGCACGACGGGGTCGGCGAGGCCGTTCGAGTGGTTGCACACGAGGATCGTCGGACGGTCCTGCGGGACGTGCTGGCGACCGGTCACATCCACCTGACGCATGAAGACGCGCACCACGACACGGCAGAGCCAGATGAGCGAGCGGGCGCGCCCGTTCATCCGTCCACCCTCGAGTCCCTCGGTCGTCGCCCGGCGCCCCCGCACGACCGGGACGGTACCGGACGAGGGCGGCCGACGCCCCCGGTGCGGCGCGCGGTCCCGAGGCCCAGGAGTCAGGTGCGCCGCACGGTGACGACCGCCTCGGCGACGACTCGGTCGGCCGCCCCCGCATCGCGCAGGGTCACGGCGACCACCGCGCCGTCCGGGCGCGACCCGAGCACCCGGGCCCGTCCGACGACCGGGCCGGTGCGAGCCGGTCGGAGGTAGTGCAGGGCCGTGTCGCCGGAGTACCACCGGCCTCCGAGCTCGCGGCGAGCGGCGTGCTCGGCGGCCGCCGCGACGAGCACGGCCGTCGCCCCGCCGTGGAGGATCCCCCAGGGGTTCCGCAGGTGCTCGGCGAGGTCGAGGCGCACCTCGCCCGGGGTCGGATCGTCGGCGGTGAGCCGGAAGAACTCGGCGAGCGGGGGCGGACCGCCGGGGGCCGGTTCGATCGCCCGCATGCGGAACGGTCGGGGGTGGTCCGGGGGTCCGCCGTCGGGGGCGAGCAGCGACGCGGTGAGGACGCCGTCGGCGACGAGCGCGCCGCCCGCACCGTCGTCGGTCGCCCGGACCCGGGTGACGGCCGCGGTCCGACCCACGCGCAGCACCTCGGCCTCGAGGCCGATCGGCCCGACGACCTCGGTGCGCAGGCGCGAGATGAGCAGGTCGGTCGAGACGATCCAGCGGGGGAGGGACGCGAGGCCGCTCGTGATCCCCGCGACGATGTCGGCGAGCGCCGTGATGATCCCGGAGTGCAGGACGCCCGCGTTGTCCCGCACGGCGTCGGGCGCCGGGGCGTTCCCGACGATCCGGATCGGTCCGCCCGGCCCGGTGACCTCGGTGAGGTCGATGCCGACGTGGCGCGCGACCTCGCGTCCGGCATCCGGGTCGTGGAACGCCGGGCTCACGGGTGCGTCCCCGGGTCGGGCGGTCGGACCACGACCGCGCGGGCGACCGTCATGAGGCGGTCGTCGTTCCCGAGGTCGCGCACCTCGACCGCGACCTGCGCCCACCCGGGGCCCGTGCGCAGGACGCGCGGGACGGCGCGGATCGGACCGTGGCGCCCGAGCGTGAGGTAGTTGACCGTGAGGTCGACGCAGACCGCGGCGCCGGTGGTGGTGGGCTCGATCGCTCCGGTGGCCGCCCGCGCGACGAGCGTCGCCACGACCCCGCCCTGCATCGCGCCGAGTGTGTTCACGACGAACGGCGTCATCGGCGCGGCGGCACCGGTGGCGTCGGCGGTGATGCCGATCGCCGTGGCGAGCGGAGGGAACGGGACGTCGTCGAGCGGGGTGAACGCGTGCCGGGTCGGCTCGTCGAGCGTGGGCATCACGGGGTTGGTGTCACGGCGGGGCAGGACGGCGAACGACATCGTCGCAGTGCCGACGGGGCGGGAGTCGTCGGCGAGGAGGTCGACGGCGAGGACCACGGTGGTCCGCCCGCGCCGCACGACCCGTCCGGCGGCCGTGACCGTCGACGCGTGGACCGGTCCGAGGAGGTGGAGGGTGAGGTCGGCCGTGGCGATCCAGTCCGGCCGGGCTGCGAGCGCGGCGAGGCCGCCGCCGGTGGCGTCGACGAGGGTCGCGAGCGCGCCGGCCTCGACCTCACCCGTCGGACCGAGGAGGTGCGGCCCGACCGTCATCCGGGCGGTGCTCGTGAGGTCGGGCCGGTGCTCGACCTCGTAGGCGAGGGCACGCAGCACGTGGCGCGGCGGCGGGTAGGTGACGCCGATGGTGGCGCCCGGTTCCGACATCGCGGTCAGTCGGCGACGAGTGCGGCGGCGACGTCCGGGACGTACCGCTGCGTCGACGCGTCCGGCCGCACGTAGCCACCATCCGCCTGACGCGCCGGGAGCTCGACCTCCGGCTCGAACGTGTCGTGGTACGGGACCGCGGCGAGCAGGTGGCTGATGCAGTTGATGCGGGCGCGGCGCTTGTCGTCGGCCTCCACGACCCACCACGGGCTGTCCGGCGTGTCGGTGTGCACGAACATGGCGTCCTTGGCCCGCGAGTAGTCGACCCAGTGCGCCCGCGACGCGAGATCGACGGGGCTGAGCTTCCAGCGCTTCAGCGGATCCGAGATGCGGGCCTCGAAGCGGCGCTCCTGCTCCTCGTCGCTGACCGAGAACCAGTACTTGATGAGGATGATGCCGTCCTCGATGAGCATGTGCTCGAACCGCGGCGTCTGGCGCAGGAACCGGTGGTACTGCTCCGGTGTGCAGAAGCCGAACACCTGCTCGACCCCGGCGCGGTTGTACCAGGACCGGTCGAAGAGGACGATCTCGCCGCCGGCCGGGAGGTGCTCGACGTAGCGTTGGAAGTACCACTCGGTCTGCTGGCGTTCCGTCGGCTTCGGCAGGGCGGCGACCCGGACCACGCGGGGATTGAGGTGCTCGGTGATGCGCGAGATGGTGCCGCCCTTGCCCGCAGCGTCGCGGCCCTCGAACACGACCGCGACGCGGGCGCCCGTCGCCCGCACCCACTCCTGCATCTTCACGAGTTCGGTCTGGAGCCGGTAGAGCTCGGCCTCGTAGACCTTGCGGCCCAGTTTCCCGTTCGCCATGGGCCACACGGTAGTGGGTGATCCGCACGCGGGATCCGGGGCCCCGCGCCGCGCGCGGTCCCTCGATCCTGCGGTCCCGATGCGCCCGCCCCGTGCTCCCGACGCGTGGTCCTGGGGCCTCCGGGGGCGTGGGACGATGACCGGCGTGCTCGACGCTCCGCTCACGGGACGACTGCTCGTCGCCTCGCCCGACCTCCTCGACCCGAACTTCCGGCGGACGGTCGTGCTCGTCGTGGAGCACTCGGCGGCCGGTGCGCTCGGCGTGGTGCTCGACCGTCCGATCACCGACCTCGACGTGCGGGACGTGCTGCCCGAGTGGCACGCGTTCGTCGTCGATCCGTCGGTGCTCTTCGACGGCGGACCCGTGCAGCAGGACGGCGCGATCGGGATCGGCCGGCTGCAGCATCCGTGCGTCGAGCCCGCGCCCTGGGGTGTGCCGATCGATCACCACCTCGTGCGGGTCGACCTCTCGGCCTCCGCCGACGCCGTGCACGGCTCCCTCGCGGGGCTGCGCGTCTACGCCGGGTACGCCGGGTGGTCGGCGGGCCAACTCGACGCGGAGATCGCACGCGGCGACTGGTTCGTGATCGAGGCCGAACCGGGCGACCCGTGGCGCGACGTGTGCGCCGACCTCTGGCGCGAGGTCCTCGAGCGTCAGGGCGGGCGCCTCGCCGTCTTCGCCCGGTTCCCGGACGACCCCTCGGCGAACTGAGTCCGCGGGCGGGCCCCGCCGACCGCGTGCGGTCCGGCGCCCGTGCGGTCGGTACGGTGCCGGGAGGGTCCGGTCGTGGGGCGAGTCCTCGCACGCCACGGCGGCCCGATCCCGGAGGCGGCGGTCGCCCCTCCGGACGGGACGGCGAGAGGACGGGTGCGATGTTCTTCGGCAACCGGAGCGACAAGGTGCGGATGCCCGAGCCGGGGACGGCGCTCCCCGGGCGCACCGAGCCGATGCCGGTGCGCGGCGTCCACCACGTGAACGGGCACGAGCTCACGCCGCCGTACCCGGAGGGCACCGGGACGGCGCTGTTCGGGCTCGGGTGCTTCTGGGGTGCGGAGCGACGGTTCTGGCAGACGCCCGGGGTGTGGGTCACCGCCGTCGGGTACGCCGCGGGGGAGACCCCGAACCCGACCTACGAGGAGGTGTGCTCGGGCCGGACCGGGCACAACGAGGTGGTCCTCGTGGTCTTCGACCCCGCGCTGGTCACCTACGACGAACTGCTCACCGTGTTCTGGGAGTCCCACGACCCGACGCAGGGCATGCGCCAGGGCAACGACGTCGGCACGCAGTACCGCTCGGGGATCTACACGTCGTCCCCGGCCCAGGCGGCCGCGGCGGCGGCGTCCCGGGATCGTTACCAGGCCGCGTTGACGGAGGCCGGTCACGGTCCGATCACGACCGAGATCCTCGAGGCGCCGACCTTCTACTTCGCCGAGGGCTACCACCAGCAGTACCTCTCGAAGAACCCGGGCGGGTACTGCGGCATCGGGGGGACCGGGGTCGCGTGCCCCGTGGGTCTCGACGGCGTCGACGGCTGATCGGCCGGCGCCCTCAGGTGGAGGGCGCCCGGCGCCCAAGTCACTTCCCGCAGGTCGGCGCGATGGTTGCGATGAGTTGCACGTATGCGTTGCGGCCCGTCGCGTTGAGGTGGATGCCGTCCTGGTAGAACCAGTCGCCGTGCGCGAGGCCCTCGCCGTGCCAGTCGATGAGCGTGGCGTTCGGGAACTGCGGGGTGTGGACCGCGAGGACGTTGTTGTTCGCGGCCTCCCAGCGCCGGGGCACCTTGAGGTTGAGCACGACGACGCATCGGACGTCGGCGAGGCCCTGCATCATCTGCACGAACCGGTTCGCATCGATGGTGCCGTTCGAGCCGGTGTGGATGATCGTGACGTCGCGGCCGAAGCCCGCCGTGTGCAGTTGCCCGACGACGTCGGCGACCGTGCCGAACTGTCGGCTCACGGCGGCGTTGACGTTGAGGCCTGGGTACACCTGCGCGAGCGTCTGGGCGGCGCCGAGCATCACCGAGTCGCCCACCGCCATGACGTTCGCGCCGGCCGGGGGCGGCGGCGGTGGGGCGGGCACGCCCGTCGCACCGGAGGCGCCGCTCGTGCCGGTCGCGCCCGAGCCGCCGGGCACGCCGGTCCCGCCGAGGACCCCGCTGATGGCGCCGACCCGGAGCTCCTTCGGCGCCCGGGGCGGCTGCGCCCCGGCGAACCCGACCCCGACGACTGTGACGACCACGAGGGACACGGCGCCGATGGCCGTGACGCGCTGGACGAGCGCGGCCCGCGCCTCGCCGCTGCCGTCACGGACCGCACGCCAGGCACGCGAGAGCGCGCCCTGCCGGATCGGCGTCTCGACGTACCGGTAGGAGAGCTCCGCACAGATCACGGTGAGGGTGAGGCGCAACGCGAGCAGCGGGTAGCCGTCGAACCCCACGTCGAGACCGGGTCGCGTGACCTGGTAGATCGGCCAGTGCCAGAGGTAGAGCGAGTACGACCGCAGGCCGATCCAGACGAGGGGCTTCCATCCGAGCAGCCGTCGGAGGTCAGCGCCCGGGTGGACGACCACCGCGATGACGAGCAGGGTCGCGAGGTCCAACCAGAGGAAGCCGCCGCGGTACACCCACGCCGCGGTGTCGGGGACGCGGAACAGGTACCACGCGACGAAGGCGAGACCGGCCGCACCGATGGCGTTGAGCACCAGGCGCCCGGCGAGGTGGACCGCGCGGGTGAGGCGCCATGGTGGCCAGAGGATCGCGAGGGCCGAGCCGAGCAGCAGGCCCGCAGCGCGAGTATCGGTGCCGTAGTACACGCGGGTGGGGTCGTCGATGCCCGGGAACAGCACCCACATGAGGATCGTGGACGCGAGCGCCGCGCCGACGAGGACGCCGACGAGCCGCATCGGTCGCCGCCCGAACGCCTTGAGCAGGACCCAGAACATGAGCGGCCACAGCAGGTAGAACTGCTCCTCGACCGCGAGCGACCAGAGGTGCTGGAGGAGTGGGGGTCGACCGGTCTGCTCGAAGTACGAACGGCCCGCGAAGATCTGCCACCAGTTCTGCACGTACCCGATCGCCGCGAGCGTGTCGCCCCGCAGGGTGTGCAGGTCGTCGGGGAGGAACACCACCGCGTACAGGCCGACGACGGCGAGCATGAGGAACAGCGCCGGCAGCAGGCGGCGGGCCCGCCGGATGTAGAAGTCGCCCATGCGCAGGCGTTCGGTGTTGCGCCACTCGGCGAGCAGGAGCGCGGTGATCAGGTAGCCCGAGATGACGAAGAACACCTCGACACCGAAGAACCCTCCCGGCACCCATGCGATGTCGGAGTGGTAGAGCAGGACCGAGGTGACGGCGATCGCGCGTAGGCCGTCGATGCCCGGCTCGTAGGGAACCTTGAGGGTGCGACGACCCCGCCGGGCCGCGGGCGCAGTGGCGGTGGCGGTGGGCCGGGGGTCCTCGGACATGGACCGTCATTCTCACCCCTCGAGGGCGCTGAGTGGTGGCAGGTGGGCGCGGATCGCGCGTGCGGCATGATCCGTGCCCCGGCCGCGCCCTGCGACGTCGGGTGGCCGACCCGGGAGGCACCGATGACTGGACCGAACTCGACGACCGGCCTCGTCACGGTCGACCGGCCGCAGCGCCGGACGGCGGTGGTCACGCTGAACCGTCCGGAGCGGCTCAACGCGATGTCCATCGACCTCGTCGTCGAACTCGACGCGGCGCTCAACGCGATCGCCGAGGACAACGAGGTCGCGGTCGTGATCCTCACCGGCTCCGGCCGGGGCTTCTGCTCGGGGCTGGATCTCAAGGACTACGGGATCATCCCGAACATCGACGGCCTGTCGGTGGGCCGGATCGCCCAGCGGTCGATGCGGTACTACTCGCGGCTCATCCTCACCATGCGCCGGATGCCCCAGCCGATCATCTGTGCGGTCAACGGACCGGCGTACGGCGGCGGCATGTGCCTCACGCTCGCGGCCGAGATCCGGATCGCGGCCCGGTCGGCGGAGTTCAACGCGACCGGGATCGTGAATGGGGTGACGAGCACGGAGATGGCGGCGTCGTGGCTGCTGCCCCGCCTCATCGGCGCCGCGCACTCCAACGACCTCCTCCTCACCGGGCGTCGGGTCGACGCGGACGAGGCGCTTCGCATGGGACTCGTGTCCCGGGTGCTCCCCGAGGAGGACCTGATGCCGGTCGCGCTCGAGATGGCGGCCCGGATGGCCGAGTACAGCCAGTACGCGCTCCAGATGACCAAGGAGGTCATCTGGGTGAACCTCGAGAACCCGTCGCTCGAGTCGGCGGTCGAGATCGAGGATCGCAACCAACTCATGCTCGGGTTCACCGAGAACCTCCAGGAGGCGATCCGCGCCTTCGACCAGCAGCGCGCGCCGATCTACACGGACGGTCCCCGCACCGACATCTTCGGCGGCCCTCCGGCGGACTGACGTCCTCGGACTCACGGTGGCCCACGTGGCGCCGACGCCCTGACGCGCCGCGCGCGCGGGCGGGCCACCGTTCGCCGATCCGCCTCGATCACTCCCGGGTCCGACCGCCTGATCCCCGTGGGGTCAGCCGGTCCAGAGATTCGGCCAGCGTTCCTCGAACGAGAGTGGCGGGGGTTCGTTCGGTCTGGAGGTCGGGTGCCACGCCCAGTGGGGGCGTCCCCGGTCGTCCTCCCAACGTTCCAGGATCGCCTTCCCGGCGGTCTTCTGGCGGTGGTGCTCGTGACACAGGCGGGCGAGGTTCTCCTCGTCGGTGCGACCACCCTGGGCGAAGGGGATCCGGTGGTCGATCTCGAGGTTCCACGACACATCACAGCCCGGCACCACACAGGTGCGGTCACGATCCACGATCACCCGCTTGAGTCGCGGCGGGATCGAACGAGTCGTGGACGAGATCTTCTTCACGACGCCGCCATCGACGAGGAGGACTCGCAGGATCGAGTCGCTCGCGAGGCGTTGGGCCTCCGCGACCGGGATCGGTCCGAGCCCCTCGATCTCGCAGACCTCGTCACCCTCGACTGCCCCACGCACGAGTGCTGCGTAATCGACGCGCACCTCCACGAGCGCCAAGGGTCCGGTTCGCTCTCGACCTTGCGACCGCGCAGCGATCTCGGCGTCGTCACCACACAGTTCGTGGGTGCCGCAGTCCTTGCCTGCGCTCGCCTTCGAACCAGCATCGCGTGTCCGGCGCGCGCGACCGTGGCGGGCGTCCTCGCACATGGCGACGAGTCCGTCGGCGAGGTAGGTGGTGTGGTGGGCCCACACCCCGGTGCTGCGAGCGGTCTCGAACTCGATCTTGGCGTAGTGCTCGAGGGCTTCGACGACCTTCGCACCCGCGACCTTCGTCAACCTCGCCTCCAGACAGAAGGCACCGTCACGCGCCACGTGGTGACGCACGTAGCGGGTCCTGTGGACCCGGTCCTGCTCGGCCTGACCGTGACCCGTCGCCCGGGCCACGACCCGGTCGGTCTCGGTCTTGAGTGCCTTCACCGTCCCCGAGAGTGAGGGCATGAGCAGGTGCCGCTCCGCATTCGGATCCGCCGCCGCACCCCGGGCGACCTCGACGGCCTGGGTGTGCGAGATCGTGCCGTTCGTGAGGGCCCTGGCGTTCTCCGGCATCCGACCCAGGCGCTCACCGAGCTGGACCTCCT
>JBJTWK010000007.1:0-13204 GCA_046081705.1 Actinomycetes bacterium | reverse complement strand
GAGGAGCACCGCAGCGCCGACGAGGCCCGGCTGGTCCCCCTCGAGCCCGCCGGCGAGGCAGGTCGCGGCGAGGATGAGGTGGATCGATCCGGCGATCCGGCGACGCCCGACGTCCGGGAAGACGGTCGGCCCGACGAACTGCGAGACGTCGAGGTCCTCGGGGAGCGCGTCGAGGTACTCCTCGTCACCCACGTCTCCGGGTCGGGTCGCGTCGTCCATCGGGGCCACGCTATGCGCCGGTCGACCCCGACGCCGCCTCCGGGGTCGCGGCGAGGCGGGCGGCGAGGCGCCGGTACGAGTCGGCGAGCGTCTCGGGCATGACCCGGGTCTCGGCGATCGAGGTCATGAAGTTGGTGTCGCCGTGCCACCGCGGCACGACGTGCACGTGCAGGTGCTCCGGCACGCCCGCACCGCCGGCGCGCCCGACGTTGATGCCGACGTTCAGGCCTTCGGGCAGGTACTCGGCCTCGACCGCACGGGCGACCCGTCGGGCCGCCACCGTGAGCGCGGCCGCCTCCTCGTCGGTGAGCCCCGTGAAGGACGCCTCGTGCCGTACCGGGATCACCATGACGTGCCCGGAGGTGTACGGGTACGCGTTCATGACCGTGTAGACGAGCGGCGTGCGCTCGAGGATGAGGGCCGACTCGTCGTCGAGCGCCTGCAGTCCACAGAAGAGGCAGCCCTCGGGCCGCTCCCCCGCCACGACACCCTCGATGTATGCGCTGCGCCACCCGGCCCAGAGCCGTTCGAGCGCCACGGGTCAGCCCTTCGCCGCGACCTCGTCGCCCACGCGGGCGACGAACGAGTCGAACGGGACCCCACGCTCGGGATCGTCGAGTCCGCGCGCGTTGACCCCGACCGTGCGGTGCTCGACGTCGTCGTCGCCGACCACGAGGATGTACGGCACCTTGAGCAGCTTCGACCGCCGGATGCGCGCGCCGAGCGAGTCGGCGGAGGCCTCCCGCAGTTCGACGCGCAGGCCCCGGGCCTCCAGCGCGCCGACCACCTCGGCCGCGTACGCGTCGTGGCGGTCGGCGACCGGGAGCACCTCGACCTGCACCGGCGCGAGCCAGGTCGGGAACGCACCTGCGTAGTGCTCGACGAGGATGCCGAAGAAGCGCTCGATCGACCCGAACAGGGCGCGGTGCAACATGATCGGTCGGTGGCGGGTGTTGTCGGCACCCACGTACTCGAGGTCGAACCGCTCGGGGTGGTTGAAGTCGCACTGGATCGTGCTCAGCTGCCACATCCGGCCGATGGCGTCGCGCACCTCGATGTCGATCTTCGGCCCGTAGAACGCGGCGTCGCCGTCCTTGATCGCGTAGTCGAGGCCGGCGGTCTCGAGCGCGAGGCGCAGCGCGTCGGTGGCCTTCGTCCAGATCTCGTCGGATCCGACGTACTTCTCCGGATCCTTCGTGGAGAGGTACGCGGTGAAGTCGTCGAAGCCGAACGCCCGCAGGACGCTCATGACGAACGTGAGCAGGGAGCCGATCTCCTCCTGCAGCTGCTCCTCGGTGCAGTAGATGTGACTGTCGTCCTGGGTGAAGCCCCGGATCCGCATGAGCCCGTGGAGCGTGCCGGCCCGCTCGTACCGGTACACGGTGCCGAGTTCGAAGAGGCGCAGCGGGAGCTCCCGGTAGGAACGCTGCCGACTGCGGTAGATCAGGCAGTGCATCGGGCAGTTCATGGGCTTCGGGTAGTACGTGCCGTTGTCGAGCTCCATGGGCGGGTACATCCCGTCCTTGTAGAAGCCGAGGTGCCCGGAGGTCTCGAAGAGGTTCGCGTTGGCGAGGTGCGGAGTCACCACGAACTCGTACCCGCCATGCTCGTGCCGCTCGCGGCTGTAGTCCTCCATGACCTTGCGGACCATCGCGCCGCGCGGGTGCCACACCGCCAGACCGCCCCCGAGTTCCTCCGGGAAGGAGAGGAGGTCGAGGTCGACGGCGAGGCGCCGGTGGTCGCGACGTTCCGCCTCCGCGAGGCGGTGCAGGTGCTCGTCGAGGGCCGCCTTCGACTCCCACGCCGTCCCGTAGATGCGTTGGAGCATCGGCCGCTTCTCGTCGCCGCGCCAGTAGGCGCCGGCCACCTTCATGAGTTTGAAGGCGCCGAGGCGCGCCGTCGACGGTACGTGCGGGCCCCGGCACAGGTCGAGGTACGCGGTCGCACCGTCGGCCCCGACGTTGCGGTAGATGCCCACCACACCCCCGGCCACCTCGCCGGCGTCCTCGGAGGCCCCGCCGCCCGCGGCGACGTTGTCGATGATCTCGCGCTTGTACGGCTGATCGGCGAAGACCGCCATGCCCTCGTCGAACGAGCACTCCTCGCGCACGAAGGCCTGGTCGGCCCGCACGAGTTCGCGCATCCGGGCCTCGATCCGCTCGAGGTCGTCGTCCGTGAACCGCGCGCCGTCCGGGAGCTCGAAGTCGTAGTAGAAGCCGTCGGCGATCGCCGGGCCGATCGCATACTTGGCGCCGGGGAAGAGGTCGAACACGGCCTGCGCCATCACGTGCGCCGTCGAGTGGCGCAGCACCTCCCGACCCGCATCGGAGGCGGCGGTGACGATCGCCACGGACGCGTCCCGCTCGATCGGACGGCCGAGGTCGACGACCTCGCCGTCGACCTCGGCGGCGATCGCCGCTCGGGCGAGACCCGCGCCGATGGACGAGGCCACGTCCGCACCGGTCGGGTGGCCCTCGAAGTCGCGGCTCGAGCCGTCCGGGAGCGTGATGGTGATCGTCATCGGCCGAGAGGTTACCGGGGGCGCGGGCCCCGGCCGCTCAGATCGGCTCGGCGCCGACGGAGATGGGGAGCGACAGATCGATCCCGATGAGCCGCCCGAGTTCGTGCAGCGTCGCGATGGCCGTCGGATCGTCACCCCCCGACAGGATCGCCGACGCGAGATCGTCGAGGGCCTCGATGGCCCGCGGCGCATCGAGGTCGTCGTCGATCGCGGCCCGCACCCGGTGGGCGAACTCGGTGGGGTCCGGGCCGTCGGCGGCCGCGGCCGCGGCGAGCAGGCGGTGGAGGAGCGCCGTGCCGTCGTGGATCTCGGCGTCGTACCACTCGAACCCGGACCGGTAGTGGTGGTGCATGAGGGCGAGTCGGATGGCCCGGGGATCGGACTGCTCGAGCAGGTCCGAGATGAACACGAGGTTGCCGAGCGACTTGCTCATCTTCTCGCCCTCGTAGGCGACCATCGCCGAGTGGAGCCAGTGGCGCACGAAGGGCTTCCCGGTGATCGCCTCGCTCTGGGCGATCTCGCACTCGTGGTGCGGGAACACGAGGTCGGTGCCGCCCCCGTGCAGGTCGATGGTGTCGCCGAGTTCCTGGGTGGCCATGGCCGAGCACTCGATGTGCCACCCGGGCCGCCCGACGCCGAACGGCGCGCGCCAGGCCGGCTCGTCCGGCAGGCTCGGCTGCCACAGGACGAAATCGAGCGGGTCGCGCCGGTGTGGATCGTCCGGGTTCCCGCCGCGCGCCTTGGCGAGTCGCAGCATCTGGTCCCGGGTGTAATGCGAGAGCTTCCCGAAGTCGGGCGCCTTCGACACGTCGAAGTAGGCGGTGCCCGCGGTGAGGTATGCGTGCCCGGAGTCGAGGAGGGCCCCGACCATCTCGATGATCCGGTCGATCGTCTCGGTCGCCCGGGGTTCGGCGTGGGCCGGACGCATGCCGAGTTGGCGCATGTCGCGCCGGAACCGGTCGAGTTCCGCTGCGGCGAGCTCGAGGAACGGGATGCCGAGCTCGCGGGCCTTCGGGAGGATCGAGTCGTCGACGTCGGTGACGTTGCGCACCATCCGGACCTCGTGACCGAGGTCCTCGAGACGCCGGATCAACAGGTCGTAGGTGAGGTAGGTCGCCGCGTGGCCGAGGTGGGTGGCGTCGTACGGCGTGATGCCGCAGACGTACATCGTGACGAGCGGGCCGGGCTCGAACGGCGCGACCTCGCGGCGGGCGGTGTCCCAGAGGCGGAGGCCACCCATGCCCGGGCCGCCTAGACGCCGCTCAGGCGGAGCCCGGCGCGCACCTTGTGACGGATGTTGATCGTCAGCAGCACGGCGGCGAAGGTCTCCATGCCCACGGCGTTCTCGAGCGATCCGCCGTCGAAGGCCCGCAGGTCCGGGATCGTGCGGATGATCTCCATGAGGGTGCTGCGGGCCTCGTCGTCGTCGCCGCAGGCCACGACGTCGGACTCCATCCGCTCGTCGAGCGCGCCGAACTCGGCCGCCGGGACGAGGTGGAACGCCGTGACGACCTGGGACCGCCACAGCAGCGCCTGCATCTCCTTGGCGATGGACCCGTGCGGCGGCAGGACCGCGTTGAACTCCGAACCGTTCCGGGTGAGGTCGTTCGCCATCGACACCACGATCCGGCCCTGGAGCTGGTCCGCGAAGTACCGGCAGGTCGCAAGCGCCGCATCGGCGTTGACGGCCACGACCACGACGTCGGCGTCGCAGGCGTCCGCGTTGTCCCCCGGGGTCAGCCGGGCGACCCGCTCCCCCCACTTCTCGCGCAGCTCGGCCACGACGGCCTCGGCCCTCGCCGCCTCGCGGGAACCCGCGATGACGTCGTGGCCCACATCGGCGAGACGCGCCGCGAGGCCGCGCCCGGCCGGACCGGTTGCTCCGAGGATCCCGATTCGCACGGCGGGGAGTCTGGCAGATGTGGCCCGCCCACCGCGAACCTGACCGGACCGGTCGCCCGACGCGGCCGGAGGGCGCTCGGAGACTTCAGAGGATGCAGTCGGCGCCGAGGAGGACGCGGAGTTCGGCGAAGAGGCCGTTGCAGGCGTCGACGAGGTACTCGCCACCGAAGCGGTACACCGTCATCCGCTCGCCCTGGTCGAGGTGGAGGAAGACCGGACTCTCCCCCGGATGCTCCCGCAGCACCTCCGAGAGCCGGGCCGCCTTGAGATCGTCGAGCTGGTGGGGCCGCACCCGGATGCGCACCGGCGGGCCACCGTCGAGCACGAGTTCGGGCCGCACGATCTCCATGGCCATGAGCTTGGGCTGATCCTCGCGGACGTCGAGACGACCCTTGATGCAGACGATGGCGTCGTCCTCGAGGAGGTTCCCGTACTGCGCCATCGTCTTCGGGAAGACGAACACCTCGACCGCGGACGCGAGGTCCTCGAGGACGAACGTCGCCATGAGGTCGCCGCGCTTGGTGTACTTGCGGTTGAGCGCGGTGATCACGCCGCCGACCGTGCGCAGGTCGCCCTCGCGCATCTCCTTGAGCTCGGCGAGCGTGGCGTCGGTGTAGCGCCGCAGCGCCGAGCCCGCGCCCATGAGCGGGTGGTCGCTCACGTAGAGGCCGAGCATCTCCTTCTCAAACGCGAGCCGCTGGCTCTTGCCGTACTCGGTGTCCGGGATCGGGACCCGGTTCAACTCCCCGGCGCCGTCGCCCTCGGCCACCGAATCGCCGAAGAGGCTCATGATCCCGGCGTCGCGCTCCTTGCGGCGTGTGATCGCCTGGTCGATGACCTGCTCGGCGATGAGCCCGAGGCCCTGGCGGGGATGACCGAGCGAGTCGAAGGCACCGGCCTTGATGAGCGACTCGATGGTGCGCTTGTTGAGCGCCTGCGGGTCGACGCGATCGCAGAAGTCGAAGAAGTCGACGAACGCACCGCCCTCGTCCCGTGCCGCAAGGATGTGCGCGACGACCCCCTCCCCGACGTTGCGGACCGCCGAGAGGCCGAACCGGATCGAGTCGCCGTCGACGGAGAAGTCCATCACGGAGGAGTTGACGTCGGGCACGAGCACCGGGATCTGCATCTGCCGGCACTCGTTGAGGTACACGGCGCTCTTGTCCTTGTCCCCCTTCACGCTCGTCAGCAGCGCCGCGAGGTACTCACGGGGGTGGTTCGCCTTGAGGAAGGCGGTCTGGTACGCCACGAAGCCGTAGCCGACCGAGTGGGACTTGTTGAAGGAGTAGTCCGCGAAGGGTTCGATGATGTCGAACATCTGGTTGCCGAACGCCGTGCCGTAGCCCTGCCGCTCACATCCCTCGACGAACTTGGCCCGCTCCTTCACGATGAGCTCGCGCTGCTTCTTGCCCGTCGCCTTGCGCAGGTTGTCGGCCTCGGCGAGCGAGTACCCGGCGAGCCGTTGCGACACGCGCATCAGCTGCTCCTGGTAGATCATGAGCCCGAAGGTCGGGCCGAGGATCTCCTCGAGGTCCGGGTGGTAGTAGGTGACCGGCTTGCGCCCGTTCTTCCGGTCCGCGTAGTCGGTGTGCATGTTGGCCGCCATCGGCCCCGGGCGATAGAGGGCGACGAGCGCGGCGACGTCCTCGAAGGTCGAGGGCGCGAGGGCGCGGATGAGGGCGCGCATCGGCGCGCCCTCGAGTTGGAACACGCCGATGGTCTCGCCCTTGCGCAGCAGGTCGAAGGTCCGCGGGTCGTCGAGCGGGATATCGTCGATGTTCGGCCGCTCACCGGTGCGGGCCTCGATGAGGTCGAGGGTCACCTCCATGACGTCGAGGTTGCGCAGGCCGAGGAAGTCCATCTTGAGGAGGCCGAGTTCCTCGACGCCGTGCATCTCGTACTGCGTGACGATCGGCGCGTCGTCGAGGGAGCCCCCCGGCTCCGGCTTGCGCTGGATCGGCAGGTACTCGGTGAGCGGATCGCGCGTGATCACCACCGCGGCCGCGTGGATGCCGTCCTGCCGCCGCAGGCCCTCGAGGCCCTTGGCCACGTCGATGACACGTTGGGCGTCGGGATCCACCGCGTACAGCTCGCGGAGCTCGGCGGCCATCTTGTACCCGTCGGCGTACTTCTGGTCCTCCTCGAAGCACGCGCGCAGCGGGGTATCCCGCCCCATGATGAGCGGCGGCATGAGCTTGGCGATCTTGTCGCCGATCGCGAACGGGTAGTCGAGCACCCGCGCCGCATCCCGCACCGCCGCCCGGGCCTTGATGGTCGAGAACGTGATGATCTGGGCGACCCGGTCCGAGCCGTAGCGCTGGGCCGCGTAGCGGATCATGTCGCCGCGGTGCCGGGAGTCGAAGTCCATGTCGATGTCCGGCATCTGCTTGCGACCCGGGTTGAGGAACCGCTCGAAGAGCAGGTCGTAGCGGATCGGGTCGATGTCGACGATGCGCAGGCAGTACGCGACGCAGGAACCGGCCGCGCTGCCGCGACCCGGGCCGACCCGGATCCCCTGCTCGCGCGCGTACCGGACGAGGTCCCAGACCACGAGGAAGTAGGCCGAGAAGCCCATGTCGCGAATGACGTCGAGTTCGAACTCGATCCGCTCGAGCACGTGCGGGGCCGGCGCCTTGCCGTACCGCTCCTGGGCGCCGGCGAGCGTGAGTTCGAGGAGGTAGGAGTCCTCCGTCATCCCCTCGGGGACCGGGAACGACGGCAGTACGGACGCGCCGAACTCGATGTCGACGTCCGCGCGCTCGGCGATGAGCAGCGTGTTGTCGCAGGACTCCGGAACCTCGGAGAAGAGCGTGCGCATCTCGTCCGCGGTCTTGATGTAGAACTCCTGGGCGTCGAACCGGAAGCGGTTCGTGTCGTGGATCTTCGCCCCGGTCTGCACGCAGAGCAGCGCGTCGTGCGCCTCGGCGTTGTGCGCGTGCGTGTAGTGCGAGTCGTTGGTCGCGAGCAGCGGCGCATCGATGCGGGCGGCGAGCTCGAGCAGTTTCGGCGTGACGATCGCGTCCTCGTCGAGGCCGTGGTCCTGGAGTTCGATGAAGAACGAGTCGCGGCCGTAGATCTCCTGGAACCGCACCGCGGCGGCCTCCGCACCGGCGTCGTCACCCGCGAGGATCCGCTGGGCCACGATCCCGCCGAGGCAGCCCGAGGTCGCGATGAGCCCCTCCGAGTGCAGTTCGAGCAGCTCCCAGTCGGTCCGGGGCTTGTAGTAGAAGCCGTCGAGGTAGGCGTGGGACGACACCTTCATGAGGTTGCGGTAGCCCTGGGTGGATTCGGCGAGCAGCGTGAGGTGGTACAGCTCGTGCTCGCTGCGACGCGGCCGATCGAACCGGCTCGTGTCGACGAAGTACCCCTCCATGCCGAGCACCGGCTTGACCCCGCGTTCGCGCGCCGCCTGGTACAGCGGCAGCACGCCGTACATGTTGCCGTGGTCCGTGATGCCGACCGCCGGCTGCCCGTCGGCCTGGGCCGCGGCCACCACCTCATCGATCCGCGACGCCCCGTCGAGCATGGAGTACTCGGTGTGGAGGTGCAGGTGGACGAAGGACTTGCTCACGTCGTCACCATCGCGCGACCCGCGGGCGCGCGGCGGCACCGCGCCGGACCGCCCACCACACCCGTCACCCCTGCCCGCGTCACCACCGAGTCACCACCGCGTCACTGCTCGACCACCGTTCGACCCCACCGTCACCGCTCGCCGTCACCGTTCGCCGTCACCGTTCGCCGGCCCCCGTCCCCTGGTGCGCCGACGGGCCCGGACGACGATGTCCCCACCCTGTGGAGGGACCTGTGGATGAATGACAGCGGTGTAACTCGGGGACGATAGACCATCGCCCCGGCCCGGGGACAGGGGCGATCCGTCCGTCCCGGTGGGGTGGATCAGGCGGCGGGGGCGCGGCCGCGGGCTCCGAGCAACGGCACCCGCATCTCCCCCGGGGTCAGGCTGCCGTGGGCACCCACCAGCCCCGCCTCGCGGCGCAGCGCGGGGTCGATGAAGGCCCAGTGGTCCCGGGCCGCGAGCACCACGTCGCCGATCCGGGCCCCGGCTGCCGGGGTCGGTCGACCGGGTCCGAACCAGCCCCCGTCGAGCAGTTCGCGGCGGGTCAGGACCCACGCCCGCTCCCCGACCACCTCCCGGGCCGCACCGGCGAGGTCCGCGGCCCGACCCTCCCGGGCGTGGAGGTACCGGAACCGCCCGTCGCCCGCCTGGAGCGCGACGAACGGCGCGAGTTCGCCGACCTCGACCCACCCGGACGGGCCCACCTCGACCTGGCCGTGGTCGGCGGTCACGAGCAGCGCGCAGTCGACCGGCAGCGCGTCGAGCAGCCACCCGACGAGCCGATCCGCGAACCCGACCTCGGCCCGGTAGCGATCGTCGGCGAGCCCGAACTCGTGGGCGACCGTGTCGACGCCCGGGTAATAGGCGTACACGAGCGGCGCGCCGGCCCGGACGGCCCGCACGCACTGCTCGACGAGCAGGGCGACGGTCGACCACCCGGCGAAGTCGACGTCGGCGAGGTGGGCCCGGGTGAAGCCCGAGTTCCGGAAGGACGACTGGGTGACCACCGGGACGGTCCGACCGCCGAAGGCCGGGTACCGCTGGTAGGCGGAGGGATCCGGAGCCCGGCCCCCTCCCTCCATGCGCCACTGCAGGACGTTGAGCACGTCGTCCCCCTCGCGGACCCGGTAGCCGAGCACCCCGTGCTCGACCGGGTGCCGGCCGGTCACGATCGAGGTGAGGGCGGCCGAGGTGGTCGACGGGACGACGCTCGAGATCCACCCGCCGTCCATCGCCGCGAGGTGCGGAGCGACCGAGCGGTTCGCGTCGAGCTGGTCGTAGCCGAGGCCGTCGAGCACGAGCAGGACCGTGCGCGACGCGCCCCGGGCCGGTTCCGGCAACCAGGCCGGCCGGTCCTCCCCGAGCGCCGGGACGAGCCGGGCGAGATCGGGGGCCGACGGATCGGGGCGGGGCGGCTCCACGCCCGGACCGTACCCGCCGGCGGGCGCCGGGCCGGTGCGCACCCGTCGGCGTGTGCGACGATGCCCGCCGTGAGGGTCTCGACTCGAGGTGACTACGCGGCGCGCGCCCTGCTGTCGCTCGCGTTGCACGGCTCGGACCGGCCGACCTCGGTCAAGGAGATCGCCGAGCGCACGAACCTGCCCCAGCCCTACCTCGAGCAGATCCTGCTCGCCGTGAAGGGCGCGGGCCTCGTGCGTTCGAAGCGCGGCGTGGGTGGCGGGTACGTGCTCGCGCGGCCCGCCGACGAGATCACGCTCGCCGAGATCCTCGCAGCGGTCGACGGGCCCATCACGACGGCGATCGACGACCACGACCACTGCGAGGGTCACTGCGTGCTGCAGGAGGTGTGGGTCTCGGTCGGCGACGAGATGCGCCGCCACCTCGACGCGACGACGCTCGACGACCTCGTGGCCCGCACCCGCCGCGGCCACGCGGCCACCGACTGACCGCGGCGCCGGGCCTCAGCGCTCGACCGGCCCTCCGGCCCGCAGCCGGAGGCGGACCTCGAGCCCGCCGCCGGCCGCCTCGTGCAGTTCCACCGTGCCGCCGTCGGCCTCGACGAGCCCCCGCACGATCGCGAGGCCCAGGCCCGAACCGCCGGCGGCCGCACCGGCCGGTCGCCAGAAGCGATCGAACGCGCGCGAACGCTGCTCCGCTCCCATCCCCGGACCCTCGTCGGTGACGCGCACCTCGACGGTGCCCCAGGCCGGCGGATCCCCGGTGATGCGCACGGTGGAACCGGTCGGCGCGACGTCGATCGCGTTCGAGAGGAGGTTGTCGAGGACCTGCTCGAGGTGGCCCGGGGTGACGCCGACCGCCGAGTCCGGCGCGATCGAGGCCTCCACGCCCACGCCGTGCTCCGCCGCGTACGCGGCCCACGCGTCGACCCGTGCGTCCACGATCCCGACGAGCGGGATGGACGTGGGCGCGCTCGCCGCGCCCTCCGCCCGCGCGAGGGCCAGCAACCCGTCGACGAGCCGCGAGAGACGGGCCACCTCCGCGAGCGCCCCGTCCACGTCGGCGGGATCGACCGGGCGCCCCGCCGCCACGTCGAGGTCGAGCGTCTCGAGTCGGAACCGCAGCGCCTGCAGCGGCGTGCGCAACTGGTGGGAGGCGTCGGCGACGAACGCGCGCTGGGACTCCACGAGTGCACCGAGCCGCGTCGCCGTGGCGTTGAACGAGGCCGCCAGCACTCGGAGCTCCTCGGGACCCTCGGGGACCGGCGCACGGGCGGCGAGGTCCCCCGCGCCGAGCCGCCGGGCGGCGTCCTCGAGGTCGGAGACCGGCTGGGACACCGACCGGGCGAGCCGCAGGCTCACGAGGAAGACGAGCGCGATCACGAACACGGCGAGGGCGCCGAGTGCGAGCCAGACGCGCCGGACGCGGGCGTCCTCGTAGGAGGTCGGGTAGGTCACCCGCAACGCGCCGATCACCGCGCCGTTCGAGACGATGGGGACCGCGACGTAGAGGAGGTCCTGGTCGAGGGTGTCCGAGCGTCGGGTCCCATCGGCCTCGGCCCCGGCGAGCGCGGTCCGGAACTCCGGACGACTCGCGAACGAGCGCTCGGGGTCCGAGCCGGCGAGCGGATCGGAGTCCGCGAGGAGCCGACCGGTGCGGTCCACGACCACGACCCGGCCCCCGATCTGGGTCCGGTACGCGTCCACGATCGGACCGAGCGCGGCGACGTCACCGGCGTCGACCGGCTCGTGGGCCCGGATGGACAGTGCGAGCGCATCGTGCTGGACGTCGGCGAGGAGCCGCTGGCGCTCGGCCGTGGCGTAGGCGAACCCGAGCGGCAACTCGAGGACGAGCAGCACGAGGATCGTGATCGACATGTACCCGAGGAGGAGACGACGCCTCACGGGCTCGGGTCCACCAGCCGGAAACCGACGCCGCGCACCGTCTCGATCCACCCCGGGTCGCCGAGCTTGCGCCGCACGGATGCGATGTGGACGTCGAGGGTCTTGGTCGGCCCGTACCAGTGCGGGTCCCACACCTCGTCGAAGATCTCGGTCCGGGTGAACACGCGTCCCGGGTCCGACGCGAGCAGCGCCACGAGGTCGTACTCCTTCGGCGTGAGCACGACCTCGGACCCGGCCACCGTGACGCGGTGGGCGCGGCGGTCGACGGCGAGCGCTCCGACGGTCGGCGGCGTGGCCTCGACACCGGGTGTCACGGCACGACGGTTGCCCTGGGACCGCCGGGTGACGGCGCGGATCCGGGCGACGAGTTCCTGGAGACCGAACGGCTTCACGAGGTAGTCGTCGGCACCGAGTTCGAGGAGCAGCACCCGGTCGAGCTCCTCACCGCGCGCGCTCACGACGATGATCGGCACGTCCGACACCTCGCGGAGTCGCCGGCACACGTCGCGACCGTCCATGTCGGGCAGGCCGAGATCGAGCAGGACGACGTCGGCGGGGACCGCCTCGAGCGCCGCGGCCCCGGTCGCCACCCGTCGCGGGTGCAGGTGCTCGCGCTCGAGCCCGCGGGCCAGGGGCTCCGCGATCGAGTCGTCGTCCTCCACGATCAACACGTCCACAGGATCGCAACCTCCCACACGGACCCCGCCGAGTCCGCCGGTCTTTGCCGAATCTTGGCCCAGCGCTGACCACTCGCTGTGGTCGGGGTCGGTACCGTGCGCACTGCGGCCGAGGGGATGCCCTCCGGACCGATGCACCGCACCCTCCCGGGCGCCCCGAGCCCGGGACCGATCGGAACGAGACCACCATGGAGCCCAAGCGCCTCCTCGCCATCATCGGCTCGACGGCGATCGCACTCGCCGCCGGCGGCCTCGCCGCCGGTGCACTCAGCTCCCCGGCGCCGAGCGCCCCGGCCGTGGCCGAGGTCTCCGGGGCGACCGGCGACACCGGCGTCACGGGTGAGACCGGCGCGACCGGCACCACCGGCGAGACCGGCCCGACGGGTCCGACCGGCGAGACCGGCATCGACCCGACGACGACGACCTCGACGACGGTGCCCGGGTACGACGACGACGCCGACGAGGACGCCGACGAGGACGTGGACGACGACTCCTCCTACGACGACGACGCCGACGACGACCGCGGCGATGACGAGGACCGCGACGATGACGAGGACCGCGACGAGGACCGGGACGACGACTCCGCCTCCGAGCGCGAGGACGACTCGTACGAGGACGACTGACGATGCGGCCCGGACGCGGCTTCGCGATCGGCCTGGCGGTGAGCCTCTCCGTCGTCGCCGGGTCCATCGCGGCCGCGTCCGTGGTCGACATCCGGGACGCTGATCGGGCGACCGGTTCCTTCAGTCCCGTCGCCCCGACGAGCACGTCGGTGCGCACGGCACCGACGATCGACGTCTCGCCGAACGGTGCGTCCGGGCCCACGGGGGCGACCGGGGGTCTCGGCGCGAACAGCCCGACAGCGTCGTCGGATCCCACTTCGCCGGGCGGGGCCACCCGGCCTGCGGGTTCGACGACCCGGCCCGCCACGGTCGCCCCGTCGGCGCCCGTGGCGCCGACGACCACGACGACCTACGACGACGGGGAC
>JBJTWK010000006.1:0-11213 GCA_046081705.1 Actinomycetes bacterium | reverse complement strand
GCTTCGTGGGGATCGTCGCCCTCGACGAGATGCTCTCCGGCGGCAGCGAACGCGGCGGGAACACCGTCGGTGACACGATCGCCGACACCGCCAACGATCCCGTGGCGAAGTTCGAATCCGAAGAAATGCGTCACGTGCTCGCCGACGCGATCAATCGCATGCCCGACCGTGAACGTCTCGTGTTGACGCTCTACTACTACGAGGGCCTGACGCTCGCGGAGATCGGCGAGGTGCTCGGGGTGACCGAGAGCCGGGTGTGCCAGATCCACACCAAGGCGATCCTGCAGTTGCGATCCCGATTCGTCGAGCCCGAGCGCTCGACCTCCGCCTGACGCCGCGGCGTCGGCGCCACACCTCCCCGCCCACCTCCCCGCGCCACTCCCCGCGACCGGTCCCGCGCGCCGTCCGCGACGCGCGCCGTCCCGCCGAGGGGTGCCGTGCTCCGAACCCGTTCCGTCCTGCTCGCCGCGCTCGCGGCCGTCACCGTCGTGTGCCTCCCGGCGGGCCGTCCCGCCGGCGCCGCATCGGCCTGGGTCCGCCCGGTGCCCGGCCCGATCCTGCGGGCCTTCGCCGCGCCCGCCACGCCGTACGGTCCGGGGCACCGCGGGGTCGACCTGCGGGCCGCGCCCGACGAGCCGGTGCGGGCCGTGGCCGCCGGGGTCGTCACCACCGCCGGGCCGGCCGGGGGCACCCTCCACGTGGTGCTGCGACTCGCCGACGGTTCGCAGGCGGGGCTCTCGTTCCTCGCCGAGGTCTCGGTGCGCCCGGGGGACCGGGTGCCCGCCGGGGCGGTGCTCGGTCGGGCCGGCGGGTCCGGGACCGCCCACCCCGTCGGGGCGGTCCACCTGTCGTGGCGGGTCCGGGGCGTCTACCGCGATCCGGCCCGGCGGCTGGCGCCGCGCCGGTACCGGCTCGTGCGGACCGGGCCGGCCCCGACCGGGGGCCGCTCGGGGGGTCTCGGCTAACCTCGGCGCCGGTCCCGGCACCGTGTCGGGTCCAGTTCCACCTCAGGACCCATCCACCCTCGACTCATCGCCCGTCGATCCGACGGTCGCCGCCCTCACCGGCGGTGCGGCAACGGGCGTTCCCACCCAACCGACGGAAGGAAGTGACCCGTGGCTGTCGTCACGATGAAGCAGCTCCTGGAGCATGGCGTCCACTTCGGACACCAGACCCGCCGCTGGAACCCGAAGATGCGCCGGTTCATCCTCGGCGAGCGCAACGGCATCTACGTCATCGACCTCCAGCAGACGCTGGGCCGGATCGACACGGCGTACCGGTTCGTCCGCAGCACGGTCGAGAACGGCGGGACCGTCCTCTTCGTCGGCACGAAGAAGCAGGCCCAGGAGCCGATCCAGCGCCACGCCGACCGGGTCGGCCAGCCGTACGTGAACTTCCGGTGGCTGGGCGGCATGCTCACGAACTTCTCAACGGTCCACCAGCGCGTCGCCAAGATGCGCGAGATGGAGCGGCAGGTCGCCTCGGGTGAGGTCGACCAGATGATCAAGAAGGAGGGCCTCAAGCTCCGGCGCGACCTCGCCAAGCTCGAGCGCAACCTCGGCGGCATCCGCAGTATGGAGAAGCTGCCCGACATCGTGTTCGTGCTCGACACGAACAAGGAGCACATCGCCGTGACCGAGGCGAACCGCCTCGGCATCCCGGTGGTCGCCGTGGTCGACACCAACGTCGACCCGGACATCATCACGTACCCGATCCCGGGCAACGACGACGCGATCCGCTCCGCCAACCTCATGTGCCGCGTCATCGCCGACGCGGTGGAGGAGGGTCGGTACCTTGCGCAGCGCAAGGGCATCCGAGCGGGCACGAAGGCCGAGGCCCCGGCGCCCCCGGTGCTCACGCCCGAGGAGCAGGCCGCCCGCGCCGAGCAGCAGGCCCGCGCCCGCAACGAGGCCGCCGCGGCCCAGGCCGAGCGCGAGCGTCGTCTCGCCGAGTCGAAGGCCCAGGCCGCCGAGGCCCCGGCCGAGGCTGCCGCGGAGGACACCGAGGCCCCGGCCGAGGCTGCCGCGGAGGCCACCGAGACCCCGCAGGAGGGCTGAGCCTTGGCCGACTACTCCGCCAAGGACGTCGCCGCACTCCGCAAGGAGACGGGCGCCGGGATGATAGACTGCAAGAGGGCGCTCGAGGAGTCGGGCGGCAACCTCGAGGACGCCCGTGACTGGCTCCGCAAGAAGGGCCTCGCCGGCGCCACCAAGCGGGCCGGTCGTTCGGCCGAGCAGGGTGCGGTCGACGTCGTGGTCGACGGGAACGTCGCCGCCCTCGTCGAGATCACCTGCGAGACCGACTTCGTCGCCAAGGGTGACGACTTCCGCACCCTCGTCGCCAGCCTCGCCGCCCAGGTCGCCAAGGAGGGCGAGGACCTCGCCGGTCAGGCCTACGAGGGTTCGACCGTGGGTGAGTACATCACCCAGGCCGCCGCCCGTCTCGGCGAGAACGTCGGCATCGGTCGGGTCGTGCGCTACGAGACCTCCGACGGCCTCGTCGACGCCTACAAGCACATCCAGAACGAGCGCGGCGTCATCGGCGTGCTCGTCGAGCTCGGCGGCGTCGACGCGTCGAACCCCGCCGCGGTCGAGGTCGCGCACGACGTGGCCCTCCACATCGCGAGCGCCGCGCCCCGCTTCGTCCGCAAGGACGAGGTGCCGGCCGACGCCATCGAGCGCGAGCGTGAGGTGCTCACCGAGCTGACCCGCAACGAGGGCAAGCCCGAGGCCGCGATCGAGAAGATCGTCGAGGGTCGCCTCAACTCCTTCTACAAGGACTACTGCCTCGAGGAGCAGGCCTTCGTGAAGGACCCGAAGACGACCGTCGCCGCGCTCGTCGCCGGACTCGGCGGTGGGGCGACCATCCGTCGCTTCGCCCGGGTCAAGATCGGCGAGGAGTAGCCATCAGCGCTCCGGACACCCGCGAGCTGGCCGCCGCCGGAACCTTCCGGCGGGTCGTGCTCAAGCTCTCCGGTGAGGCGTTCGCCGACCCGGCGACCGGGTACGGCATCGATGCCGGGATCGTCGCCCGCATCGCGGAGGAGACCGCCGCGGCGCGCGAGGAGCTCGGCGCGGAGATCGCCGTCGTCGTCGGCGGCGGCAACATCTTCCGGGGCATGACCGGGGCGACCCGGGGCATGGACCGCGCCCGCGCCGACTACATGGGCATGCTCGCGACGGTCATCAACGCCCTCGCGCTCCAGGACGCCTTCGAGGCGGTCGGGCAGCCGTCGCGCGTCCAGACCGCGATCACGATGGCCCAGGTCGCCGAGCCCTACATCCCCCGACGCGCCCTGCGACACATGGAGAAGGGTCGCATCGTCGTGTTCGCGGCGGGCACCGGCAACCCGTACTTCACGACCGACACCACGGCGGCACTGCGCGCCGCGGAGATCGGGGCGGGCGCGATCCTCAAGGGGACGCACTCCGGCGTCGACGGCATCTACTCCGCCGACCCGCGCCTCGATCCGTCGGCGGAGAAGCTCACCGCGGTATCGCACCTCGAGGTGCTGAGCCGCGGACTCAAGGTGATGGATTCCACCGCCATCACGTTCTGCATGGACAACCGACTCCCGATCATCGTCTTCGACGTGTCGTCGCCCGGCAACATCGGTCGCGTCTTCACGGGTGAGCCGATCGGGACGTTGGTGCACGCGAAGGAGGATTGACGTGCCGACCGTCCCCGAGATCGTCAGTGAGTGCGAGGAGCACATGCGCAAGGCGGTGGTGCACCTCCAGGACGAGTTCGCCACCGTGCGCACCGGGCGCGCCGCGCCGGCCATGGTCGAGAAGATCCGGGTCGAGTACTACGGCTCGGAGGTCCCGCTCCAGCAGCTCGCCGGCTTCTCGGTGCCCGAGCCGCGGGTGCTCGTGGTGTCGCCGTTCGACAAGGGTGCGCTCAAGGCCATCGAGAAGGCGATCCAGTCCTCGGACCTCGGCATCTCGCCCTCCAACGACGGCCAGGTGATCCGGCTCACGTTCCCGCAGCTCACCGAGGAGCGGCGCAAGGAGCTCGTGAAGATGGTCAAGCACCGGGCCGAGGAGGGCCGGGTGGCCGTCCGCAACGTCCGGCGCCACGCCAAGCAGCAGTTCGAGGCCCTCGAGAAGGAGGGCGGGATCTCCCGGGACGAGCTGGACCGGGTCGAGAAGGACCTCCAGAAGGCGACCGACCGCACCATCGCGGAGGTCGACGAGATGCTGGCCCACAAGGAGCGCGAGCTCCTCGAGGTCTGACGGGCCCGTGACGGGGCCGGATCCGGGGCGAGCCCCGCCCCGGCCGGTGGCCCCGTCTAGCCTGCCGACACGTCTCACGGGGCGAGGGGGAAGCCATGGACGACGTCTTCGACGGTGACGAGACCGAGACGCCGGAGCCCGAGCGGCCGCGCGCGAGCGAGGGCGTCCGCATCCTCGGGGCCGACGAGGCGCGGGCGGTGATCGAGGCCAGTGCCGACGCCGCGACGCCCGGCGGCGAACCCGTGCGCCCCGAGCCCCCGGTCGCGCCCACGCTGTCGTTCCCGCGGGCCGAGGACCACCCGGCCCGGCCGACCACGACCCCTGAGCCGCCCCGCCTCGTGCCGCTCGACGGCGGACTGCGGACGCCGACCGACGCCCCCGCCACCGAGGGGGTGCGGATCGTCGGGGTCGCCCCGGCCACCGACGACACCGGTGAGCACCGTGTCGTGGAGGTCGCGGCCGAGTCGGAGCCCGTGGACCTTCCCCACTGGAGCGAGCCGCCCACCGGAGAGCACGCCGCCGTGACCCCGGACGCCGGCGACTCCCTCCGCTTCCGCAACGCGGCCGACGACTTCGACGAGGTCGACGAGGCCATCGTCATCGAGGACGCGCTCATCACCGACGACGAGCCGTCCGGCGCGCTCGCCCCGCCGTCGCCCGACGACGACGCCGCCTTCGCGGCCGAGGTCGAGGCCCGGCGCCGGGTGCGGCCGGTCTCCTCTCAGCGCCGCCCCGAGCGCACGCCGGCGCCCTCGGCGACCCCGCCGGACCTCGTGACCCGGGTCATCACCGGCGTGGCGGTGGCCGTCCTCGCCCTCATCTGCTTCAAGGCCGGACCCGGCTTCACGATGATCTTCGTGGCCGTCATCGTCGGTCTGGCGGCCCTCGAGTTCTTCGACGCCATCCGTCGCGTGGGGTTCAAGCCCGCGACCATCATCGGCGTGCTCGGCTCGGTGGCGATCATCCCGATCGCCTACTCGCGGGGCGAGTTCGCCTACCCGCTCGTGCTCGCCCTCGTCGTGTGCTTCAGCCTCCTGTGGTTCATGGTCAAGGCCTCGCCCGGTCGCCCGCTCCTCGGTGCGGGCATGACGATCGCCGGGTTCGCGTACGTCGGCGGGCTCGCCGGCTTCGCCGGTCTCATGCTCGCCTACTCGGACGGCATCGGCCTCCTGCTCGGGCTCGCGCTCTGCGTCATCGCGTACGACGCCTCGGCCTACCTGGTCGGGTCGCGGCTCGGCCGCACGCCGCTCGCCCCGGGCCTCTCGCCCGGCAAGACCGTCGAGGGGCTCATCGGGGGTGTCGCCGCATCGATCGTCGTCGCCGTGCTCATCGTGTCGAACATCACACCGTGGGGCGGGCTCGGCAACTCGTTCCTGCTCGGCCTCGTGGTGGGCGTCGTGGCGCCGTTCGGCGACCTGTGCGAGTCCATGATCAAGCGCGACCTGCGCATCAAGGACTTCGGGAGCATCCTGCCCGGCCACGGGGGCGTGCTCGACCGCTTCGACGCGATCCTCTTCGCACTCCCCGCGGTCTACTTCCTGGCCCGCGCGCTCCAACTCGGCTGACCCGAGACGGCGGACCCGCCCCGCGGGTGCGAGGATGGGCCCCGTGCGACGCGTCGTCATCCTCGGCTCGACCGGGTCCATCGGGACCCAGGCCCTCGAGGTCATCGGCGCGCACCGGGACGAGTTCGAGGTCGTGGCGCTCGCGACCGGATCCAACGCCGCGGTCCTCGCCGAGCAGGCCGCCGCCCTCGGGGTCCCGGCGGACCGAGCCCGGGTCGCCGGCGGCGATCCGGAGGTGCTCGCCGAACTCGCAGCGCTCGACGACGCCGACGTCGTGCTCAACGCGGTCGTCGGCTTCGCCGGCCTGCCGGCCACCGTCGCTGCGCTCCGATCGGGCAAGCGGCTCGCGCTGGCGAACAAGGAGAGCCTCATCGCGGGCGGGCCGGTGGTGGCCAGGGTGCGCGAGGCGGGCGGGGGCGAGATCGTGCCCGTCGACTCGGAGCACTCCGCCGTCCACCAGTGCCTGCGGGCGGGCACGCCCGCCGAGGTCGAGCGCATCGTCCTCACGGCGAGCGGCGGGCCCTTCCGGGGACGGACCCGCGCCGAACTCGAGCACGTCACGATCGCCGACGCGCTCGCGCACCCGACCTGGTCGATGGGTCCGAAGATCACGATCGACTCGTCGACGCTCGTCAACAAGGGGCTCGAGGTGATCGAGGCCCACGAACTCTTCGGGGTCGACTACGACCGCATCGAGGTCGTCGTGCACCCGCAGTCGGTCGTCCACTCGATGGTCGAGTTCGTCGACGGGGCGACGATCGCGCAGCTCTCGATGCCCGACATGCGACTCCCGATCGGCCTGGCGCTCGGCGCACCCGACCGCCTCGACCAGCCGTTCGGCGCGATCGACTGGACCACCCTCGGGACGTTGACCTTCGAGGTCCCCGACCGGTCAGCCTTCCCGGCACTCGACCTCGCCTACGCTGCGGGTCGGGCCGGAGGTTCGGCGCCGGCGACCTTCAGCGGGGCCAACGAGGTCGCGGTCGAGGCGTTCCTCGACGGACGCATCGCGTGGCTCGACATCCCGGCGGTCGTCGCCGACGTACTGGATGCGGGCACCGGGAACATCTCCGAGGTCGGCGACGTTCTGGAGGCGGACCGCATCGCACGGGAGCGGGCCCGGGCCGCCATCGACCGACGGACGGTCTGACCCCGGACACCGGGTGGGACCACGGCCCGACCGGCCGGGGCGCCACGAACACCGAGACGAAGAACACCGGGACGAAGAACACCGGGACGAAGAACACCGGGACGACGAACACCGGGACGATGAGGAGCGCAGCGTGAGGGACCCCCTGGGCGAGAGCACCGAGGTCAGCTCGCGGCGGGCCACCCTCGGCCTCGTCGGCGTACTCGTGCTCATCGTCGTGGCGGTGGTGCTGCGACCGTCCATCACCATGACGGTGCTCATCGCCCTCGGCCTCGTCGTCACCATCATGCTGCACGAGGCGGGGCACCTCATCGGGGCCAAGCGTGGGGGCATGAAGGCGACGGAGTTCTTCCTCGGCTTCGGCCCGCGGCTCTGGTCGATCCGGCGGGGGGAGACCGAGTTCGGCATCAAGGCCATCCCGGCCGGCGGCTACGTGCGCGTCATCGGCATGAACAACCTCGAGGACGTCGATCCCGCCGACGAGTCCCGCACCTACCGGGCCGCGACCTACGGCCGGCGCATGGTGATGATCCTCGCCGGGGTCACGGTGAACCTCGTGCTCGCGTTCCTGCTCACGTTCACCTTCCTCGTGGGCCACGGTCCCCAACGGATCACGACCGACGTCGGCTCGGTGCTCGCCGGTTCGCCTGCGGCGGAGGCCGGCATCCGCGTCGACGACCGCATCGTCGGCATCGACGGGCGACGGATCTCCGACTGGGAGCAGGTCGCCCCGGCCGTCCGGTCGGGCGACGGCTCCATCGAGGTCACCCTCGAGCGCGACGGGGCGATCCGCACCGTCACGCTCATCCCGACCGTCGTCGACGGCGTGCGCCGGATGGGGGTGACCGCGGGGGTGGCGGCCGAGCCCGTGCCGCCGCTCCGGGCGGTGCCGCGGACCTTCTCGGTGCTCTGGACCGGCACCCAGCAGACGGTGGCCGGCATCGGCCGACTCTTCACCCCGGTCGGCGTGACGCAGTACTCGCGCACGGTGGCGAACCCGGACGCGAACGGCACCGGCGGCACCTACTCGGACGACACCCGGCCGCGTTCGGTGATCGGGATCGTGGCCGACGGCGGCGACATCGTCGGCAACTCGTTCTGGGGGTTGCTGGCCCTGCTCGGCGCGATCAACCTGTTCCTCGCGCTGTTCAACCTCATCCCGCTGCTGCCCTTCGACGGCGGGCACGCGGTGGTGGCCACCTACGAGGCGGTCGCCTCGAGGATCTCGGGGCGTGCAGTGCGGGTCGACCACCGTCGGCTCATGCCGATCACGGCCGCAGTGGTGGCCATGCTGCTGCTGCTCGGCGTCTCGACCATGTACCTCGACGTCCGGGGCATCATCCAAGGCGGATGACGCGACCGTCGTAGGCTGAGAGTCGATGGACGCCGCCGAACGCCCGACCACCCGTTCGCCCCGCCGCCCGACCCGTCGGCTCATGGTGGGCTCGGTCCCCGTCGGCGGCGACGCGCCGATCTCGGTGCAGTCGATGACGACCACCAAGACCGCCGACGTCGAGGGCACCCTCCAGCAGATCTACGCGCTCGCCGCCGCCGGCGTCGACATCGTCCGCTGCACGTGCAACGACGAGGAGGCGGCCGAGGGGCTCGCCCGGATCGTGCCCCGGTCGCCCGTGCCGATCGTCGCCGACATCCACTTCCAGTACAAGCTCGCCCTCGCGGCGATGGAGGCCGGGGTGCACGCGCTGCGGCTCAACCCGGGCAACATCCGCAAGCCCGAGCACATCAAGCTCGTCGCCCGCGAGGCCGGCGACCGGGGCCTGCCCATCCGTATCGGCGTGAACGCGGGCAGCCTCGACCCGGACATCGCCGAACGGTTCGGCGGTGCCACGCCGGAGGCGCTCGTCGCCTCGGCCCAGCGCGAACTCGCGTACTTCGGCGAGGTCGGCTTCGAGGACTGCAAGATCTCCGTGAAGTCCTCCACGGTGCCGGTGATGATCGATGCGTACCGGCTCCTCTCGGAGACCGTCGACTTCCCGCTCCACCTCGGGGTGACCGAGGCCGGTCCGCCGCCCGCCGGACTCGTGAAGTCGACCGCAGGCATCGGGACCCTGCTCGCCGAGGGCATCGGCGACACCATCCGCTACTCGCTCACCGCCGATCCGGTGGAGGAGGCCCGGGCCGGCCGCACGCTGCTCGAGGCCCTGGGTCTGCGCGAACGGCGCGGCCTCGATCTCATCGCCTGCCCATCGTGCGGGCGCGCCGAGGTCGACGTCATCGCAGTGGCCAACGAGGTGATGTCGGCGCTCGAGTCCCGCAACATCCCGCTGCAGGTGGCGGTGATGGGGTGCGTGGTCAACGGCCCCGGCGAGGCCCGCGAGGCCGACCTCGGCATCGCCTCGGGTCGGGGCAAGGGTCACCTGTTCGTGAAGGGCCACGTGGTCCGGGTCGTGCCGGAGGCCGAGATGGTCGGCGCACTCATCGAGACCGCCGAGCGCGTCATGGCCGAGGGGATCGACGCGGTGATCGCGACCGCCGAGGCGGGCGCGGCCGAGGAGGCCGCGGCCACGCGGGTCGAACTGCTCCGCACCCAGGGTGAGGACGCCAACCACTCGGAGGAGCGGATCGCCCGCATCCGTGGACTCTCCGACTGAACGAGGGGACCCGGGATGCAGGTGCGCACGTTCGTCGACGCGTACGGCGTCGACGTGTCGAGCCACTGGTGGATGATCGACGCGCCGCGGGCGGTGGTGCTCATCGCGCACGGTGCCTCGGAGCACGGCGGTCGGTACGACCGCTTCGCCCGGGCGCTCAACGTGGCCGGGTACGCGGCGGTCGCGATCGACCACCGCGGGCAGGGCGCGACGTCGGCGGTCACGGGGGTCGGGGTGCTCGGTCCTGGAGGTGGGGAGGCGGTCGTCGCTGACCTCGTCGAGCTCGGGGCGCTCGCCCGGGCCGAGGCGGGCGACGCGCCGCTCGTCCTGTTCGGCCACTCGCTCGGCGCGCTCATCGGCCTCGGGTATCTGGCCGGTCACTCCTGGACGGTGGTTGCGGGCGTGCTCTGCGGGTTCCCGATCGACCCGGCCGGCGCGGCCGTCATGGCCGAACTGCTCCGGGGTGCGGTCGACGCCGGCATGGGCGACGCCCCGATGGACGCGCTCAGCGCCAACAACGAACCGTTCGAGCCCGCGCGCACGCCCTTCGACTGGCTGAGTCGCGATCCGGACGAGGTCGACGCGTACCTCGCCGATCCGTACTGCGGCGACGCCCACCCACTCAGCTACTCCTACTTCGCCGGTATCGCGTCCGTGCTCGCGCCGGCGATGGAATCGCTCGGCGCGATCGGGTGCCCCGTGTACGTGATCGCCGGGGACCGTGACCCCGCCGCCGGCATGGGCGCGCACCCGACGGCGCTCGCGGACGCGCTCGGGGCCGCCGGGGTCGATGCGACGCTGCGGCTCTACCCCGACGCCCGCCACGAACTCCTCAACGAGACCAACCGCGACGAGGTCACCGCGGACCTCCTCGCGTGGATCGACGCCCGGGTCTGATCAGCCCCGGTGCAGTCGCCGTTCGGCCCGCCGCCGGGCCGGACCGGTGAGGGTCGCGAAGGACAGCCGCTCGGCCCGGTAGCGGTCCACGATGGGCTCGTCGATCGGACCGAGCGCGGCGCCGGTGACGTGGGCGAGCAGGTGGTCGGCGAGCGCGGGGTTGCGGGGCAGGACCGGACCGTGGAGGTACGTGCCGACGATGCCGCCCGCCAGGACGCCGTCGGTGCCGTCGCCGTTGCCCCCGCCGCGCAGCACGCGCCCGAGCGGACGCGCGTCGGGACCGAGGTGGGTGCGGCCGCCGTGGTTCTCGAACCCCGTGATCGTGGGGAGCCCGGTGGCCGGGTCCGGTTCGACGAGCACCTCCCCGATGATGCGGTCGGGTCCGGGCACGGTGTGCAGGTCGACGAGGCCGAGCCCCTCCATCGTCCGTCCGCCCGCCGCCGCGTAGTGGTGGCCGACGAGTTGGAATCCGGCGCAGACCGCCAGGAGCGCGGCGCCGGCGTCGAGGGCCCGGACCAGGGCCGCGCGCCCGGCCCGGAGGCCCTCGGCCGCAGCGACCTGGGGGGCGTCCTCGCCGCCGCCGAGCAGGTAGATGTCGCAGGCGTCGGGGAGCGGTGAGCCGGCCGGGACCTCGACGATGTCGGCCCCGATGCCGCGGGCCCGGGCCCGGTGCGCGAGCACGAGCGCGTTGCCCCGGTCGCCGTAGGTGCCGAGGAGATCGGGGTAGACGAGTGCGATGCGCAGGGCGCTCGTC
>JBJTWK010000005.1:0-5252 GCA_046081705.1 Actinomycetes bacterium | reverse complement strand
CGCACGAGGTCGTCCGCGTCGTCGGCGCCGAGGAGTTCGGCGACCCCGTCCTGGTCCTGCAGGACGAGCCGGTCGGACGGGCGACCCGACACGCGGTGCAGCGCGACGCGGGCGTCGAGCAGCGTCGCGTTCGCCCGCCGGAGGTCGGTCAGGTCCTCGGGGTGCAGCGCGCCGACCGCGGCGAGCGCGGCCGGTCCCCCGGGTCCGAGCGCCCACCCGGCCCACCCGAGCGCGTGGAGGTCGCGCAGCCCTCCGCCGCCCTCCTTGAGATCCGGTTCGAGGACCTCGGCGATCGGCCCGGGTCGGTCCCGACGCCGGGTCGCCGCGGCCGCGAGCTCGTCGACGAGCGCGTCGCGCCGACGTCGGGCGGTGCGGCGGACCCGGTGGACGAGGGCCTCGGCGTCGGCGGTCGCCGGACCGGCGACGATCCGGACGTCGAGGAGGGAGGTCAGCGTCTCGAGGTCGGACTCCGCGAGGCGCAGCGCCTCCTTCGCCGTCCGGGCCGAGTGGCCGAGGACCAGGCCTGCGTCCCACAACGGGTACCACAGCGCGTCGGCCACCGCGGCGACCTCCGGTCGTCGGTGGAGCAGCAGGACGTCGACGTCCGAACCCGGGCAGAGCTCCCGGCGCGCGTACGAGCCGAGCGCGAGGACGACGAGGTCGTCGCGGGCGACCGACGCGAACGAGTCGCGGAGCGTCGCGTCGACCGCGTCGCTCAGCGCCGCACCGAAGGTGGCGCCTCCGACCGACGCGTCGGCGACGAGCGCCGCCCGCGCCGATCGGAGGTCCACGAGGTCGGCGTCAGATCGCGTCGGCACCCACTTCACCGGTGCGCACCCGGTGGAGCGAGTCGAGCGTGTGCACCCAGACCTTGCCGTCACCGATCTTGCCGGTGCGGGCGGTCTCGATGATCGTGTCGACGATGCCGTCGACCTCGGCGTCGTCGGCGATGATCTCGATGCGGACCTTGGGCACGAAGTCGATCTCGTACTCGGCGCCCCGGTACACCTCGGTGTGCCCCCGCTGCCGGCCGAAGCCCTGGACCTCGCTCACGGTCAGTCCCTGGACCCCGGACGCCTTGAGGGCGTCCTTCACGTCATCGAGCTTGAACGGCTTGATGATGGCGGTGATCATCTTCATGGATCGGCTCTCCTCGGTTCGGAGTCGGATCAGACTCGGTCGAAGGCGTAGGCGGTCTCGGAGTGCTGCGTGAGGTCGAGGCCCGTCTCCTCGTCCTCGGCCGAGGCCCTGATACCGCCCGGCATCACCGCGCGCAGCACGAGCGCGATGAGCGCCGTGACGACGAACGAGAAGACGAGGGTAGCGGCGACGGCGATGACCTGCTCGGCCATGAGGTCCCAACCGCCGCCGAAGAACAACCCGTCCTTGCCCGCCTCGTTGACGGCGGTGTCGGCGAACAGACCGACGAGGAGCGAGCCGAGGATGCCCCCGAATAGATGGACCCCGACGACGTCGAGCGAGTCGTCGTAGCCGAAGCGGACCTTGAGGTTCACCGCCCAGAAGCAGATGAACCCGGTGACCGCGCCGATGAGGATCGGCGCCATGCCCCCGACGAACCCGGCGCACGGCGTGATCGCCACGAGCCCGGCGACCGCACCGGACGCGGCGCCGAGCGTGGTGAAGTGGCCGAAGCGGATGCGCTCGACGAGGAGCCATCCGAGCATGCCGGCGGCGGCCGCCATCATCGTGTTCACGAACGCGGTCACGGCGACGCCGTTCGCCGCGAGCGCCGACCCTGCGTTGAACCCGAACCAGCCGAACCAGAGGATGCCCGTGCCGATGAGGGTCAGGGTGAGGTTGTGCGGGGGCATCGGGTGCTTGGGCCAACCCCGGCGGCGGCCGAGGATGAGGGCGAGCGCGAGGGCCGCGATGCCGGCGTTGATGTGGACCACGGTGCCGCCGGCGAAGTCGAGCGCGCCGCGCTGGAACAGCCAGCCCTCGGGCGAGAACACCCAGTGGGCGACCGGCGAGTACACGAGGATCCCCCAGAGGCCCAGGAAGATCACCCAGGCCGAGAACTTCATGCGGTCCGCGATCGCGCCCGAGATGAGGGCGGGCGTGATGACCGCGAACGTCATCTGGAACACCATGAAGAGGAGGGGCGGGATGGTCAGGGCACTGAAGCCCGGGGGCGCGACGTCAGCGGCTCCGCTCAACCCGGCGAAGTCGAGGTTGCCGATGAGCGACGATCCTCCCCCGAAGGCGAGCGTGTACCCGATGGCCGCCCAGATGACGACCATGAGGCCCATCGAGACGAAGTTCTGCATCAGCATGCTCAGCACGTTCTTCGCCCGCACCATGCCGCCGTAGAACAGCGCAAGGCCCGGGGTCATGAACAGCACGAGCGCCGCCGACACCAGCACCCACGCGGTGTCCCCTGCATTGATCTTCATGTGCACCACCTCGTTCAGGAATCGGTGAGGAGACCGTAAGGTGGTGCTGTTACGGGAATGTTTCGGCTCGGTGCGGACCGTGTGACGGGACGCTCAGCCGATGAGCGTGCGCTGGACCTCGTCCGCCGGGACCGGCCGGGACATGAGGTACCCCTGGGCCGCGTCGCAGCCGAGCCCCACGAGCCGGTCCAACTGGGCCTCGGTCTCGACCCCCTCGGCCACCACCCGGAGGCCGAGCGCGTGGCCGAGGCTGAGGACCGCGGTCACGATCGCCTCGTCGTCGGCGTCGGTGCCCAGGCCGTCCACGAAGGAGCGGTCGATCTTCACGACGTCGACCGGGAACCGCTTCAGGTAGTAGAGCGACGAGTACCCGGTGCCGAAGTCGTCGATCGCGACCCGGACCCCGAGCTCGTGGAGCCGCTGGAGGATCTCGACCGAACCGCTCGCCATGAGGGTGCCCTCGGTGACCTCGATGCAGAGCTGGCGCGGCGCGATGCCCGCGTCGTCGATCGCGGCCCGCACGGTGGCGACGATGTCCTCGTGCTCGAACTGACGGGCCGAGAGGTTCACCGCGATGTGGAAGTCCGCGTCGACCGTGCCGTCCGCCATCCAGGTGCCGACCTGCCGGCACGCCTCACCGAGCACGAAGGCGCCGATGCCGCCGATGATGCCCGTCTCCTCGGCCAGACCGACGAAGTCGCTCGGCGGCACGACGCCGCGCTCGGGGTGACGCCAGCGTACGAGGGCCTCGAGCCCCTCGACCCGATCGGCCGCGAGGTCGATGATCGGCTGGTACTCGACGATGAACTCGCCCCGTTCGAGCGCGGTGTGGAGCGCGATCTCGATCTCGAGGCGGCGCTGGGTCGCAGCCCGGAGCTCATCGTCGAAGATCTCCCAGCGGGCCTTGCCCCGCTCCTTGGCCCGGTACATCGCAGTGTCCGCGTCCCGCAGCATCGACCCGGGGGTGGCGCCGGGTCCCCCGATCGCCACCCCGACGCTGCCGGAGAGCCGGATGGCCTGGCCGGCGAGCTGTACGGGCTCGGCGATGGCGTCGAGCACGCGCTGGGCCACCTCGGCGATGACGCGGCGGGCCGCCTCGGGGTCGAGGTCCTCGCACAGCACCGTGAACTCGTCGCCGCCGAAGCGCGAGATGGTGTCCCCGGCCCGGGCGACCGCGCGCAGGCGACCCGCGATGGCGACGAGCAGCTCGTCACCCACCTCGTGGCCGAGGCTGTCGTTCACGTGCTTGAAGCGATCGAGGTCGACGAACAGCACGGCGTCGACCCGCCCGCTGCGGGCGGTGCGGCCGAGCGCGATCTGGAGCACCTCGGTGAACAGCGCCCGGTTCGGTAGACCCGTGAGCGCGTCGTGGTGGGCCTGGTGGGCCAAGCGGACCTCGGCCTCCTTGCGGTCGATCGCGATGCCGGCGAGCGCCTGGAGCGTCTCGATGAGTCCGCGCTCCTCGTCGGTGGGCTCGTGGACGTCCGGCCAGTACACGCCGATCGTGGCGATCGTCTCGCCCGTCTCGGGATCGAGGACCGGGGTCGAGAGCATCGATCGCAGGCCGGCCCGCAACATCGTCGGGGCGAACGCCGCGAGGCCGGGCTCTGCGCCGATGTCGGGGGTGTGGACCGGTTCGGCGATCGCCGCGGCACGCCCGCAGGCCGCGGTGTCGGGCGAGATCGCGATCGAGCGCATGCCGAGCACGATCTCCTCGGGGATGCTCGGGCCGGCGAGGAAGTTGAGGGTCCCGTCCTCGACCCGCATCATCGACGCCTTGCTGTGCGGGAGGTACTGCTCGATGAGGTCGCAGAGCGTGGAGAGGGTCGTGTTGAGCGGGGCGCCGCCTGCGACGAGGCGCAGGAACTCGGCCTGGTCGCGCACGAGGCGCTCGGATCGCCGGCGGTCGGTGATGTCACGGGTCGTGATGACGATGCCGGCCACCGCCGGTTCGTGCCGCAGATCGGTGAGGGTCGACTCGCAGAACCGCCACGTGCCGTTGCGCCCGAGCATCCGGTACTCGACGATCGGCGACGGCGCGCCGGCCCCCTCGACGATGGAGCGGAACGCCTCCGCCATGATCTCAAGGTCGTTCGGGTGCACGATCGCCGGGCGCGCCGCCCGCCGACGCGACATCGTCTCGGTGACGCCGAAGAGTTCCTCGGCCTTCGCACTGCGGTAGAGCACGTTCCCGGTCTCGTCGACGATCGAGACCGCATCGCCGAGGTTGTGCACGACCTCCGTGAACCGGCGGGCCTCCTGGGCGACCCGTTCCTCGAGCGCGCGCCGCTGGGTGAGGTCCCGGATCGTGAAGAGCCGCGAGGCCCCCGATCCGTAGTCGAACGGCGTACTGGAGATCTCGACCCAGATGAAGCTGCCGTCGGCGCACCGCAACTGGACGTCGCGGGGAGCGAGCCGCGCGTCGGGCGCCCACCGGGCGACCTCCGACTGGGCCGCGGCCAGCATGTCGGGGCGGATGAAGTCGAGCAGCCCGTTCCCAATGAGCTCATCGGCCCGGAACCCGCTCATCCGCTCGGTCTCGGCGCTCACGTAGACGATGCCGGTCCCCTCGGTGGTGACGACGACGCCGTGCGCGGTGGACTCGACGATGGAACGGAACCAGGCCTCGGACCGGGCGAGTTGCTCGGCGAGCCGCACGTGCTCGGTGATGTCGTGGGCCTTGAGCGTGTAGAAGGTGCGCCCGTCGGCACCCCGGTGCTGGGACGCGTCGACCATCGTGGGCACGGGCACGCCGTCGAGGTCGATGTAGGTGGCCCGGCCGCTCCAGTGCCCGTGCTCGGCGAGGGCGGGGATCGCCTCCTCCTCGTAGATCCGCAG
>JBJTWK010000004.1:0-13866 GCA_046081705.1 Actinomycetes bacterium | reverse complement strand
CGGCGACGTCGTGCGCCTGGAGCCACTCGACCGCGTCGAGCCCGATCCCGGGCGAGATGTCGGCGAAGCGCCGGTTGTCACCCTGCTTGAACCAGTGGATCTGCCCCGTGCGCACGAGGACGATGTCGCCCGGCTGGACGGCGAGGCCGGCCGCGTCGAGGCAGGCGTCGAGATCGGCACCCGTCACCGGGTACGGCTCGTCGAACCAGTCGACGCCCTTGAGTCGGGCGACGTCGCAGAGCAGGCCCCGGGTGACGATGGGGCCGAAGTTGTCGATGCCGAGTTCGGTCGCACCGTCGTCCTGGGTGACCACCGAGTTGGACCGCCCGTTGTAGAGGAGGTTGTCGTACCCGGCGTGGGCGAGCGCGTCCCAGTGTGTGGTCGTGTGGGTGCCGGTCTCGATCTTGTCGTCGCTCGTCTGGAAGTCACCCGGGTCGCCGGTGAACGCGAACGACACCGCGGTCATGGTGTGGATCGGGTTGGTTCGACCCGGGATGCGACCGGTCTGTGGTCCGTTCGCCCCGACCCCGATCGCGAGCGGGAACGAGCGCCCGGAGCGCACCGCCGCCGCACCGCGCCGCGTGGCCGCCTCGTCGAGGAGGTTGAGCGTGCCGCGCTGATCGTCGGCGCCCCACCGGCCCCAGTTGGAGACGCGGGCGGCGAGCGCCTGCTGCTCGGCGTCGAGGGGCATCGGGGCTCCTACTCCGAGTACTGCTTGCGCAGTTCGTGCTTGAGGACCTTGCCAGTGGGGTTGCGCGGCAGCACGGGGAGGATCTCCACCTGCTCCGGGATCTTCATGGTCATGAGCCCACCGTCCTTGCAGAACCCGAACACGTCCTCGAGGGTCGGGGCGTCGTGCCCCTCCTCCACGACGATGACGGCGCACGCGCGCTCGCCGCTCGCGGGGTCCGGCAGCCCGATCACCGCGACGTCGGCGACCGCCGGGTGAGTGAACAGGAGGTCCTCGACCTCCTTCGCCGAGATGTTCTCGCCCTTGCGGATGATGACGTCCTTGAGTCGGCCGGTGATCGTGACGTAGCCGTCGGCATCGACGATGCCGAGGTCGCCGGTGCGGAAGTACCCCTCCTCGTCGAAGCCGTGCGCGTCGAGCTCGGGGTCGGTGTACCCGAGGCAGAGCTGCGGACCGGTCACCCGGATCTCGCCCTCGTGACCCCGGCCCACCACCTCGCCGTCGATCGTGACGACCTTGACGGTGACGCCCGCCGTGAGCGGACCCTCGGTGTTGGCGAGCTGCTCGTCGGTGTCGGTGAGCCGCGACATCGACAGGATCGGGCACTCCGTGAGGCCGTACCCCGAGAGGATGCCCTGGCCCCCGAGTTCGGCCTGCACCTCGTAGTGCAGCGCGGGAGGCTTGGCCGCGCCGCCCCCGACGAAGAGCCGCGCGTCGGGGAACAACGGGTGGTCGGCGTGGCGCTGGGCGTTGAGGTAGGCGAGGTGGAACACGGTGCCCGCACCCGCCACGGTCACCCGCTCCCGCTCGAGCACCGGGATGGTCGTGGCCGGCACGAACCCCTCCACGATGACGTGCGGCGTGCCGGCGATGAGCCCGGCGACGAGCCAGCCCGCCCCACCGATGTGGGTGAACGGGAAGACGAGGGCGTTGCGGTCCTCGGCGGTGAGCTGGAACGCGTCGACCATCGCGTACCCCGAGTGCCCGACGGTGAAGTCGGTGTGCTTGGCCCCCTTCGGGTCGGCGGTGGTGCCCGAGGTGTAGAAGAGCCAGCGGAGCGGCGCCTCGGTGCGAACCCCCGGCGTGAACGGTCCGGCGGCGCCCGCCGGCACCGGGCCGAGCGACGCCGGATCGCCGGTGGGCAGCGTGCCCCGCTCGACGACCACGACCTCGAGGCCCGGCGTGTCGCCCGCGATCCCCCGGGCCATCGCCGCGTAGTCGAACCCGCGCCACTCGCCGGTGACGACGAGCACCTTCGAGCCCGCCTGACGCACCACGAAGCCGACCTCGCGGTCGCGGTAGATCGGGAGGATCGGGTTCTGGACCGCACCGAGGCGACTGAGCGCACCGACGAGCACCATGGAGTCGAGCCACGTGGGCAACTGCCACGACACGACGTCACCCTCGCCGACACCGAGCGAGGCGAACCCCGCCGCGGTGCGCAGCGCCGCGTCGCGGTACTCGGCGAAGGTCAGCGAGTCCTCGTGCTCGTCGATCGCGAACCGCGCGTCCGGGGTCGCATCGGCCCGTCGTTCGATGAGGTCCCAGAGCGAGGTCCAGTCGGTGATCCAACCGTTCACTGCGGGAACCCTCCTCCGTAGCAGACCAGCCCGCCGTCGAAGTTGACGATCGAGCCGACCATGTAGCGAGCGTCGTCCGAGGCGACGTACGCCACGCAGGTCGCGACCTCCGCGGGCTGCGACACGCCGATCTTCGACATGATCGTGCGCAGGTCGTCGACGGAGGAACCCTCGGGCAGGTTGAACGACTTGGTGAGCGGGGTGCGCATGCCGCCCGGCGCGACGGCGTTCACCCGCACCCCCTGCGCGAGGTACTCGACCGCCAGCGCACGCGTGAGGTTGACCACGCCGCCCTTCGAGGCGCAGTACGCCGCGCTGAACGGCTGGCCCATGAACCCCGCGTTCGAGGCGATGTTCACGATCGTGCCGCCGCCGTCGAGGAGGTGGGGCAGCGTCGCGCGGCACATGAAGAAGGTGCCGTCGAGGTTCACCGACAGGATCCGCCGCCACTGCTCGGCGGTCTCCTCCTCCGAGCGGGAGGATCCGAGGACCCCGGCCGAGTTGATGAGCACCTGCGGGCGACCGAGCGACGAGGCGACGGCGTCGACCGTCGCGAGGCAGTCGTCGAGGTTCGAGACGTCCGATCGGAACGCCGCCGCGGTCCCGCCGGCGGCGGTGATGGCGTCGGCGACGCTCGCTGCGTTCTCCTCGACGATGTCGAGGACGGCGACCCGGGCGCCCTCGGCGGCGAGCAGTTCGGCCGTGGCCCGCCCGAGGCCGGAACCCGCCCCCGTGACGATGGCGGTGCGGTCGGTGAAGCGGGCCATGGGGCTCTCCTGGCGGTCGGGCTCGGATGCTCGGGAACGGCCGAATCTAACAACCCACCGGGCGCGCCGCGCGGGTCGGCCGGGTGACGCGACCGGCAGTGCGGCCGGGGCGACCTACCCTCTCCCGCCATGACCGCGAGGACCACCCGCGACGTGCTCACGGCGACCGCAGCCGCGCACCCGACGCGCGAGGCCTACGTGCACGGCGACCGCCGGGTCACCTACGCCGAGCTCGAGCGGATGAGCGCCGGCACCGCGGCGATGCTCGCCGACCGCGGGGTCGGTCGCGGCGACGTGGTCGGCCTCCTGCTCCCGAGCGGCATCGACTTCGCCGCGTGGTACCTCGGCGCGTTGCGCATCGGCGCGGTCACCTCGGCGATCAACCAGCGGCTCGGTACCCCTGAGCGCGCGAGCATCCTGCGTCGGACCGCTCCCGTCGTCACCGTCGTCCCCGACCCGGGGATCCTCCCCGAGGGCGTCCCGGCGGGGACGGTCGTCAATCCCGCGGAGTTCGCAACGGCGTACGCGACCGCACCGACCGTCGAACCGGCGCTCGGGCCGAGCGATCCCGCGTGCATCGTGTGGACGAGCGGGACGACCGGTGAACCCAAGGGCGCCGTGTACGACCACGCGCGCCTCGCTGCGATCTCGCGCAACATGGGGGAACTCACCGCCGACGGCGACCGGCGGCTCGTCTCCCTCCCGTTCGCCCACGTCGGGTACATGACCCGGATCTGGGACGAGTTGGCCCACGCCACCACCCTCGTGCTCACCGGTGAGCCCTGGTCGGCCGTCGAGACCCTGCGCCTCCTCCGGGACGAGCGCATCACCGTCGGCACCGGCGTGCCGACCCAGTGGGAACTCGTGCTCGCCCATCCGGACCTCGCGATCACCGACTGCTCGGCACTGCGCATCTGCGGCATCGGCGGGTCGGCGGTCGCGCCCGATCTCGTGCGGCGCATGCGGGAGGCGCTCGGCTGTCCCGTGATGAACCGCTACACCAGCACCGAGGCGGGCGTCACCACCGGAACCCGGCTCGGCGATCCGGACGACGTCGTGGCCGAGACGGTCGGCCGACCCGCGAGCGGACTCGAGCTGCGCCTCGTCGAGCGCGGGGCCGCAGTGGAGCCGGGCGAGGTCGGAGAGATCCTCGTGCGCTCCCCGATGGTCATGGCCGGGTACTGGCACGATCCGGCCCTCACGGCCTCCGTGCTCGACGCCGACGGCTGGCTCCACACCGGGGACCTCGGCCGCCTCGACCCCGCGGGCAACCTCCGCATCGTCGGCCGGCTCAAGGAGATGTACATCCGCGGCGGGTACAACGTGTACCCGGCCGAGGTCGAGCACGTGCTGAGCGACCACCCCCTCGTCGACCGCGTGGCCGTCGTGGGGACCCCGGCGCCGGTGATCGGCGAGATCGGGGTGGCGTTCGTCGTGCCCGCGGACCCCGCGGAACCGCCCGATCTCGAGGCACTACGGTCGTGGTGCCGTGAGCGCATCGCCGACTACAAGGCGCCCGAACGCCTCGTGATCGTCGATGCCCTGCCCGTGACGAGCATGATGAAGGTCGACAAACGGGCCCTGGCGGCCCTGACGGAAGAGGACGGATGACCATCCAGGAAGTCGGCAGCGGCGACACCCGGGTTCGCCCGATCAAGCTCGGTGGAGCCCTCATCACCCTCGTCGAGCCCCACGAGGGCCACGAGGTCGAGTACAACCGCTGGTACGAGCGCGACCACTTCTACGCGGGCTGCATGATCGGCGCCTGGACGATCGCCGGCACGCGCTACGTCGCGACCCGGGCCGAGAAGGCGAAGCGCTACCCGGCATCCTCCTCGTTCGCCCCCGACACCACGAAGGGCTCCTACCTCGCCCTCTACTGGATCCTCGCCGGCAAGTTCGGCGAGTGGATGCGGTGGGGCACCGATCAGGTCAACTGGCTCCACGACAACGACCGCATGTTCCCGCACCGCGATCACGTGCACACGCTCATGTACAAGTTCTCGAAGGAGCAGCACGCGTCGGACGACGGCGTGCCGACCGAGATGGCACTCGACCACCGGTACCCGGGCCTCGCGATGGTCGTGTTCGAACTCGCGGAGGGGGTCACCCCCGACGCAGTGGCCGAGTGGTCGGCGTCCCACCCGCTGCCCGCGGATCAACTCGTCACGTTCACGCCGGTCCCGCTGATGCAGGACGCCCCGAAGGACGTCCCCCGCGACGACGGCCGCGACCGCTACGTGCACCTGTACTTCCTCGAGGAACCGGCCGTCGAGGTGTGGGACGACCGATTCGCCGGACTCGGCGAGGCGTTCGCCGCGGCCGGACTCGGAGAGGTCGTCTTCGCCTCCCCGTTCCGGGCCACGGTCCCCGGCACCGACACCTACACCGGCGATCTATCGTGAGTGCGATGCGCATCCTCGTGGTCGGGGCGGGCGGCGTCGGCGGCGCGATCGCCACGGCCGCGGCGCGGCGCGGGTTCTTCGAGCACTGCACCATCGCCGACATCGACGGGGACCGGGCCGCGGCCGTCGCCGCCGGCACCGGGGACGACCGGTTCGCCGGCGCCCGCGTCGACGCCGCCGACTCGAGGTCGATCGTCGAACTCGCGCGCGCCGTCCGGGCCGACGTCGTCATGAACGCCGCCGATCCCCGGTTCGTCATGCCGATCTTCGACGCCGCACTCGAGGCCGATGCGCACTACCTCGACATGGCGATGAGCCTCTCGCAGCGGCACCCGACCGAGCCCTTCTCCCGGCCCGGGGTGATGCTCGGCGACGCCCAGTTCGCCAAGGCCGAGGTCTGGGCCGATCGGGGCCGGCTCGCCCTCGTCGGCATGGGCGTCGAACCCGGCCTCTCCGACGTGTTCGCCCGCTACGCCCGCGACCACCTCTTCTCGGAGCTCCACGAGGTCGGCGTGCGCGACGGCGCCGACCTCGAGGTCGAGGGCTACGCGTTCGCGCCGACCTTCTCGATCTGGACCACGATCGAGGAGTGCCTCAACCCCCCGCTCGTCTGGGAGCGCGATCGCGGGTGGTTCACGACCGAACCGTTCTCCGAACCCGAGGTGTTCCACTTCCCGGAGGGCATCGGACCCGTCGAGTGCGTCAACGTCGAGCACGAGGAGGTCGCGCTCATCCCCCGGTGGATCGACTGCCGCCGGGCCACCTTCAAGTACGGCCTCGGCGAGGAGTTCATCGATGTGCTGCGCACGCTCAACACCCTCGGGCTCGACTCGACCGAGCCGGTGGATGTCCGTGGCCAACGGGTGAGCCCGCGGGACGTCGTCGCCGCCGTCCTCCCCAACCCGGCCCTCCTCGGCGACCGCATGCACGGGCGCACCTGTGCGGGCACGTACGTCACCGGCCTCGGACCGGACGGAGCGCCGAGGGCCGTGTACCTGTTCCACGTCGCCGACAACGACGAGTGCATGGGCCGGCACGGCTCCCAGGCCGTGGTCTGGCAGACCGCCATCAACCCGGTCGTCGCGATGGAACTCATGGCGGAGGGCGTCTGGTCCGGCGCCGGGGTCCTCGGTCCGGAGGCCTTCGACGCGGTGCCCTTCCTCGACCTCCTGCGCGATTCGGGCGAGCCCTGGGGCATGGAGGAGCGCACGCCGCCGAGCCCGTGACCCGGACGTCCGATCCCCCCGGATCGGTCAGGCCGACGCGGCGCGGAGTTCGGCGAGACTGCCGGCGAGGTGCGCGGTGAGGATGCGCACCCCGTCGTCGGCCCGCCCGTCGACCGCGGCCTCGACGAGCGCCCGGTGCTCCGCGTCGAGGTCACGCCGTCCGGCCCGCCCGGCGGTGGCGAGCATCTGGAAGCGCATCGACTGCTGCGCGTACCGATCGATCGCGGTGAGCATCGGCCGGTTCGGGCACCGGACCATGAGGGTCGCATGGAACGCTCGGTGCGCCTCGAGCACCGCGCCGAGATCGGTCCCCGCGTCCCGGAAGGCCACGTACGCGCCGCGTATCTCCTCGGCGCGGTCGGGGTCGTCCCGTCCGGCGCGGATGGACTGGCCGAACGCGACCGGTTCGAGCGCGAGGCGCAGTTCGTAGAGGTCCTCCGCGTCCCGGCGCGTCGCGGTCGCCACCCGAGCCCCCCGTTGGGGCGGCCAGTCGACGAACCCCTCGGCCGCCAGCCGTCGCAACGCCTCGCGCAAGGGCGTCGGGCTCACCCCGAAGCGGGCGGCGAGATCGGCGACCACGAGTCGGGAACCGGGCTCGAGGCGTCCGGCGAGGATCTCGGTGCGCAGGCGCGCGTCCACCCAGTCGGCCCGGGTCGGGGCGGGGGTTGTCGTCATGCTCTATAGATTATAGATTCGGTCGATCGCCCGGAACCCGGGCCCTGGGATCGGAGCCACCATGCGCATCGCCCGTTTCGACCACGAGGGTCGGGCCCGGACCGGCGTCGTCCTCGGCGACGAGATCGCCGATCTCGGGGACGTCGACCCGATCGGGGTCCTCGTGGGGACCGTGCCCGCGGACCTCGACGCCGCCCCGCGGGTCCCCCTCGGTGCGGTGCGCCTCCTCCCGCCGGTCGCGGCGCCGCGCAAGTTCCTGGCCATCGGCCTCAACTACTCCGACCACTGCGCCGAGACGGGTCGACCCGAACCCGACTTCCCGGTGTTCTTCAACAAGCAGGTCACCTGCCTCACCGGCCACGGCGGGGAGATCCACGTGCCGCGGGTGTCGGCGATGGTCGACTACGAAGGCGAACTCGGCGTCGTGATCGGTCGACGGTGCCGCCACGTCCCGGTCGAACGGGCACTCGAGGTCGTCGCCGGGTACACCATCGTCGACGACGTCACCGTGCGCGACTGGCAACTGCGGGCGCCCACGATGACCATCGGCAAGTCGTTCGACACCCACGGACCCGTCGGACCGTGGATCGTCTCGCCCGACGAGCTGCCCGACCCGTCGGCGCTGCACATCCGGACCCTCGTGAACGGCGAGGTGCTCCAGGACGCGCCGACGAGCGGCATGATCTTCTCGGTGGCCGAGCAGATCGCCACGCTCTCGACCTCCTGCACCCTCGAACCCGGCGACATCATCGCGACCGGCACGCCGGCGGGGGTCGGGATCGTTCGCCAGCCGCCACGGTGGTTGGTGCCCGGCGACACCGTCCGGATCGAGATCGACGGGATCGGAGTCCTCGAGAACCCAGTGGTCGCCGAGCCCGACGACACGGCGGTGATCGCGTGAGTGCGCTCGGACCCGATGTCCGGGCCTTCGTCGACGCGGAACCGAGCGGCGTGCTCGGCACGCTCCGGACCGACGGTCGGCCCCGGCTCTCGGTCGTGCGCCACGTGCTCGACGGGGATCGCATCCTCATCTCGACCGAGGCCACCCGGGCCAAGGCCCGCGACGTCGCTCGCGACGGACGCGCGTCGTACTGCGTGACCGGCCACGACGCGCCGTACCCGTGCGTGACCGTCGAGGGACCGGCGCGCATCGTGACCGAGGGCGCCGGCGCCGCCACGACCCGCATCTTCGAACGCATGAGCGGCGCGCCGCTGCCCGAACCCCTCAGCGACGACACGGTCGCCGCCATGGGCCGCGTCATCATCGAACTCACGATCGAGCGGGCCTACGGCGCCACGCACATCCCGGAGGCCTGACGTGGCCCTGCACCGCCTCACGAGCATCGTGGTCGGCGTCCCCGACGTCGCGCCGGTGGCCGACTTCTACCGGGACTTCGGCCTCGAGGACACCCCCACCGGCGGCTTCGCGACGCGCGACGGCGGCGAGCAGCTGCGCCTCGTGACCACCGAGCACCGGCGACTCGTCGAACTCGGCATCGGCGCCGAGGACCCCGACGACCTCGAGCGCGTCGCCGCCTCCGTCGAGGCGCTCGGGGTCGAGGTCACCCGGGCCGCCGACCGCATCACCACCGTCGAACCGGTGACGGGCACCACCGTGGTGGTGGAGATCGCGCCGCGGTACGCGCCGCCGGCGTGGGAGCCGGATCCGGTCAACGCACCCGGGCACCCCGTGCGCCGCAACGCCCGGGCCGCCGCGCTCGACCGGTCCGGGCCGGTACGACCGAGCAAGCTCGGCCACGTCGTGCTCGGCTCCCCCGACCAGGTCGCCACCCAGCGGTTCTTCACCGAGGGCGTGGGCTTCCGCATCAGCGATGAGATCAGCGGTCTCGCGGGATTCCTCCGGTGCTCGACCGAGCACCACAACCTGCTCGTCCAGCAGGCTCCCCTGACCTACCTGCACCACACGTCGTGGACCCTCGCCGACGTCGACGAGATCGGGCGGGGTGCCGCCCACGTCCTGTCCACGGACCCGGGCCGTCACGTGTGGGGGCTCGGACGCCACTGGATCGGCTCGAACAACTTCTGGTACCTGCGCGACCCGGCCGGGAACTTCGCCGAGTACCACTCGGACCTCGACGTCATCGACGACGACGCGGCGTGGGAGGCGACCTCGATCGCGGACCTTCGTGCCCTGTACGCGTGGGCACCCCCCGTACCCGCCGAGTTCATCATCCCCGAGGACATCGCCGCCCGGGCCGCCGCCGGATGAACGCCGCCGGGATCCACGACGTCGAGGTGGCCGTCATCGGGTACGGCCCGGTCGGCACCGTACTCACCGGCCTGCTCGCCCAGCGGGGGGTCCGGGTCGCGGCGTTCGAACGTGGGGCCGACGTGTTCACGCTGCCCCGCGCCGCGCACTTCGACGCCGAGATCGCGCGGGTGTTCCAACAGCTCGGCGCGATGGACGCCATCCTGCCCGCCACGAAGGCGACGAGCGGGATGGACTTCGTCGACGCCGAGGACCGCGTCCTCATGTCGTTCGAGGCCGAGGACCACGAGATCGCCGAGGGCTGGCCGCGCTCGTTCATGTTCTACCAACCCGACGTCGAGCGGGCCTTGCGCTCGCGCGTCGCCGAGTTGCCGAGCGCACAGGTGCACCTCGAGCACGAGGTGCTGACGATCGACGACCGCGGCGACGGGGTCGCAGTGGTGGTGCGGGATCTGTGCACCGGCGCCGAGCGGACCGTGACCGCGGCGTACGCCGTCGGCTGCGACGGCGCGCGCTCACTCGTACGCGCCGCGATGGGGGCCACCCTCGAGGACCTCGTCTTCGACCAGCCCTGGTTGGTCGTCGACGTCATGCTGCGCGGTGGGGCGGAACTCCCGACCCGCCCCACCCAGTACTGCACGCCGGCCCGACCGGCGACCTTCATCCCCTCGGCCGGCGACCACCGGCGCTGGGAGTTCATGCTGCTCCCGGGCGAGACGGCCGAATCGATGGAGACCCCCGAGCGCATCCGCGACCTCATCGGCCCGTGGATCGACCCGGACCGTGTCGAGGTGATCCGGTCCGCGGTGTACTCGTTCCACGCGCTCATCGCCACGGGCTGGCGGGCCGGCCGCCTGCTCCTCGCCGGCGACGCCGCCCACCAGATGCCCCCGTTCCTCGGTCAGGGCATGTGCGCCGGGATCCGGGACGCCGCGAACCTCGAGTGGAAGTTGACCCGGGTCCTCCGAGGTTCCTCCGACCCCGCGATCCTCGACACCTACGAGACCGAACGCGCGCCGCACGTCCGTTCCTTCATCGAGACCGCGGTGGCGGCGGGTCGCATCATCCAGACCACCGATCCGGAGGAGGCTGCCATGCGCGACGCCTTCCTCCTCGATCGCACGAACGACCGTCCGCCGACGCCCACCGTCCCCCCGATCGGTCCGGGCCTCGGCGACCCCGCGGATCCACTCCGCACCGAGCGGATCCCGCAACCGATCGACGGGTCAGGCACCCGGCGCGACGATCTCCTCGGTGACGACGTCGTCCTCGTCGTGGACCCCATCGCGTGGTCGTCGCTCGCCCCCGAGGACCGGGCCCGGGCCGGCCGGCTGCCCGTCGTCGACGCCGAACTCACCGTGCCGTGGCTCCGCGCGCACGGGCTCGTCGCCGCGATCGTGCGACCCGACCGCCACGTGCTCGCGAGCGCCACGACAGCCGCGGCCGTCCCGGCCATGGTCGAGGGCTGCGTCCGGGAACTCGCCGGGGTCGGCGGCTAGGTTCGGCGACCGATGGAGGAACGAGCGCCGGACGCACCGGGCGGGACGTCGGAGGGCCACGACCACGAGGTCGAGCCCGACGTGCGGTTCACCTACGCCAACGAACGCACCTTCCTCGCCTGGAACCGCACCGCCCTCGCGATCATCGCGACCGGCGTCGTGGTGGTCGGGATCCTGCCGAAGTTCAGCGTCGAGTTCGGTCGCAGGATCCTCGGCATCCCGATGATCCTCCTCGGCGCGTTCGTGTCGTGGCGCTCGCTCGGCGAGTGGCGAGACAACGAGGCGGCCATGCGCCACGAGCGGCCGCTCCCCCGATCCAACCTGCCCCGCATCCTCACCGTCGGCATCGTGGTCGTCGCCCTCATCGCGGCCGTGCTCGCCGTGTTCCAGCCCGGAGCCTGAGCGTGTCGCGCTGGGACCACGACCCGGAACGGGGACTGGCCGGCGAACGCACCGACCTCGCGTGGCACCGCACCGGGCTCGCGATGATCATCATTCTCGGCGGTATCGGGCGCTACGCGCTCAAGGACGGGGGTCCGCTCGCGATCGCATCGGTCGCGTGCGTGCTCGTCGGCACCGTGATCTGGTGGTTCGGCCTCCAGGCGGCCCACCGCCTCTCGGCGACCACCCACACCGGACGGCATCGGGCCGAGTCCCGACTGCTCGGCGTCGTCACCGCCGGCACGCTCGTGATCGCGCTCGCCGCGCTCCTCATCTCGATCTGATCCATCGGACCCGCCGACCGCCCGGGCGCGCGACAGGACGGACGTCTGGCGGTGCTCACCAACGGCCGGTGCCGGGGCGGAGGATCCACCGGGACCCGCCACGGGCCCGGAACCGTTCCGCGGAATCCCTCAAGTCGGAGGTCGCGCGTGCCGATACCCCCTCACGGCGTGCTCCAGCCACCGACGGCACCGACCCTCGAGAGGACGACACCATGCAGCACCGAACCCCGAGGCTCCGCCGCTTCGCCAGCACCACAGCCCTCGCGACCCTGACCCTTGCGACCATCGGCACCGGCGTCGCCGCGGCCGACAGCACCGGTGCGACCGGCGCGCGAGGACCCGCACGCCTCACCGCCGAACAGCGTCGGTGCCTCACCGACGCCGGCATCACCAAGCCGACCGCACGCCCGATGAAGGCCGACATCAGGGCGCTGCGCACCGCAGCCGAGTCCTGTGCCATCCCGCTCGGGAAGGTCATGCGCGACCATGTTCGGCGTGGCCTGACCGGACTCACCGACGAGCAGCGCCAGTGCCTCGCCGACGCCGGCGTGACGCGGCCCGAGGGCCGGCCGACGCTCCAGCAGCTCAAGGCCTTCGCCGCGGCGGCGAAGTCCTGCGGAGTGTCACTGCGCCGCCCGCGGACCTCCGTCCTCACCGACGCACAGCGTCAGTGCCTCACCGACGCCGGCATCACCGTGCCGACGACCCGACCGACGGCCGAACAACTCGCGGCACTCAAGGCGGCGGCCGAGTCCTGCGGCATCACCGCCCCAGCCGCCGCGCCGGCACCTGTGCCGACCTCGGCGGCGCCCGGGTCCGTGGGCGCTCGTCGATCCGGTGCCGTCCTCACCGACGCGCAACGCCGGTGCCTCACCGCCGCCGGCATCACCGTGCCGACGACCCGACCGACGGCCGAACAACTCGCGGCACTCAAGGCGGCGGCCGAGTCCTGCGGCATCACCCTCCCGGCACCGGCCCCGAGCGCCCTGCCCGTCGCTCCGGACGCCGCGCCGAGTGGCGAGTTGCCGTCCGACCCGGCCGAGCTCCTGACGGAGGCGCAGCGCCAGTGCCTGGCCGACGCCGGCGTCACGATCCCGACGACCCGCCCCACGAAGTCCGAGCTCAAGGCCCTCCTGGCCGCCGCCGCAGCATGCGGCATCACACCCGAACGGCTCTGATCCGTCGGGACCCTGCGTGGGTCCTTCGAGACGGCCCCACGATGACCGAACGCGAGGAGGCCCGGGCACTCGGCCCGGGCCTCCTCGACGTCAGGATGGCGGGGTTCAGAGGACGGACGCACCGATCGCGACGCTCGACTGGGAAGCGCGAACGGTGACCCCGCGGAGCGAGCCGCGCTCGCACTGCGTGGCCAGCGCGGCGTACGACTTCGCCACGGACATCGTCCACGCAATCGACTGACCGGAGAACGAGCCGGCCGACGCAGTGCCGGTCGCCGTGTACTTCGGCTTGAGCAGCGAGGTCGGGTCGGCGGTGATGCCGTCGATCGAGATCGTCGAGTCGGCGATCGACGCGGCCCCGCCGGCGGTCTTCCAACGCACCGATCCTGCGAGCGACGTCGCACCCGGTGCCGCCAACGCCGCACAGTCGTTCGCAGGGAGGGCGACCGTGGCGGTGACGACGCCACGGCGCACGCTCGCCCCGCCGTCGGTGCCGGTGCAGCCCACCGCCAGACCCCTGAAGTTCGCCGTGGTCGCCGAGGTTCCACCGGTCGCCAGCGGGGTCGTGAAGGTCAGGCGTCCGACGAGCCGGCACGACACGGTGCCGGTCCCGGGCGCAGGCGGTGCCGGCAGCGTGATGCCGCAGGAGGTGGCGGCCGCCTGCAGCACCGCCAACTCCTCGGCCGTGGGCCAGCTGGTCGGCACGGTGACGCCGGTGGCGATCAGACACTGGCGTTGGGCGTCGGTCAGGGACAGCTTGAGGTCGGCGGCACCGGAAACACCGGCGGAGCCCGCGACCATCGACGCGGCGAGGAGGCCGGCGGAGAGTACGGCGGCGGAGCGGACGGAGCGTCGGATCATGGTTCCCCCCGGAGCAGGCTGCCACGGTG
>JBJTWK010000003.1:0-5455 GCA_046081705.1 Actinomycetes bacterium | reverse complement strand
GCGATCGCCCTCGGTCACCCGTTCGGCATGACCGGCGCCCGCATCATGGGCACGATGCTCAACGGCCTCGAGGACGCCGGCAAGTCGGTCGGCCTCGAGACGATGTGCGTCGGTGGCGGTCAGGGCATGGCGATGATCGTCGAACGCCTGTCGTAGGACGGCCGTGCGCCGCACGGCGCGCACCGGAACGTGAGGTCGGGGTGGACGCCGCCGGGTGTCCACCCCGACCCGCGTCCGCACCCGTGCGTCAGGCCGGCGCGACCGACCAGACCGCGCCGCGCGCGATCGTCACGACGATGCCGTCGGACTCGACCGTGACCCGCCGGGTGGTCGCCGAGGTGAGGATGCCCTCGCTCGGGGGTGCGCCGGCATCCTCGAGGTGGTGGACGGCCACGGATCGGCCGCGCAGGAGGTGCAGTCGTTCGTCGACGCCGTAGCGCCAGCGCCCGTCGGGGCCGAGGCGGGGCGGTTCGCCGACCTTCACGGCGTGCTCGGTGTACGCGTCGGCGAGGCGGTCGCGCATCGCGGGGCCCGCGAACTCGCCGGTCAGGTCGAGGAGCAGTCGGGTGAAGGTGCGGCCGTGGTTGGGGAGGTCGACGTCGGCGCGCATGATCCAGTGCGCGAGTTCGTGCAGGATGACGCCGCTCGTCCGGTACCGGCGGGGGAGCGTGATCGTCGGGTGGCCCGGGTCCTCCCGGTAGAACGCCTGCCGGGCCCCCCGACCGTCCCGCAGGATCGGGATGTCGGCGAGGCCGATCTCCGGGAAGCGGTCGAGCCACCACAGGGAGCCGACCACCTCCTCGCAGTAGGCCCGGCACCGGTCGAGTTCGGGGAAGCGACGCCCCGCGAGCGGGGTCTCGGCGCGGTAGACGCGGATGCGCTGGCTGTCACGCGGCTGGCGTACGGCGGCCGGGTCGGTGCGCTCGCCGTCGTCACCGGGCCCGTGGCCGGGGGTGGGCGACGGGCTCGGCGCAACCGGCGCAGCCGGTCGTGGGGCGACGGTGCCACGCCCGAGGAGGCGGCCGAGCATCGGCACGGTGTTCACCGGAAGGCCTCGCGGGTGTGGGTGACGACCTCGCGGATGTCGGCGTCGGAGAGCAGGTCCCCGAACCGGGGCATGCCGCCGCCTCCGTTGGAGACGAACGTGATCTGGTCGTCGATGTCGCGGAAGGTCGCCGCGACGTCGACGAGGGAGGGGCCGACACCACCACCGCCCTCGGCGCCGTGGCACCGGGCGCAGTTGTTCGCGTAGAGGGTCGCGCCGTCGGCGGTGGGTTCGCTCGACCCGCCCGAGCCGCACCCGGCGAGCACGGCCGCGGCGACGAGGGTGGCGACCGCGACGGAGGCGATCAACGGGCGACGGCGATCCACGTCCGGCATCGTGGTCCCGCCGAGGTGTCCGTGCAAGCATCCCCACCGGGCGGGCGGCGCGGCGGCCGCCGCCGCTACGCTGCCTCGCCATGCCCGACGCCCGGTACCCGTTCGACGTGTCCCGCCGGGCCGGCGACGTCGTGCTCACGATGTGGGAGCGGATCTGCCGCCTCGGTGCCATCGGGCCGCGGAGTCGACGGGCCCGCCGATTCGGCGCCTTCGGGGACGACTCGGCGATCCTGTTCCCGCCGGTGGCGCTCTTCGGTGAGCGCTACATGCGCATCGGGAGCCGGGTCATCATCGGTCCCCAGTGCTCGCTGTCCTGCGGGGTGTCACCGACCCACGTGCTCGATCGTGAGGTGGTGCTCGAGATCGGTGACGGCGTCCTGCTGGGACGCGGCAGCGGGATCGTGGCGCACGAGTCCGTCACGATCGGCGAGAACGTCTTCACCGGCCACCACGTCTACATCACGGACGCGAACCACGGGTACGAGGACCTCGAGCTCGCGATCGGGCACCAGTTCGCACCGCCCAAGCCGGTGTCGATCGGCGCGGGGTCCTGGCTCGGCCACGGCACGATCGTCCTGCCCGGCGCCCGCATCGGCGAGCACGTCGTGATCGGCGCGGGCTCGGTGGTCACCGGTGAGATCCCCGACCGCACGGTCGCGGTCGGGAACCCGGCCCGCGTCATCCGACGCTGGGAGCCGGGGGCGGGCTGGGTCCGCGCCACCCCCGACTCCTGACGTCGGGCCCCTCAGCCCCCGACGGGCGAGGGGTACTGCGGGGGCAGGTACGCCTTCGGCACGGTCTCGTAGATCGTGACCGACTTCGCCGGGTCGAAGATGCCGGGGTCGCTCGTCGGCCAGTCGCCGGGCCGGTAGCGGGTCCCCCCGTCGACGTACTCGTAGAGCCCGGTGCCGTCGTTCCCGATCTCGTCGAGACCCTTGGCCGTCGGGTTCCACCAGACGAGGGTGCCGTCGTCGGCGCCACCGAGGTCGTTCGACGTGCCGGGCCAGATGCCGTGCTTGCCGAACGAGATGGTCGCGGCCAGCGGGTTGCCCCCGGCGATGCCGGCGCGGAACATGCCGTCACGGAAGGACTCCGGCGTGAGGTCCGGTCCGGCGAGGTTGATGCCGGTGAAGAGCAGGGACACCGGACCCTGGTGCACGGCGTAGTTGTTGTTCGGCGGGGGCGTGCCGTACTGCCAGGTCCACAGCTTGTACGCGCCGCTCGCCTCGCGGGTGCTGCGGGCCGGGATCAGGGACAGGCCGAACGCGTGCTCCCACTGATCCTGGTCGTAGATGCGGCCGAACACGGCGGTGTCGGCGTAGACCGACGGGCCGATGATCCACTCCGGTCGGTAGTTCTGCGCCGTGGCCTCCTTCGTGAGGTACGACGGGGTCAGCGGGTCCCCGTAGAAGATCACCGAGGTGACCTTCGCGGCCTTGAGCTTGGCGATGATCGTGCGGGCGTTCTCCTGGGCCCGCGCGAGGTCGAGGTAGTACTGCGTGTCGCTCGCGAGTCCGACCCCCGCGTCGGTGAGCAGACCCTTGAAGGTCTTCCACGCCTCGCGCTGCTGACCGGCCGGCGTGTCGTAGTGCACCGCGCCGAACACCCGGGTCCGGGAGCGCAGGGCCGGGTCGCCCGCCCACTTCGCCTTCTTGCCGGCGAAGAGGTTGCCGATCATCTCGGCCGCCAGCGTGCTCGCCTGCTCGGGCAGTTGCCCCGTGGTCCAGATGTAGGGGGCCCGATCCTCCATGAACTGCCGCGGGCTCGCCGTGGAGCAGCCCATGCACATGATGCGGGCCGCGGTGATCTCGTCGGCGAAGGCGTCGGTCTGGTTCGGCCCGCCGAGCACGGCGAAGGGCTGCTGGTCGATGATCGCCTGCGCGTCGGCCTTGGCCGCCACCGGATCGCTCGGCGCCCCGGAGCCCTTGAAGAACGACACCTCGATGCGGCGTCCGTAGAGCTCGGCGTAGTCGGAGTACAGGTCGATCCAGCCCTGGTAGTTCTCCTGGGCTGTGCGGACGTCGGTGTCGGCGCCGGCACTCTTCACGAGTGCGGCCTGGAGCGGGTCCTTGGCCGGATCCCCGATCCACACGATCACCTTGATCGTCCCGCCGGTGACCCCGGGGGAGGTCGCGCCGCCGTTGTCGCCGCGGAACGGCTCGACGCAGGTCGGGGCGTACCACGACGGGATCTTCACCCGGCCGGTGTCGGTGTCGCAGCCCTCGCCGAAGTCGACGGTCTTCCCGAGGAGTTCGGCCTTGTCCGGCGTCATCGGCCCGGCCTCGATGAGCTCGGTGTTCGACTTCGAGCCCTGATCGGCCCCGCCGCCGGAGTCCGAGCCGCCGTCACCGCCGTTGCGGTTCCCGGCGATGAGCACGATGGCCGCGATGACGACGATCACGATTGCGAACGGGGCGTAACGCTGGAGCCCGGACTTGCGCTTGCGGGACGGTGTCGGCTGCATGGTTCCTCCTGGTCTGTCGGGTCAGTCGGTTCTGGTCCCGGACGAGCCGGAACGGGCGATCGCGGCCTCGGAGGTCCCGAGGTAGGACTCGACGACGGTCGGATGGCTCACGACCTCGGCCGGATCGCCGATGGTGACGACCGCGCCGAGGTCGAGCGCGACGAGGCGGTCGGCGACCGAGGTGAGCAGCGGCAGGTCGTGCTCGATGACGAGGATCGTCGCGTCGAGCGCGTCCCGGATCCGCAGGAGCAGCGGACCGAGCGCCTCGGCCTCACGCTGGGCGATGCCGCTCGACGGCTCATCGAGCAGCAGCACGGACGGTTGGTGCGCGAGGACGCAGGCCATGTCCACGATCCGCCGGCTCCCGGTGGACAGCTCCCGCGTGAACTTGTCCCGGAACGCCCCGAGACCCATGAGTTCGATGAGTTCCTCGACCCGCTCGGCGACGTCGGCCTCCGAGTCGGCGACGGCCGGGAGGTGGAGGGCGGCGGCGATCGGATCGCGGACCTCGACCTGCCCCTCGAGGGCGACGGCGATGGTCTCGGTGACCGTGAGGCCGGGGAACAGGCGGCCGTCCTGGAACGACCGCCCGAGGCCGAGGCGGGCGCGCACCTCGGCCCGCCGACCCGTCAACTCGACCGGTCCGTCGTCGCCGAGGAGCACGACCCGGCCGGAGTCGGTGGGGGTGAAGCCGCAGATCGCGTCGAACAGCGTCGTCTTGCCGGCGCCGTTCGGACCGATGAAGCCGACGATCTCGCCCGCCCGGGCATCGAAGGAGACGTCGCGGAGTGCGTGAATCCCGCCGAAGCGCTTCGAGACGTCGTGCACCTCGAGGCGTACCGGGCGCTCGCCGGCGGACGCGTCCGTCGTGGGGCCGGTCGGGCCGTCCTCGCGGTCACGGGCCGCCGCGAGTTCGGCCCCGCGGGTTGCCGCGCCCTCGAGGTACACCGAGCGCAGCACGTCCGGGCGCTCCAGGAGCTCGGCGGTGGGCCCCTCGAAGCGGATCTCGCCCTTCTCCATGAAGTACGCGCGCTCGGCGATGGTGAGTGCGACGTTCACCGACTGCTCCACCACGATGATCGTCGTCCCGGCGTCGCGGATCCGCTGCACGATCTCGAGCAGCTGGCCGACGACGGTCGGGGCCAGGCCGAGCGAGAGCTCGTCGATCATGAGCAGGCGCGGTCGCTCGATGAAGGCCATGCCGAGGGTCAGCATCTGCTGCTGACCGCCCGAGAGGTTGCCGGCGGGTTCGTCGAGGCGTTCCCGGAGGATCGGGAAGAGGTCGAGTACCTCCTCGGTGGCCGAGCGCACGCGGTCGCGGTCGCGGCGGTGGAGCCAGCCGGCGAGCTGGAGGTTCTCGCGCACGGTGAGGGTCGGGAAGGTGCCCTGACCCCCGGGCACCTGCGTGATGCCACGGGCGGCGACCTCGTGCGGCGGCGCGTAGGTCATGTCGCGACCGTCGAAGACCACGGCCCCGGCGCTGGCCTCGACGAGGCCCGAGATGGCCTTGAGGAGGGTGGACTTGCCCGACCCGTTCGTCCCGAGCAGGGCGACGATCTCGCCCTCGTCGACCTCGAAGTCGACGCCGAAGAGGACCTGCACGCCGTCGTA
>JBJTWK010000002.1:5000-7231 GCA_046081705.1 Actinomycetes bacterium | reverse complement strand
CCTAATCTTGAGTAAGACTAGGAGCTTTTCTTAAAATTAAGCTTGGCATCGAGCTATTTTCCCGTAGGGCTACCCCTAAAGTATCTTCACCGTGACAGCGTTTCACAACTGAGTTCGGGATGGGTCAGAGTGGTTCCACCGCACCATAGACACCAAGCAAACTTTTCGGGTCTACCTGATAAGAACCCTGAAAGCTGCACAGTAATAGTAACTTCGATGATTTGTAGATTTAATTGCGGAATATTGAGGACAAGCCCTCGGTCTATTAGTACTTCTTGGCTACGCATATTACTACACTTATACCTAAAGCCTATCAAACAGGTAATCTACCTGTGACCTTACTGGGTTTTCCCATGAGAATACTCATCTTGAGGTGGGCTTCCCACTTAGATGCTTTCAGCGGTTATCCTCTCCGCACATAGCTACCCAGCGTTTACCGTTGGCACGATAACTGGTACACCAGCGGTGCGTTCCTCCCGGTCCTCTCGTACTAAGGAGGAGTCCTCTCAATATTCTTGCGCTTGCACCGGATATGGACCGAACTGTCTCACGACGTTCTGAACCCAGCTCACGTACCGCTTTCATGGGCGAACAGCCAACCCTTGGGACGTACTACCGCCCCAGGTTGCGATGAGCCGACATCGAGGTGCCAAACCACGCCGTCGATGTGAACTCTTGGGCGTGATAAGCCTGTTATCCCCGGAGTACCTTTTATCCGATGAGCGACGGCCCTTCCACAAGGAACCGCCGGATCACTATGGCCTGCTTTCGCACCTGCTTGACTTGTCAGTCTTGCAGTCAAGCTCCCTTATGCCATTGCACTCTACGCCCGGTTTCCGATCGGGCTGAGGGAACCATTGCACGCCTCCGTTACACTTTGGGAGGCGACCGCCCCAGTCAAACTCCCCACCAGACAGTGTCCTCGTCTCCGAGTTAGGCAGCCAGAACAATCAGGGTGGTATTTCAACGTTGACTCCATGATGGCTAGCGCCACCACTTCAAAGTCTCCCACCTATCCTACACAGATTGGACCGGATGCCACTGCCAAGTTAGAGTAAAGGTTCACAGGGTCTTTCCGTCTTTCCGCAGGTATGGGGCATCTTCACCCCAATGTCAATTTCGCTGAGCACCAGGTCGAGACAGCGCGGAATTCGTTACGCCATTCGTGCAGGTCGGAACTTACCCGACAAGGAATTTCGCTACCTTAGGACCGTTATAGTTACGGCCGCCGTTTACCGGGGCTTAGGTTCGGAGCTTCGCCTTACGGCTAACCCCTCCCCGTAACCTTCCGGCACCGGGCAGGCGTCAGTGCGTATACGTCGTCTTGCGACTTAGCACGCACCTGTGTTTTTAGTAAACAGTCGCTTGGCCCTGGTCTCTGCGGCCTCCTCGAGCTCGGGGCGTGAAGCCCTTCACCCTAGCGAGGCCCCCCTTCTCCCGAAGTTACGGGGGCAATTTGCCGAGTTCCTTAACCAGAGTTATCTCGATCGCCTTCGTATTCTCTACGTGCCCACCTGAGTCGGTTTGGGGTACGGGCACCGTGCCAGCTCGCTAGAGGCTTTTCTCGGCAGCATGGGATCATTCACTTCACCTGAAACGGTTCGGCATCACGTCTCGAGGTTGCCCGACGGATTTGCCTATCGGACCCTCTACACGCTTGCCCCGGGACAACCAGCGCCCGGGCTGAACTACCCTCCTGCGTCCCCCCTTCGCTAGCCGCCGGCCCCTGGGACAGGGTTCGTCCGAAGACAGCCCCCTGGCAGCAGACCATTGGCTTGGGCGCGGACACGGTGGTACAGGAATATCAACCTGTTGTGCATCGACTACGCCTTTCGGCCTCGCCTTAGCTCCCGACTAACCCTGGGCGGATGAGCCTTCCCCAGGAACCCTTGGGCATTCGGCGGAGGGGTTCCTCCCCCCTCTTTCGCTACTCATACCTGCATTCGCACTCGACCACGCTCCACGGACGCTCACGCCCCCGCTTCACAGCTGAGATCGACGCTCCCCTACCCATCAATTGCTTGATGACGCAGCTTCGGCTCTGTGCTTGAGCCCCGTTACATTGTCCGCGCAGGATCACTCGACCAGTGAGCTATTACGCACTCTTTCAAGGGTGGCTGCTTCTAAGCCAACCTCCTGGCTGTCTGTGCAATCCCACATCGTTTACCACTGAGCACAGAATTTGGGGCCTTAGCTGGCGTTCTGGGCTGTTTCCCTCTCGACCATGAAGC
>JBJTWK010000002.1:0-2500 GCA_046081705.1 Actinomycetes bacterium | reverse complement strand
AAGGCCTTCATCCCGCACGCGGCGTCGCTGCGTCAGGCTTTCGCCCATTGCGCAAGATTCCCCACTGCTGCCTCCCGTAGGAGTCTGGGCCGTGTCTCAGTCCCAGTGTGGCTGGACATCCTCTCAGACCAGCTACCCGTCGTTGCCTTGGTAGGCCGTTACCCCACCAACAAGCTGATAGGCCGCGAGCCCATCTCGGAGCGGAATCCATTTCCTCACCAGACCATGCGATCCGGTGAGGGCATCCGGTATTAGCCCAAGTTTCCCTGAGTTATCCCGGTCTCCGAGGCAGGTTGCTCACGTGTTACGCACCCGTTCGCCACTCTCCGGGGGGCCGAAGCCCCCCTTCTCGTTCGACTTGCATGTGTTAAGCGCGCCGCCAGCGTTCGTCCTGAGCCAGGATCAAACTCTCCATCGAGATCTCGAGCCGGCCGACGCCACCCGAGGGTGAGGCCTTCCGGAACGAATTTGATCCGTGATGCCGCCTCGCCGGGGATACTGAAGTACCCGACGGACGACTCCCACGACCCGCTGGGGTACCAGGGGGTCGTGGTGACTTGCTGTGGTTGGACGCCTCGACATGGGGCCGGATGGCCCGATCGACGCGTCCGCACTGGCTTTTGTGCGTCACTGTTCCGTTTTCAAGGAGCCGGTCTCCGGGCGTGACAGACCCCCGGGAAGGGATCCGGCTGCACCCGGGTCGGTACTCCTCCCCCGGCTGGGCCTGGGGTGTCCGTACCGCCCGATTCAGGTTCCGACGCGCGCGCCGGCTTCTGGAGCGGGACTGAGGAGTATAGGGATGCTCGAGGGGGAGGTCAACTCGGAGTTCGGGTTCTCGACGACGGCGCCGCCCCCGGGGACGAGGCCCCACGCCGGGGCCGGCTCGACGGTTAGTCTCCTGATCCATGGGAAGCAAGGGATCCAAGCCCCGCAAGCCGAGCCACTCGCAGCACCTGCCGAAGGTCGGGACCGCCACCGAGAACGCCCGGCTGCAGCGGGAGGAGCGGGCCGCGATCGGCGACGTCATGGGGATCAGCGGGCCGGTCCTCCGGATCGTCATGGTCATCGGGGCGATCGCGCTCGTCGGGGGCCTGCTCGGCCTCATCATCTTCAACTGAGGCCGCCCCGGACCCCGACCCCGGGGACGGCGGCCGCGGCGGCTCAGGAGACGACGATGCGGGCCCAGGCCCGCTTGCCGACCTGGATGAGGCGGCCGTCGACGGCGGCGACGTCGACCTCGAGATCGGCGTCGGCGACCTTCTCGCCCTCGATGCGCACGCCACCCTGCTCGATCTTGCGCCGCCCCTCCTTGTTCGAGGGCACGAGGCCAGCGGTCGCCAGGAGCCGGGCCAGCGGCATCGGGAGGTCGGCGGCGGCGATGGCGACCTCGGCGACCTCGGTCGGCGCCGCCCCCTCCCGGAACACCCGGTCGAACTCGGCCTCGGCCGCCTCGCCCGAGCCGTCGCCGTGGTACAGGTCGACGACCGTCCGGGCGAGCAGGCGCTTGGCCTGCACCGCGGCGAGCGCCCCCGATGCGAGGTCGGCGAGCACCGCCTCGACCCGGTCGGGGAGCCAGCCCGTCGTGAGTTGGAAGTACCGGGGCATGAGGGCGTCCGGGATGCTCATGAGCTTCCCGAACTGCTCCCCCGCCGGCTCGGCGATCCCCACGTAGTTCCCGAGTGACTTCGACATCTTGTTGACGCCGTCGAGCCCCTCGAGCAGGGGCGTCGTGATGACGACCTGGGGCTCCTGGCCCTCGGCCTCCTGGAGTTGGCGCCCCATGAGGTTGTTGAAGAGCTGGTCGGTGCCGCCCAGTTCCACGTCGGCCCGGACCTGCACCGAGTCCCAGCCCTGCATGAGCGGGTACATGAGTTCGGACAGCGAGATCGGAGAACCCTCGCGGTACCGCTTCGTGAAGTCGTCGCGCTCGAGGATCCGGGCCAGCGTCGTGCGGCCGAGCAGCCGCAGGACCTCGGCCATGTCCATCGGCGCCAGCCAGTCGGCGTTCCGCACGACCTCGATGCGGCCCGGGGTGAAGTCGAGGATCGCCCGGACCTGCTCGACGTAGGTGTTCGCGTGCGCCTCGACCTGCTCGGGGGTGAGCGGCGGCCGGGTCGCCGAGCGTCCGGTCGGGTCCCCGACGCGGGCCGTGAAGTCCCCGATGATGAGCACGGCCGTGTGGCCGAGGTCCTGGAACTGGCGGAGCTTGCGCAGCACCACGGTGAACCCGAGGTGGATGTCCGAGGCGGTCGGGTCGATGCCGAGCTTGACCCGCAGCGGCGCGCCCTTGGCCAACTTCCGCCGCAGATCGGCCTCGGAGATGACGTCGACCGCACCGGCGGTGAGGATCCGGATCTGCTCGTCGACGCTCGCCACGGGGCCGACGCTACCAAGTGGACCGATCCGTCCCCGCCGACCGGTGAACCCCGGCACCGACCGTCGCCGGTCAGAATGGCGGGGTGCTGACACCTCCCCGCGTGCTCCGAGCACGTCGTCGCAC
>JBJTWK010000001.1:0-51881 GCA_046081705.1 Actinomycetes bacterium | reverse complement strand
CTCGCCGTCGGCTCCTTCCTCAACGTCGTGATCTGGCGGGTGCCGCGGCACGAGTCCGTGGTCTCGCCGCCCTCGCACTGCCCGGGGTGCGACGCCGAGATCGCGCCCTACGACAACATCCCGGTGCTCTCCTGGGTGATCCTGCGCGGTCGCTGCCGGCGGTGCGGCGTGCACATCAGTGTGCGGTACCCGCTCGTGGAGGCCGGCACCGGTGTGCTCTGGTCGCTGCTCGCGCTCCGGTTCCACGACACCTGGGCGCTCCCGGCGTACCTCGTGCTGGCCGCGGGGCTCGTGGCGCTGGCGCTCATCGACCTCGACACGTTCCTCCTCCCGAACCGCATCGTGTACCCGCTCACGATCGCGGTCGTCGCACTGTTCGTCGTCGCCGCGGTGGCGGGTGACGACTCGGCGGCCCTCGTGCGGGCGCTGCTCGGGGGTTCGGCGTCGTTCGCGGTGTTCCTCCTGCTCCACCTCGTGTCGCCGCGCGGCATGGGCTTCGGTGACGTGAAGCTCTCGTTCGTCCTGGGCGTGTCCCTCGGGTGGGTGTCGGGGCCGACGGTCTTCCTCGGGATGTTCCTCGCGTTCCTGCTCGGATCAGTCGTCGGGCTGGGGCTCATCATCACGAAGGTCCGGTCGCGGCGCGACCACGTGCCGTTCGGACCGTTCCTCGCCGCCGGCACGCTGCTCGCGCTCGTCGTGGGCGAACCCCTCCTGCGCGCCGTCGGGCGCTGAGCCCGGACCCGGCCCGGCCCGACCGGGGCCGGAGGGCTCAGGGCCGGTGGGGCCGCAGGCGCCCTGCAGGTGGATCGGGGTCCCGGTGCCGGCGTCGAACGCTCCCTTCGGCCCGTTCAGCGGCGGGGCCCCGGGTGCCGATGATGACCCCTGCACGGCACAGTTGCGGTTTGTTGTTGATGACCTCTACTGTGACGCCGATCAAGGAACGGGAACTACCGTGGCGATTGTGGATGGATTCGAACTGCTGACCCCTCGTGAGGTCGCTGAGACCATGCGGGTCTCCACGATGACCGTGTACCGCCTCGTGAAGTCGGGCGAACTCCCGGCGATCCGGGTCGGCAAGCACCTCCGCATCCGGACGGCCGACCTCGCGGCGTACCTCGAGGCGCGTCTCGTGCAGACCCACGACGAGGAGGACGGCCCGTGGCCCGCCGCGTGATCGGCCTCGACGTCGGGACCCACGCCGTGCGCGTGGCCGAGGTCGAGCTCGAGGATCCGCCCCGCGTCACGGCATTCGGTCAGGTCGCGCTGCCCTACGACGCGATGCGCGAGGGCGAGATCGTCGATGCGACCGCGGTCACCAAGGCGGTGCAGCGGCTCTGGAGCGAACTCGGGCTCGGCAAGGGCGAGGTGCGCCTCGGCATCGCGAGCCCGCGGGTGATCGTGCGGACGGTCGAGGTGCCGGTCATGGCCGACGCCGACCTCGAGGGCGCGCTGCGGTTCCAGGCCGGCGACCTCCTCCCGATCCCGCTCGACGAGGCCGCCTTCGACTTCCAGGTGCTCGAGTCGGTCGCCGCGGCACCGGGGGCGACCGGCGACGACGGCGAGCCGGCCGAGCCGACCCAGCGCGTGCTCATCGCCGCCGCACCCCGCATCACGGTCGAGGCGCTCGCCGACGCGGTGCGCGCGGCGGGCGTGCGGCCGGCCGCGGTCGACATCGTGCCGCTCGCGCTCGTGCGCGCCCTCGGTCGGCGCGTCGGGACGAACGGTCCGGCGGCCGAGACCCTGGTCTCGGTGGGTTCGGGGACCACCGTCATCGTGGTGCAGGAGTCGGGGCTGCCCCGGTTCGTGCGCATCGTCGGCGGGGGTGGCCGCGCGGTCACCGCCGCGGTCGAGGCGGCGCTCGGGGTCGCCACCGACGAGGCCGAGACGATCAAGCGGGAGCCGTCGGCCGACCCGACCGTCGCGGCGCAGGTGGACGCGGCCATCGCGCAGCCCCTGCGCGACATCGTCGAGGCCGTCCGCGGCTCGGTCGACTTCTACCGGGGTCAGCCGGACGCGCTGCCCGTGGTGCGGATCACCCTCACCGGCGGCGGTTCCCTCCAGCACGGTCTCGCCGAGGCGATCGGGGAGGCCGTCGACCTGCCGTGCGTCGCGGCCCAACCGCGTTCGCTCATCACCCTCGGCGACATCGGGTTCGGGCCCGACGAGGTGCCCCAACTCGATCCGTACCTCGCCGTGCCGGTCGGTCTCGCGCTCGCGGGCCTCGCCCCCGGACGCCGCATCAACCTCCTCGGTGACCAGGGTTCGACGCTCGACCGGCGCACCCTCGCGACGATCGGGGCGGCCGTCGGCGGCGGACTGCTGCTCGTCCTCGGCCTCCTCACGCTCCTGGCGAACGGGCAGCTCTCCGACGCTCGCGACGCGCGGGACGAGGCGCAGGCCCGTAACGCGGCGCTCGAGGCCGAGGCCGCGAAGTACGCCGACGCGCAGGCCCAGGCGGCCACCGTCGAGGGCCTGCGGACGCAGGCCGAAACGGTGCTCGCCACCGATGTGTCCTGGGCCCGGATGCTCCAGGAGATCGCGCGCACCATCCCGAACGACTCGTGGCTCACGACCTTCCAGGGCAGCGTGGCGACCGCCGAGACGTCCTCGACGGTCGCGCCCGGCACCACGACGATCGCCGGTGCTCCCGGGGTGGCGACCACGCCGGCCGCCGGGACGAAGATCGGTACCGCGTCGTTCGGCGCCACGGGTCTCGACTTCACCTCGGTGGCCTCGTGGATCCAGCGCATCGGGGAGATCCCCTCGTTCACCAACCTCTGGGTGCCGAACGCGACCAAGGACTCGAGTTCGGCGACGAGTCGGTCCCTCGTCACGTACTCGTCGACGGCCGACATCACGACGAGCGCGATCTCCGAGCGCGCCGCAGAGTTCGGGGGCGACCGATGAACCGGCGCACGCTGCTCGCCGTCGTCGGCGGCACCCTCGCGATCATCCTCGTGTGGTGGTTCGCCATCTACTCGCCGAAGCGCTCGGCGACCTCGTCGGCGAAGTCCGAGCGCGTCGCGGCCGAGGCGCGAGGGCGCGACCTCGAGGTCACGGTCGCCCGACTCAAGGAACTCGACCGCAACCGCCCGCAGACCGAGGCCGACCTGCGCGCCCTGAACGCAGCCATCCCGGCGACGCCGGACCTCGCCACCTTCATCCTCTCGGCGAACGAGATCGCGTCGCAGGCCGGTGTCGACTTCCTCTCGATCGCGCCCTCGCCGCCCGCGCCGGCGGCCGGCGCGGGCCAGCCCACGAGCATCGGGCTGTCGATCCAGGTGCGCGGCGACTTCTTCGCCGTGGTCGACTACCTGAACCGGCTCGAGCAACTCGAGCGGATCGTCGTCGTCGACACGGTGAACCTCGCCGCTCAGGGCGGTTCGGCGGGCGCGGGTGCGACGGGCGCCACGGGTGGGACGACCACCGACCCGAACGCACTCGCGGTCACGCTCGCGGCCCGGATGTACACGCGTGCCGCGCCGGCGGGCGCCACGGGCACCTCCGGGGTGACCGGCACGACCGGGTCCACGGGGGCCACGGGGGCCTCCGGCGCGACGGGTCCGACGACGACCGGAGGGAACTGACGTGGCCGGCCAACCCCAGGACCGCAAGCGCCTCATCCTCCTCGGCGCGGTCGGCGGCGGCCTCGTGCTGGCGCTGCTCGTGTTGCGGCTCCTGAGCGGTGGGGGCGGTGACGAGCCCCTCGTGTTCCCGACCGGGGTGACGCTGTCCAAGACCATGACGACGGTGCCCCCGCCCGAGGTCCCCGGGGACTCGTTCGACGTGTTCGCGACCAAGGACCCGTTCGCGCCGGTGATCCAGATCGACTCCGGTGGCGCGACCGGGGCGACCGGCGCCACGGGGGCGACCGGCACCGACGGCGGCGGCACGACGCCGAGCGGCGGGGGGACGACCCCGAACGCCGGCACGGCGGTCGCCGTGGTCGACGTGTTCGACCAGGCCGGGACGCCCACGGTGGCGATCCGGGTCGGCTCGACCGTGTACACCGTCACCGCGGGGGAGACCTTCGCGACCTCGTACCAGGTGGTCAGCATCTCGGCGTCCTGTGCGCAGCTGCTCTACGGCGACTCGCCGTTCCAGTTGTGCAAGGGCGAAGAGGTCATCAAGTAGGTCCGCCGCCGATACGGGCCGGGTCCCCCGGCCGGTCGCCGGTAGGCTGGGCGGGCTTGCACCCCCGATCGCTGGAGCGCACGTGCTGCGGTACCTGACCGCCGGGGAGTCCCACGGCCCGGCCCTCGTGGTCGTCGTCGAGGGCCTCCCGGCCGGACTCCCCATCACCATCGAGGTCGTCGGCGACGAACTCGCGCGCCGACGGCTCGGGTACGGACGGGGTCCGCGCATGCGCTTCGAGCGGGATGACGTCGAGTTCCTCGGCGGGGTCCGTCACGGCGTCACCCTCGGGTCGCCGCTGTCGATCGTCATCCACAACACCGAGTGGCCGAAGTGGCAGGAGGAGATGTCCGCCGCACCGGGTGCGACCGACAAGCCGCTGCGCCAGCCCCGGCCGGGTCACGCCGACCTCGTCGGAATGCAGAAGTACGGCTTCGACGACGCCCGCAACGTGCTCGAGCGGGCCAGCGCCCGGGAGACTGCGGCGCGCTGCGCCGCCGGCGCGGTGGCCAAGGCGCTCCTCGCCGAGCTCGGCACGACGATCATCAGCCACGTCGTGCGCATGGGCGAGGCCGCCGTTCCGGAGGACGCGCCGCGTCCGGGTCCGGGCGATCTCACCCGGATCGACGACTCGCCGGTGCGCTGCTTCGACGGCGCGAGCGAGGCCGCGATGATCGCTGCGGTCGAGGGTGCCTCGAAGGCCGGCGACTCGCTCGGCGGCATCGTGGAGGTGCTCGGCTTCGGCGTCACACCCGGGCTCGGTTCCCACGTCCACTGGGATCGCAAGATCGACGGGCTGCTCGCGCAGGCACTCATGAGCATCCAGGCCATGAAGGGCGTCGAGATCGGCGACGGCTGGGCGATCGCCGCGCGACGCGGCAGCGAGGCCCACGACGAGATCCTCTGGGACGACACGAGCGGCTACTCCCGGGCCTCGCACCGCGCCGGCGGGACCGAGGGCGGGATGACCACCGGCGATCTCCTCGTGGCGCGGGTCGCCATGAAGCCGCTGGCCTCCCTCAACAAGCCGGTGCTGCGCACGGTCGACACGGAGACGAAGGAGCAGACGGTCTCCTGGAAGGAGCGCACCGACGTCACGGCGGTGCCGGCCGCGGGCGTGGTGGCCGAGACCATGACCGCCCTCGTCCTCGCGACCGAGGTCACCCGCAAGTTCGGCGGTGACTCGCTCGTCGAGCTCAAGCGCAACCACGACGCGTACCGCGCGTCGCTGCGGTGACGGCCGCGGCGTCGACGCGCCACCTCGTGCTCGTCGGCCTCATGGGTGCGGGCAAGTCCACCGTCGGTGCGGTCTGTGCGACGCGGCTCGGCCGCCCGTTCGTCGATACCGATCACGTCGTCGAGGCTGCGGCGGGCCGCACGGTCCACGAGATCTTCGAGGTCGATGGCGAGGTTGCGTTCCGTGCGCTCGAGCGCACCGCGGTCCGCACCGTCGCGACCGCTCCCGAACCCACGGTCATCTCGTGCGGCGGCGGTGTGGCGATCGACCCCGAGAACCGCGCGGTCCTGCGCGACCACGGTTTCGTGGTCTGGCTCGACGCGCCGGTGCGCGCACTCGCCGAACGTGCCACCCGCACGCCGGGCTCGCGGCCGCTGCTCGCGACCGGTGATCCGGTCGAGACGCTCGACCGCCTCGCTGCGGCCCGCCACGACGCGTACGCCGAGATCGCCCACACCCGGGTCGAGACCGGTGGACGGTCGATCGACACGGTCGCCGATCTCGTCCTCGAGGCGTTCGGCGCATGACCGCGCGCACCGTGACCGTGGCGGTCGATCCGCCCTATGACATCCACGTGGGGCCCGGTGCGCTCGGGCTCGCGGCGCGGGTCCTCGAGGGGCGCCGGCGGGTCGCGATCGTGAGCCAGGCCGCCGTCGCCGACCGCCACCTCGACGCGCTGCGGGCCGACCTCCCGGAGTCCGAGGTGTTCCTCATGGGCGACGGCGAGGCGGCGAAGTCGCTCGCGACGGTCGAGCGGCTGTGCCGTGACTTCGCGGCGTGGGGACTGCTGCGCGGTGACGCCGTCGTTGCACTCGGCGGCGGCGTGGTGGGGGACACCGCGGGCTTCGCGGCGTCCGTCTACCACCGAGGCGTCGACGTCGTGCAGGCGCCGACCACCCTGCTGGCCCAGGTCGACGCGGCCATCGGCGGGAAGACCGCGGTCAACATCCCCGAGGGCAAGAACCTCGTCGGGGCGTTCCACCAGCCGATCGCGGTGCTCGCTGACACCTCGACCCTCGCCTCGCTGCCCGACCGCGAGTACCGGGGCGGGCTCGGCGAGGTCGCCAAGTACGCGCTGCTCGCCGATCCCGCGACCGAACAGGACGGGCTGAACGCGCTGCTGCGGGAGCACACGGGCGCCGTCCTCGCCCGCGACCCGGCGATCCTCGGCGGTCTCGTCGCGCACTGCGCCGCCATGAAGGCCGCAGTCGTCGCCGCGGACCCCCACGAACGCACGGGCGTCCGGGCCACCCTCAACCTCGGGCACACGCTGGCCCACGCGCTCGAGACCACGGGCGGGTACGGCCTGACCCACGGCGAGGCGGTCGCGGTCGGGCTCGTGTTCGCGGGCGAGCTCGCCGGCGCGTGGGAGCGGGTCGGCCTCGACACGGTCGACCGGTACCAGGCCCTGCCCGCATCGTTGGGTCTGCCGACCACGGTGCCGGGCGGTGAGGCCCTGCGGGCCGAGGACCTGCTCGCCGTGATGCGGCGGGACAAGAAGGCCGCGGGCGGGTTGACCTTCGTCCTGCCGGGACCCGACGGTGTCACCCTGGTCGACGACCCGCCCGCTGCGGCGCTGGCTCACGCCTTCGCGGCCGTCGGCGTGGAAGGCTGACCCCCGATGGCCACGCTGCTGCTCCTCTCCGGCCCGAACCTCAACCTGCTGGGCACGCGCCAGCCCGACATCTACGGCGCCGACACCCTCGACGACCTCGTGGCCGACGCGCGCGCCGCGGCCGAGGGCGCAGGGCACTCGCTCGAACACCTGCAGTCGAACCGCGAGGGCGACCTCATCGACGCGATCCAGGGTGCGCGGGGCCGGTGCGCCGCGATCATCATCAACCCGGGCGCCTTCACCCACTCGTCGTACGCGATCGCCGACGCGCTGGCGGCCTACGACGGCGTCAAGGTCGAACTCCACATCTCCAACCCGAACGCACGGGAGGAGTGGCGCCGCACCTCCGTGGTCGCGCCGTACGTCACCGGCACGATCGCCGGTTTCGGGCGGGCCGGGTACGCGCTCGCGGTCGCAGCCGCGCTCGGCGCGCTGGAGCGGTCGTGAGCACGACCCTCCCCGCGGTCGACGTCACGGGCCGCATCGCGCGACTCCGGGCCACGCTCGGCGAGGCGGGGGCCGACGCGATCCTGGTCACCCGGCTCCCGAACATCCGGTACCTGACCGGCTTCACGGGATCGGCGGCCATGGTGCTCGTCACCGCGGACGACGGCGTGTTCGTGACCGACGGCCGCTACCGCGAGCAGTCGGCCGAGCAACTCGGCGCCGCCGGCTGCGCACTCGAGGTCGCCATCGGGCTGGGCGCGGACGATCAACGGGACCACCTCCGGCGCGTCGTGGCCCGGTCGGGCGTCCGGCGCCTCCTCCTCGAGGCGAACGGGGTGACCTGGGCCCAGGCGCGCGACCTGGCCGATCGATGGTTCCCGGAGCAGGAGGTCCTCGCCGGCGATCCGATCGTCGAGGGGTTGCGGATGGTCAAGGAGCCCGCCGAGATCGAGCGCATCCGCGCGGCGTGCCACATCGCCGACGATGCGCTCGCATCGCTGCTGCCCCGCCTCGGGTCCGGGATCAGCGAACGCGGGTTCGCACTCGCGCTCGAGGTCGCGATGCGCGAGCGCGGGGCGGACGGCAACTCCTTCGACCCGATCGTGGCGTCCGGCCCGAACGGGGCGAAGCCCCACGCCCGACCGAGCGACCGCATCGTCGAGCGCGGGGAGCTCGTCGTGATCGACTTCGGGTGCATCGTCGACGGGTACTGCTCCGACATGACGCGCACGGTCAGCGTGGGCGAACCCTCTGCCGAGGCGCGCCACATGTGGGAGGTCGTCCACGCGGCCCAGGCCGCCGGGCGCGACGCGGTCGCCGCCGGGGTCGAGGCGGCGGCGGTCGACCGCGTGTGCCGCGACATCATCGACGCGGCGGGCTGGGCCGAGGCCTTCGCCCACGGCACGGGCCACGGTGTCGGCATCGAGATCCACGAGGACCCGAGGGTGTCGCAGGCCTCGAGTGCTACCTTGCTCCCCGGTCACATCGTCACCGTCGAACCGGGCGTCTACCTCCCCGGGATCGGCGGCGTACGACTCGAGGACACCGTCGCCGTCACCGAGGGCGGCTGCGATCCGCTGACCGCCTTCCCCAAGCACCTCGTCGTCTGACCCGAGAAGAGCCCCGTGAGCATCTCCACCAACGACCTCAAGAACGGCATGGCCCTCAACCTCCCCGAGGGACTCGTCACCGTCGTCGAATTCCAGCACGTCAAGCCGGGCAAGGGCGGTGCGTTCGTGCGCACGAAGCTCAAGAACTACCGGACCGGCGCAGTGGTCGACAAGACCTTCCGGGCCGACGAGAAGGTGCCGCTCGCGATCATCGACAAGCGGGAGATGCAGTACCTCTACCGGGAGGGTGCCGACTACGTGTTCATGGACACCTCGTCGTACGACCAGGTGCACGTGAGCCCGAGCGCACTCGGCGACGCCGTGAAGTACCTCAAGGAGGGTGACTCGGCGGTGCTCCCCACCTACAACGACGAGATCCTCGGGGTCGATCTGCCGGCGGCGGTCGAACTCACGATCACCGAGACCGAGCCGGGGGTCCAGGGCGACCGCGTGTCGGGAGCCCGCAAGCCCGCGACGCTCGAGACCGGCCTCGTCGTGCAGGTGCCGCTCTTCGTCGAGGCGGGGGAGACCATCAAGGTCGACACCCGCTCCGGCGAGTACCTCACCCGCGCCTGATCGCACCGTGGCGCCGCGTCGCGAGTCACGCGAGCGCGCCCTCGGCCTCTGCTACGAGGGCGAGGTCCGCGACCTCGACCCGGCCGGCGTGCTCGCCAACCTCCCGACCGCGCCCGACGAGTACGCGGTCCGACTCCTCGAGGGGGTGGCCGCCCACCGGGCCGAGATCGACGCGCACCTCGCCGAGTTCTCGGAGCACTGGACGCTGGACCGCATGCCGGTCGTCGACCGGTGCATCCTGCGCATCGCGGCCTATGAACTCGCCCACGAACCGGACGTCCCGACGGCGGTCGCGATCACCGAGGCGGTCGAACTCGCGAAGCAGTACTCCACCAAGGACTCCGGCCGCTTCGTGAACGGTCTGCTCTCCCGGGTCGCCGCCGAGGTGCGGGCGTCGTGATCACGGCGGTGCCCCGCGCCGCGATGCTCCCCGTCGAGACGGTGGAGCCGACCACCGACGGGGCGGTCGACACCGACCGGCCCTGGAACGTCGTGGTCTGGAACGACCCGGTCAACCTCATGTCCTACGTCGTGCTCGTGTTCCAGAAGTTGTTCGGGTACTCGAAGGAGCACGCGACCCGCCTCATGCTCGAGGTGCACCACGAGGGTCGGTCGGTGGTCGCCTCCGGCACCCGCGAGCAGGCCGAGCACCACGTCGCCCGGTTGCATGCGCACGGACTCTGGGCCACGACCCAGCGCGACTCGTGAGCGACTACCGGTTCGAGGATCCGGACACCGAACTGTCGTTGCGACTCAGCGCGGTCGAGGCCGACGCGATCGTCGGGCTCGCCCGGTCCGTGCGGATCGTCCTCGACGCGCCGCTGCCGCCGGCGGGCGACGAGGCCGCGCGCGACCGGCTCTTCCCGCGGGCCTACCTCGATCCGACGGAGGACGCCGCCGAACTCGCGTTCCAGGCCGCGGTCCACGCGGATCTTGCGGCGGGTCGCATCGACGCCATCGACGGATTGATCGCCGACCTCGAGGGTGCCGAGCGTCCGCGGGACGGCGTCCGGGTGCTGCTCACCGCCGAGCGGGCCGGTCACTGGCTCGGGGCGTTGAACGACCTGCGCCTCACGCTCGGCACCCGGATCGGGGTGGCCGACGACGAGCCCGAGTACCGCGGAACCGTCGCCGCCGACGCTGGGGAGGTGGGCCTGTACCACTGGCTCACCGGGCTCCAGGAGGCCCTCATCTCCCACCTGCTCGTCTGATCGGTCCCGGCCGCCGTCGCACAAGGGCGCGGCGCGCACGGGTGCGCGCTATCCTCCTCGGAGCCGTCACCGGGATCCTGTGAGATCCCTACGGACCCGCACCACCGAGGATCACCATGGCCGAGAGCCGCCGCGACGCAGGTCGCGCCACATCCGAGCACGAGACCACGACCCCCACCGCCGGGGGTCGTTCCGTGTCCGGGTCCGGCGTCGACCCGATGGTCCTGCGCACCACGGTGTTCTCCGCCGACGACCTGCGGCGCGCCCACACGCGCATCGCCCACGAGATCGTCGAGCGCAACAAGGGTGCGTCCGAGGTCGTGCTCGTCGGCCTGCACTCCCGCGGCCCGGCGATCGCCGCCCGGCTCGCCACCGCCATCGAGGGCTTCGAGGGCGCCCGGGTGCCGGTCGGCACCCTCGACGTCACCTTCCACCGGGACGACGTCGGCCTGCGGCCGCTCCACCCTGCGGGCCCGACCGCGGTCCCGGTCGACGTCACGGGGCGGGTCGTGGTGCTCGTCGACGACGTCCTCTTCACCGGGCGAACGATCCGTGCCGCGCTCGACGCGGTCACCGAGCTGGGGCGGCCCCGCTCGATCCAGCTCGCGGTGCTCGTCGACCGCGGGGGCCGGGAACTGCCGATCCGGGCGGACTTCGTCGGGCGCAACCTGCCGACCCGTCTCGCCGAGGACGTCCGCGTCCGCCTCGTGGAGACCGACGAGGTCCCCGAGGACACCATCGAGCTCTGGGGCCCGCCGGAGTCCGCGGGCGAGGAGGTCGACGCGTGAAGCACCTCCTGTCGATCGCCGACCTCAGCCGTTCCGATCTCGACGAACTGCTCGACCTCGCCGCCTCGTTCCTCTCGGTGACCCAGCGCGAGACGCCGAAGGTCCCGGCGCTGCGCGGCCGCACCGTCGTGTCGTTGTTCTTCGAGGACTCGACCCGGACCCGACTCTCGTTCGAGACCGCGGCCAAGCGGCTCTCCGCCGACGTCATGGTCTTCAGCGTCGCCACCTCCTCGGTCAAGAAGGGCGAGGGACTGCGCGACACCGTCGCCACGATCGCCGCGATGGGCATCGACGCCGTCGTCGTGCGGCACGGTGCGGCGGGGGCGCCCCGTCGGATCACCGAGTGGATCGACGCCAGCATCGTGAACGCAGGTGACGGTCGCCACCAGCACCCGACCCAGGCGCTCCTCGACACCTTCACGATCACCCAGCACCGGGGCCGTGACCTCTCCGGCATGCGGGTCGCCATCGTCGGCGACGTGCGCAACTCGCGGGTCGCGCGGTCGGACGTCCAGGCGCTCGCCATGCTCGGCGCCGAGGTGACGCTCGTGGCGCCGCCGACGCTGCTGCCCGAGACGCTCGAGGGCTGGGCGTGCTCGAGTGCGGTCGACCTCGATCCGCTGCTCCCGGAACTCGACGCGGTGATGCTCCTGCGGATCCAGCACGAGCGCGACGCGGGGACCCGGTTCCCGTCGCTGCGGGAGTACACGGCCCGCTACGGGCTCACGGAGGCCCGCGCCCGTCGGCTGCGGTCCGATGCGCTCATCATGCACCCGGGGCCCATCAACCGGGGGGTCGAGATCGCGGCCGCAGTCGCGGACGGTCCGCAGTCGGTGATCGGTGAGCAGGTCACCAACGGCGTGGCCGCGCGCATGGCGGTGCTCTGGAAGCTGCTCGGTGCAGGAGGCGACGTTGTCTGAGTTCGTGATCCGTGGCGGCGAGATCGTCGATCCGGGTGGTCGGCGCGCCGCCGACGTGCTCGTGCGCGACGGTGTCGTCGTCGAGGTGGGCGCGGGGCTCGACGCCGGGGAGGTGCTCGACGCGACCGGCACGATCGTGACCCCGGGCTTCGTGGACCTCCACACCCACCTCCGCGAGCCCGGTGACGAGGACGCCGAGACCATCGAGACCGGGAGCCGGGCCGCCGCGCTCGGCGGCTACACCGCGGTCGTCGCGATGCCGAACACCCGTCCGCCGCTCGACGATCCCACGATCGTCCGGGCGGTGCTCGCCATCGGTGCCGATGCGCTCTGCGAGGTCGTGTCCTCCGGGTGCATCACCCAGGGTCGCGCCGGGGTCGCGCTGGCCCCGATGGGGGAGTTGCACGGGCTCGGCGTGCGCATCTTCACCGATGACGGTTCCTGCGTGATGTCCGCGGGGCTCATGCGCCGAGCCCTCGAGTACTCGCTCGGCCTGCCGGGTGCGGTGGTGGCCCAGCATGCGGAGGACGACTCGATGTGCGCGGGCGGTTCGATGCACGAGGGGGTGGTCTCGAGCCGTCTCGGCATCCCGGGTCGGCCGGGGGAGGCCGAGGCGATCATCGTCGCCCGCGACATCCGGCTCGCTGCGCTCACGGGGGCGCACGTCCACTTCCTCCACCTGTCGACCGCGGCGTCGGTCGACCTGGTGCGCGAGGCGAGGCGTGCGGGCGTGCGCGTGACCTGCGAGGTCGCCCCGCACCACTTCACGCTCACGGACGAGGCCTGTGCGACCTTCGATCCGGCGTTCAAGGTGCACCCGCCGTTGCGATCGGCCGCGGACGTGGAGGCGGTGCGGGCCGGCCTCGCCGACGGCACGATCGATGCGATCGCGACGGACCACGCCCCCCACACGCCCGAGACCAAGGAGCGCCCGTTCGAGGAGGCGCCCCCGGGCATGCTCGGTCTCGAGACCGCGGCGGCCCTCACGCTGACCGAACTCGTCGAGCCCGGGATCATCACGCTCGAGCAGGCGCTCGCCGCCCTCTCCTGGAACCCGGCCCGCATCGCGGGGATCGACGATCGCCACGGCCGCACGGTCGAGCCGGGCGCGCCGGCCAACCTGTGCGTGCTCGATCCGGCGGCGACTTGGACGGTCGATCCCGGTGCGCTGGCGAGTCGGGCCCGCAACACGCCGTACGCGGGCCGGGCCCTGCGCGGGCGGATCCGCCACACGGTGCTGCGCGGCGAACGGGTCGTGCTCGATGGGAGGGCGACACGATGAGCCGCAGTCTCGAACCGGCGCTGCTCGTGCTCGCCGACGGCGAGGTGTTCGAGGGCGAGGCCTTCGGGGCCCCCGTCGACGCCGCGGCGACCGGCGAGTTGGTCTTCAACACCGCGTTGAGCGGTTACCAGGAGATCATCACCGACCCGTCGTACGCGGGGCAGGTGGTGACGTTCACCTACCCCCACATCGGCAACTACGGCACGAACCCGGACGACGACGAGTGCGCACACCCGCACGTCCGCGGCATCGTCACGCGCGACCTCGCCGTGCGGCCGAGCAACCACCGGTCGACCGAGTCCCTCGACGCGTTCCTCGACCGGCACGGCGTGCCGGGCATCACCGGGATCGACACGCGCCGGCTCACCCGGCACCTCCGGGAGCAGGGCGCGGTGCCGGGGGCCTTCGGCACCGACGAGGCCGCGGTGCGCGCCGCGGCCGCCGCCGCGTCCGGCACCGACGGGGTCGACCTCGTCGCGACGGTCACGACGACCGAGCCCTACATCGTCGGCGACCTCGACGCACCGTTCTCGGTCGTCGCCTACGACTTCGGCATCAAGCGCACGATCCTGCGCCACCTCGCCGGAGCGGGGTGCCGGGTCGAGGTCGTGCCCGCGTCGACCCCGGCGTCCGAGGTGATCGCCCGGAACCCGGACGGGGTCTTCCTGTCGAACGGTCCCGGTGACCCGTCGGCGGTCGTCGGGGCCCCGGAGACCGCGCGGCTCCTCGTCGAGTCGGGCCTCCCGGTGTTCGGCATCTGCCTGGGCCACCAGATCCTCGGCCTCGCGCTCGGCGCCGGCACCTACAAGCTGCCGTTCGGGCACCACGGCGGCAACCATCCCGTGCGGCACGAGGCGACGGGGCGGGTGGAGATCACGAGCCAGAACCACAACTACGCGGTGGACCCGGGGTCGATGGATCGCAGCGTCGAGATCACGCACGTGAACCTCAACGACGGGGTCGTCGAGGGACTGCGCCTCCCGGACGCCCCGGTGTTCTCCGTGCAGCACCACCCCGAGGCCGGACCCGGGCCCCACGACGCCGCCTACCTGTTCGAGGAGTTCACCGACCTGATGACCGAGACCCGCTGATGCCCAAGCGCACCGACATCGACTCGATCCTCATCATCGGATCCGGTCCGATCATCATCGGACAGGCGTGCGAGTTCGACTACTCCGGGACCCAGGCCTGCCGCGTGCTGCGCGACGAGGGGTACCGGGTCATCCTCGTGAACTCGAACCCGGCGACGATCATGACGGACCCCGAGTTCGCCGACGCCACCTACGTCGAACCCCTCACGGTGGACAGCCTCACCCGGATCATCGAGAAGGAGCGGCCCGACGCGGTGCTCCCCACCCTCGGCGGGCAGACCGCGCTCAACCTGGCGATCGAGCTCAGCGAGACCGGCGTCCTCGACCGGTTCGGGGTGGAGATGATCGGCGCGAGCGCCGAGGCGATCCACACCGCGGAGGACCGTTCGAAGTTCAAGGACGCGATGAGCGAGGTCGGCATCGCGAGCGCGAAGTCGGGCCTCGCGTACTCGGTCGAGGAGGCCATGGTCGTCGGGCGCGAGGTGGGCCTCCCCGTCATCTGCCGGCCCTCGTTCATCCTCGGCGGATCCGGGACCGGGATCGCCACCACCGAGGAGGAGCTCCGCGAGGTGGCGCGCATCGGCCTCGAGGCGAGCCCGGTCAACGAGATCCTCCTCGAGCAGTCGCTCATCGGGTGGAAGGAGTACGAGCTCGAGGTCATGCGGGACCACGCCGACAACGTCGTCGTCATCTGCTCGATCGAGAACCTCGACCCGATGGGCGTGCACACCGGCGACTCGATCACGGTCGCCCCGGCCCAGACGCTCACCGATGTGGAGTACCAGCGGCTCCGGGACGCCTCGTTCACGTGCATCCGCCGCATCGGTGTCGACACCGGCGGATCGAACGTCCAGTTCGCGGTGAACCCGGCCAACGGTGAGTTCGTCATCATCGAGATGAACCCTCGGGTGTCGCGCTCGAGCGCACTCGCCTCGAAGGCCACCGGGTTCCCGATCGCCAAGATCGCGGCCAAGCTCGCAGTGGGTTACCGGCTCGACGAGGTCATCAACGACATCACCCGCGTCACGCCGGCGTCCTTCGAGCCCACCATCGACTACGTCGTCACCAAGATCCCGCGCTGGGCGTTCGAGAAGCTGCCGGGCGCCGAGCCGGTGCTCGGCACGATGATGCAGTCGGTGGGGGAGGCGATGGCGATCGGCCGGACCTTCCCGGAGTCCTTCCAGAAGGCCCTGCGGTCGCTCGAGACCGGTCGCGGTGGCCTGAACTGCGACCCCGCCGAGGCCGAACTCGACGGCCTGTCCCTCGACGACCTCGTCCAGGGTGCGGCCGTGGCCACGCCGGACCGGGTGTTCCTCGTCGAGGCCGCGCTCCGACGCGGGGCCTCGGTCGAGCGGCTGCACGACACCACCGCCATCGACCCGTGGTTCCTCGATGAGTTCCAGCGGATCGTCGACGAGCGGGCCCGTCTCGCCGCCGTCGGCGGGTCGGCGTCGATGACCCGGGCCGACTGGCGCCGTGCGAAGCGACTCGGCTTCGGCGACGCGCAGCTCGCGCACCTCTGGTCGGAGCCCTACGCCGCGGTCCGGGCGGCCCGGCTCGCCGCCGGGGTCACGATCACCTACAAGACCGTCGACACCTGCGCGGCGGAGTTCGCCGCCGAGACCCCGTACCACTACGGCACCTACGAGGACGAGGACGAGGTCGCGCCACTCACGCGGGATGCGGTCATGATCCTCGGCAGCGGCCCCAACCGGATCGGGCAGGGCGTCGAGTTCGACTACTGCTGCGTGCACGCGGCGTTCGCCCTGTCCGACGCCGGCCTCGAGACGGTGATGGTCAACTGCAACCCCGAGACCGTGTCGACCGACTACGACACGAGTGACCGGCTCTTCTTCGAGCCGCTGACGATCGAGGGCGTCCAGAACGTCGCCGACGCGCTCCAGCGCGCCGGCACGCTGCGCGGCGTCATCGTGTCGCTCGGCGGGCAGACGCCGCTCAAGCTGGCGCACGCGCTCGAGGAGAACGGGGTCCCGATCCTCGGGACGAGCCCGGCCTCCATCGACCTCGCCGAGGATCGGGAGCGGTTCAACGACCTGTGCGAACGGCTCAGCATCCAGCAGCCGCCGGGCGGCACCGCGACCACCGCCGACGGCGCGAGCGTCATCGCGGCCCGCATCGGGTTCCCGGTGCTCGTGCGCCCCTCGTACGTGCTCGGCGGTCGGGCGATGCAGATCGTCTATGACGACGAGGGCCTGCGCGCCGCGATGGCCGAGCTCACCGCGTTCGGCACGCTCGGTCGTGAGGGCGGACTCTCGGCCGAGCGCCCGGCACTCATCGACCGGTTCCTCGAGGAGGCGATCGAGGTCGACGTCGACGCGCTGCGCGACGTGACCGGTGAGGTGATCATCGGCGGGGTCATGGAGCACATCGAGGAGGCCGGGGTGCACTCGGGCGACTCCGCGTGCGCCATCCCGCCGCCCACCCTGGCCCCGGACGTCGTCGCGGCGATCGAGGACGCATCCCGCCGCCTCGCCACCGAACTCGAGGTGGTCGGGCTCCTCAACGTGCAGTACGCGGTCAAGGACGGCGAGGTGTACGTCATCGAGGCGAACCCGCGGGCGAGCCGCACCGTGCCGTTCGTGAGCAAGGCGACCGGCGTGCCGCTCGCCAAGGTCGCGGCCCGGGTGATGCTCGGTGCCACCTTCGCCGAGCTCCGGGACGAGGGGCTGCTGCGTCCTCCGGCGGAGGGCGGGCACATCGCCGTGAAGGAGGCGGTGCTGCCGTTCAACAAGTTCCCGCAGGTCGACACCGTGCTCGGTCCCGAGATGCGATCGACCGGCGAGGTGATGGGCATCGACCGATCGTTCGGCCTCGCCTTCGCCAAGAGCCAGGCCGCGGCGGGGAACCGGCTCCCGGAGTCGGGCACGATCTTCCTCTCGCTCGCGGACCGCGACAAGCGCCAGGGCCTCGTCGCAGCCCACCGGTTCACCGAGCTCGGCTTCGGCATCGTGGCCACGTCGGGGACCGCGACGGCCCTCGAGGCCGAGGGCATCCCGGTCGCGAAGGTCATCGCGAAGGTGGGGGACCACGAGGGGGTCGACGCGGTGGACCTCATCCGCTCGGGCGAGGTGGACCTCATCGTCAACACGCCGCGCGGTCGCGGGCCGCGGGCGGACGGCAACCACATCCGCATGGCGGCCACGCGCTCGAAGGTGCCGTGCCTCACCACCGTCTCGGCTGCACTCGCCGCCGCGGCGGGCATCGCCGAGATGGCGAGTCGGGAGCCTGCGGTGCACTCTCTGCAGGAGTACCACCGCGACGCCCAGCTGCGGTTCGGCGTATGAGCCGTCGCTCGCGCGCCCCCCGGCGCCTGGTCGACGCCGCGGTCCGGGTGGGGCCGCTCGCGCTCCCGAACCCGATCGTGGCCGCCTCCGGGACGTTCGGGCACGGCGACGAGGTGGCCCGCCTGTGTCCGCCCGACGCGCTCGGCGCGGTGACCGTGAAGTCGCTCTCCCCCTATCCCTGGGCCGGCAACCCGGCGCCCCGCCTCCACCCGGCGACCGCCGGCATGCTCAACAGCGTCGGGCTGCAGGGTCCGGGCGTGGCCGCGTGGATCGAGGACGACCTGCCCGCCCTCCGAGCGTTGGGCGCCCGCGTCATCGTGTCGCTCTGGGGGCGCAACGTCGGTGACTTCGCCGACGCGGCCCGCCTGCTCGAGCCCGCGGTCGGTGACCTCGTCGCGGTCGAGGTGAACGTGTCGTGCCCGAACCTCGAGGACCGATCGCGCATCTTCGCCCACTCGATCGAGGCGACCACGGAGGTCGTTGGGGCGGTGCGGTCCGCCGGGCTCGGGCTGCCGATCCTCGCGAAGTTGTCGCCGAACACCGACGAACTCCCGGAGATCGCCGAGGCTGCGGTCACTGCCGGGGCCGACGCGCTGACCCTCGTCAACACCGTGCTCGGGTTCGCGATCGATGCCGACACCCGCCGTCCGGTGCTCGGGGCCGGGCGGGGCGGGCTCTCGGGTGCGGCGATCAAGCCGGTCGCGCTCCGGGCCGTGTACGACGTCACCCAGGCGCTGCCCGGCGTGCCGGTCATCGGGACCGGGGGAGTGGCGTCGGGGCGCGACGCGGTGGAGATGCTGCTCGCGGGCGCGTCCGCCGTGGGGGTCGGGACCGCGACCTTCCGCGACCCCCGGGCGCCCCGGCGCATCCTCGACGAACTCATCCACTGGTGCGCCGTCCACGGCGTGGAACGCGTTGCGGACCTCACCGGCGCACTGGAGGTCCACCCGTGATCGATCTCGCGTCCGGCGCTCCCGACACGGTGCGCGAACGACTGGTGCTGCCCCTCGACGTCGGCGACCTCGATGCGGCGCGGGCGATGGCGCGGCGGGTCGCCCCGTGGTTCGGCGTGATGAAGGTGGGGCACGAGCTGTTCGGTGAGGCGGGCCCGGCCGCGTTCGACGCGATGCACGACCTCGGGTGCGCGGTGTTCTGCGACCTCAAGCTCCACGACATCCCGAACACGGTGGAGCGGGCGGCCGCTGCGCACGCACGCCACGGGGTGGAGATCATGAACGCCCACGCCAGCGGTGGGGTCGACATGCTGCGGGCCTTCGCCGCCGGGGCCGCTGCGGGGGCCGCCGCGATCGGGCGCCCGACACCGGTGACCCTCGGCGTCACGGTGCTCACGTCCGAGCCGGACGCCGCGGCGTTCGACGAGCGGTTCGGGTGGGCCCGTGCCGCCGGCCTCGACGGGGTCGTGTGCAGCGCGCACGAGGTCGGACGGGCCGCCGCGGGCGGTATGCGCACGATGGTCCCCGGGATCCGCCTCGCCGGTGGTGCGACCCACGACCAGGCCCGGGTCGGGACGCCCGGCGCGACGATCGCCGCCGGGGCGACCTGGCTCGTGATCGGTCGGGCCGTCACGGCGGCCGAGGATCCCGAGGCTGCGGCGGCCGCGGTCGCGGCCGAGGTGCTCGGCGCGCTTGAGGGCTGAGACGCCGCCCCCGCGGACCGGGGGCGGTGCGGACCCACCGGTATGCTCGTGGGTCCCGTCGCCCCGATCGGAGAGGCCGAGATGAGCCAGCCCCCCAGCCTGACGCCTGAGCAGCGCGCCGCCGCGCTCGAGAAGGCGGCCGAGGCGCGCCGGGTCCGGGCCGAGGTCAAGACCCTGCTCAAGCTCAACCGCATCACGTTGGCGGAGCTCTTCGAGCGCGCCGACACCGACGACATCGTCGCCAAGCTCAAGGTCGTGAGCGTGCTCGAGTCGTTGCCCGGGGTCGGCAAGGTCCGGGCGCGGCGCACCATGGCCGACCTCGAGATCGCCGAGAACCGTCGCCTTCGCGGGGTCGGGGCCAAGCAGCGCGCGGCGCTGCTCGAGGCCTTCGCCGAGAGGTAGGGCCGCGCCCTGGCCGTCCTGCTCGTCCTCGCCGGACCCTCCGGGGTCGGGAAGGGCACCGTCGCGCGTCAACTGCTCGACGCGGACCCGTCGCTGTGGTTGTCGGTGTCGGCCGCCACCCGTCCGATGCGTCCCGGCGAGGTCGAGGGCGTCGACTACTTCTTCATGTCCCGGGCCGAGTTCGAGGCGATCCGGGCCGCCGGTGGCTTCCTCGAGTGGTTCGAGGTCTACGGCGACCTCAAGGGCACGCCGCGCGCCGCGGTGGCCGAGCACCTCGCCGCCGGTTCCGACGTGCTGCTCGAGATCGACGTGCAGGGCGCGCTGGCCGTCAAGGCCGCGTTCCCGGAGGCCGTCCTCGTGTTCCTGCGGCCCCCGAGCCGGGCCGAGCAGGAGCGCCGGCTCCGGGGCCGCGCGGGCGACGATCCGAACCAGCTCGCTGCCATCCCGGGCCGACTCGCCGAGGCCGAGGCCGAGGAACGCCTCGCCGACCGGTTCGACGCCGTCGTGACGAACGTCGACGCGGGGGAGGCGGCCCGGGAGGTGGCTGCTATCCTTACCAGCCGCCGCACGCCGGACGCCTGAGTGCCGTCGTCGGACGACCCCCATCCGTCCGGGCCGTGCTTCCGGACCGATCCCGACGCCCGAACCGACCCCGATCCGAGGACGCACCCATGGCCGATCGCCGAGACACCCTGATGGAGCCGCACCTCGAGGCCCTCCTCGACCAGGAGCCCTCGAAGTTCACGCTCGTCACCCTCGCGGCGATGCGGGCCCGGGAGATCAACGACTACTACGGCCAGCTCGGCGAGGGCCTCGGGAAGATCGTCCCGCCGCAGGTCACCTCGGTCTCGCGCAAGCCGCTCTCCATCGCGATGGAGGAGATCCGCGAGGGCAAGATCATCCGCTGCGACCTGCCCGAGCCGGTCGCCGAGGACGAGGCCGTCGAGGCCGACGAGGCGGGGGAGACCCCGGCCCCGGACGCCGGCTGATCCACGTGCTCGACGCGGCCGCGGCCTCGCCGCTCGCCGGACGCCGGATCGTCCTCGGCGTCACCGCCGGCATCGCCGCGTACAAGGCGGTCGAGATCTGCCGGCGCATGGTCGACGCCGGCGCGCACGTCGTCCCGGTGCTCACCGAGGATGCGCTCCGCTTCGTCGGCTCGGTCACGTTCACGGCGCTCGCCTCCGAGCCCGCCCGCACCTCGCTGTACGGCGCCGACGACGCCATCCCGCACACGCACCTCGGCCAGACCGCCGACCTCGTCGTGATCGCTCCGGCCACCGCGAACACCCTCGCCAAGTACGCGGCCGGCCTCGCCGACGACCTCCTCACGAACATCCTCCTCGCCACGAGGGCGCCCGTGCTCGTGGCCCCGGCGATGCACACCGAGATGTGGGAGCACCCGTCGGTGCGCGAGAACCTCGAGACGCTGCGTCGGCGGGGGGTGCACGTGTGCGATCCCGAGTCGGGCCGCCTGGCCGGCGGCGACGTCGGCGAGGGTCGCCTCGCCGATCCGGCCCGCATCGTCGCCGCGGCCGAGGCCGTCCTCGCCCGTGGGCACGACCTCGCCGGGGTGCGGGTCGTGGTCACCGCGGGCGGCACCCGTGAGGCGATCGACCCGGTGCGCTTCATCGGCAACCGGTCCTCGGGGAAGATGGGGCACGCCGTCGCGCAGGTCGCCGCCGCGCGTGGCGCGGCGGTCACGCTCATCACCACGGCGGCCCCGACGGCGCCCGCCGGGGTCGAGGTCGTGCCGGTCGTCGCCGCCGCCGACGTCGAGCGGGAGGTGCTCGCCCGGTTCGACGACGCCCACGTCGTCGTCATGGCCGCTGCGATCGCCGACTTCCGACCCAAGGTCGTGGCACCCGAGAAGATCAAGAAGCACGGCGGGGCACCCGAGATCGTCCTCGAGCCGACGCCGGACATCCTCGCCGGGCTCGGGGCGCGCCGGACGCACCAGATCCTCGTCGGCTTCGCGGCCGAGACCGAGCAGGTGGCCGAGCACGCCGCCGCGAAGCTGGCCGCCAAGCGGGTCGACCTCATGGTCGCCAACGATGTGTCCGCCCCCGACGCGGGGTTCGAGGTCGACACGAACCGTGCCATGCTGTTCGACGGATCGGGGTCCGTCACCGAGACCCCGCTCCTGAGCAAACTGTCGCTCGCCGAGGTGATCCTGGACCGCGTGGCGGTCCGCCTCGGACGGGACACCACCAGGGAGAGCCAGTGAGTTCCTTCACCTTCACGTCCGAGTCGGTCACCGAGGGCCACCCCGACAAGATGTCGGACCAGATCTCGGACGCGGTCCTCGACGCCATCTACGAGCAGGACCCGCAGAGCCGGGTCGCCTGCGAGACCATGTGCACGACGGGTCTCGTCGTCGTCGCCGGTGAGATCAGCACCCAGGCCTACGTCGACATCCCCCGCGTCGTGCGCGACACCGTCCGCAGCATCGGCTACGACCGCGAGTCGTACGGCTTCGACGGCAACACGTGCGGCGTCATCACCTCGATCGACGAGCAGTCGCCCGACATCGCGATGGGCGTGGACAAGGCGCTCGAGCAGCGGGCCGGCACCGGCGACCTCTTCGACGAGGTCGGCGCAGGCGACCAGGGCATGATGTTCGGGTACGCGTGCGCGGACACCGACGACCTCATGCCGATGCCGATCTGGCTCGCGCACCGTCTGGCCCACCGCCTCGCCGAGGTCCGCAAGTCGGGCGTGCTCCCGTACCTGCGGCCCGACGGCAAGACCCAGGTGTCGATCGACTACGAGAACGGTGCGCCGAAGCGGCTCAAGACCGTGCTCATCTCCACGCAGCACGCGCCCGGCATCGACATCGACTCGATGATCCGTCCCGACCTCATCGAGCACGTCATCCGCCCCGTCGTCCCCGAGCAGTTCGCCGGCGACGACTTCGAGGTGTTCTGCAACCCGACCGGCAACTTCGAGCTCGGCGGCCCGCACGCCGACTGCGGACTCACGGGTCGCAAGATCATCGTGGACACCTACGGCGGCATGGCCCGGCACGGCGGTGGCGCGTTCTCGGGCAAGGACCCCACGAAGGTCGACCGTTCGGCCGCGTACGCGGTGCGCCACGCGGCGAAGAACATCGTGGCCGCGGGCATCGCCCAGCGCTGCGAGGTCCAGGTCGCGTACGCGATCGGTGTGGCCCGTCCGGTCTCCGTGATGGTCGAGACCTTCGGCACCTCCGAGATCGACCCGGCGAAGCTCCCGGCCCTCGTGCAGGAGCACTTCGACCTCCGTCCGGCCGCGCTCATCGAGCGGCTCGACCTGCGTCGCCCGATCTACCGCAAGACCGCGGCCTACGGGCACTTCGGTCGCTCGGACTCCGACTTCACGTGGGAGAGCACGAGCCAGGCCGACGCGCTCCGCGGCGCCGCCGAGGGTCTCGCGTAAGCACCGCTGACGACCGCCGCGTGGTCCGGGTCCGCCCGGACCTCCCGGCGGTCGACCGCGCCTTCGACTACCTCGTCCCCGCCGCTGCTGAGGCGCGGGTCACCATCGGCACAATCGTGCGCGTCCCGCTGCACGGACGCCGCGTGCGCGGGTGGGTCGTGGCGGCCGACGTCGAGCCGGAGACGGATCGGGCGCGCCTGCTCGAGATCCTCAAGGTCGTCGGTGCCGGACCGCCGCCCGGGCTCATGGAGCTCGCGCGGTGGGCCGCGCACCGGTGGGCGGGCAGTGACGTGGCGCTCTACGGCGCCGCGTCCCCGTCGAACGCGGTCGCCGAGCCCACCCCGGTCGCGGACGCACCACCCGGTCCGGGGCACTCCCTGCGCGTCGTCGCCTGGCCGCCGGCCACCGACCGGCGTGAACTCGTCGATGCTGCGGTCGCGCCGAACGGTTCGACGATCGTGGTGGTACCGGACGCCGCCCGACTGGGCAGCCTCGTGCGACACCTCGAACGTTCGGGCCGCCGGGTCCACGTGCTGCACTCGTCCCGCAGCGACGCCGACCGGACGCGGGCCTGGGCCGCGTGCCGCCACGGAGGCTGCGTGGTCGTCGGGGGGCGCAGCGTGGTGTGGGCCCCGGTGCCCGACCTCCGTTCGATCGTGGTGCTCGACGAGGCCGACGAGGCCCTGCAGGAGGAGCGCGCGCCGACCTGGCACGCCCGCGACGTCGCGATCGAGCGGGCCCGGCGCGTCGGGGTCCCGTGCACGCTCGTCGCGGCGATCCCGACCGCGATCGCCGCGAGCGCGGTGCTCGAGGTGGAGCGGCCGCCCCGCGACGTCGAGCTCGCGGGCTGGCCGCGCCTCGAGGTGGTCGACCTGCGGGAGGAGCCGCCGGGGCAGGTCCTCCTGAGCGAGGGACTCGCCCGTGCGCTGCACCGCACCCTCGACCGTGGGGAGCGGGCGCTGTGCATCCTCAACCGCAAGGGCCGGGCCCGCCTCATCTCCTGCGGCGCCTGCCACGACCTCGCCCGGTGCGAGGCGTGCGGTGCTGCGGTCGCCGAGGCGGCCGGCCCCGACGCCACGCGGTCGCTCGTGTGCCCGGTCTGTTCGACCGAACGACCGTGGGTGTGCGCCCGGTGTCACTCGGCGAAGTTGCGGTCGGTGCGGGTCGGGGTGAACCGGGTCCGCGACGACCTCGCCGCGCTGCTGCCCCGGGCGACCGTGCTCGACGTCGACGCAGCCACCGAGGGTCCCCTCGACGCCGACGTGCTCGTCGGGACCGAGGCGGTGCTGCACCGCGCGCCGACCGATCGACCGATCGGCCTCGTCGCCTTCCTCGAGGCCGACCAGGAACTCCTGGCCCCTCGGTACCGCGCCGCGGAGCAGGCGGGCACACTCGTCGCGCGTGCGGCCCGCCGGCTGGGTCCTCGTGCGGCGTCGCGCGTGCTGCTCGTGCAGACCCGAGTGCCCGACCACGATGTGCTCCGAGCGGTCGCCACCGCGGAACCGCAGGTCGCGTGGGAGTCCGAGGCCGCCCGTCGGCGCGTCGTCGGGTACCCGCCGTTCGGGGCCCTCGCGCGCGTGCGCGGCGAAGCGGACGCCGTGGGCGCGATCGTGCTGGGGCTCGCGGTCGATCCCTCCATCTCGGTGCTCGGTCCCGTCGAGGTGGGCGGCGCGCTCGAGGCTCTCGTGCGCGCGGTGAACCCGGAGACCCTTGCCGACGCCCTCGAGCCGGTCATCCCCGGTGCCCGCGCGCACGGGCGTCTGCGGATCGAGATCGACCCGCCGCGCGTCTGAGGGCGTCGAGGGGTCGCTGGTACCCTGCGCTCATGGCGACCTACTCGATCCGGCAGATCGGCGACCCGGTGCTGCGCCAGCGGGCCGACGACGTCACCGACATCGACGGTGCGCTCGCCGACAACGCCCACACCATGATCGAGACCATGTACGCCGCGCCGGGTGGTGGGCTCGCGGCGACCCAGGTCGGGATCACGAAGCGGTACTTCGTGTTCGACACCGACGACGGTCCGAAGGTCGCGATCAACCCGGAGATCGTCGAGGAGCGGGGCGAGTGCGAGTGGACCGAGGGGTGCCTCTCGATCCCCGACGTGGGCTTCACCATCGTCCGTCCCGAGGTCGTCACCATGCGGGCGCTCGACCTCGACGGCAACGAGTTCTTCATGGAGGCCGATGACTACATCGGCCGGATGTTCCAGCACGAGCTCGACCACCTCGACGGCGTGCTCGCGATCGACCGGGTCGACAAGGCCCAGCGCAAGCGCATCCTCCGGCTCCTCCAGGACCGCGAGATGGTCGAACGCCCGCCGGCGAACCCGTTCGGCTGAGGCGCGCGTGCGCATCGTCTACTTCGGCACGCCGGCCGACGCGGTACCGCCGCTCGAGGCCATCGTCGCCGCGGGTCACGAGGTCCCGCTCGTGGTCACCCAGCCGGACCGTCGCCGGTCCCGCGGGCAGGGCGCGACGCCGAGTCCGGTGCGGGGCGTCGCCGAGAGGGTCGGCCTGCGTGTGGTCACCCCGGAGCGGTCCCGTGAGGTCGTCGACGAGGTCGCCGCGCTCGATGCGGACCTCGGGGTGGTGGTCGCGTTCGGGCAGATCCTGCCGACGTCGCTCCTCGACGCGGTCCCGGGCGGGTTCGTGAACCTGCACTTCTCGCTGCTCCCGCGGTGGCGGGGCGCGGCCCCGGTCGAGCGGGCGATGCTCGCCGGTGACGCCGAGACCGGCGTCACGGTCATGGCGGTCGTGCCCGAACTCGACGCGGGCGGCACCTTCGCCGTGACCCGCACCCCGATCGGCGCCGACGAGACTGCCGGCGCGTTGCGCACCCGCCTCGTCGAACTCGGTGCCGACCTGCTGGTGCGCACGCTCCCGGACCTCGCAGGAGCGACGCCCGACCCGCAGGTGGGGGAGCCCACCTACGCGACGAAGTTGACGGTCGCCGAGTTCGAGCTCGATCCGAGCGCGCCCGCCGAGCTCACCGACCGGCTCGTGCGTGCGGGCAACCCCCGCCCCGGCGCCTGGTTGGTCCACCAGGGTGCACGGCTCAAGGTGTGGCGGGGCCGCATCGAGGGCGACCGTTACCTCCCGACCGAGGTGCAGCCGGAGAACCGCCCGCGCATGACATACGACGCGTGGCGCACGGGTCACCGTGGTACCCCGCCGTGGTGAAGCCGCCCGCACCGACCGCCCGCGACGTCGCGCTCGACGCGATGGTCCGTGTCGACGACGGCGCGTTCTCCCACGTGCTGCTGCCCTCGATGCTGCGGAGGTCGTCGTTGTCCGCGCCCGACCGTGGGCAGGTGACCGCACTGGTGTACGGCGCGCTGCGCGCGCGTGGGCGGTGCGACTTCCTCCTCGAGCAGGTGCTCGACCGGCCGCTCGACGCGCTCGAGGTGCCGGTGCGGGCGGGCCTGCGGCTCGGCGTGCAGCAGCTCATCACCGGCGTCCCGGCGCACGCCGCGGTCGGGGAGACCGTGGAGGCGATCGGCAAGGTGCGCCCGAAGGCGAAGGGGTTCGCCAACGGCGTCCTGCGCTCGGTCGCCCGACTCGGACCCGAGTGGCCGTGGCCCGCGGGCGACGACGACGCCGCGCTCGCGGTGCGCACCTCGCACCCGGCCTGGATCGTCCGTCGGTTCCGCGACGACCTCGGTGACGACGCGGCGCTCGCCATCCTCGAGGCCGACGACGAGACCCCGGCCCTCACGCTCCGGGTGAACCGACGGCGCGCGGCGGTCGACGAGGTGCGGGCCGAACTCGAGGCCGCAGGCGTGCACGTCGAGGTCGGGCACCTCGGGCCCGACGCGCTCGTCGTGCGCGGCACCGGCGATCCTCGTGGTCTCGCCGTCGTGCGCGACGGTCGTGCGACCCCGCAGGACGAGGGCAGCCAGGCCATCGTCGCCGCAGTCGAGGCTCGACCCGGCGAACGCATCCTCGACGTCGCGGCCGCTCCCGGCGGCAAGAGCACAGGGCTCGGCGAGGCGATGGGCGGTACCGGCCTCGTCGTGGCGGGGGACCGGTACGCGGGTCGTACCCGGCTCGTGCGCGAGGCGGCGGTCCGCCTCGGGCTCGACGACGTCGTGACCTACGTGGCCGACGGACGCGCCCTGCCCTTCGCGCTCGGATCGTTCGACCGCGTGCTGCTCGACGCGCCGTGCTCCGGGCTCGGGGTGCTGCGACGGCGGGCCGAGACCCGCTGGCGCCTCTCGCCCGACGACCCCGAGACCCTCGCGGCGTTCCAGTGCGACCTCATCCTCGAGGCCGCGGCGATGGTGCGGCCCGGCGGGGTGCTCGTCTACTCCGTCTGCACCCTCACGACCCCCGAGACCATCGGGGTGGACGAGCACGCGGCTGCGGCCCTGCCCGACTGGACCGCGCTCCCGATCCCCGGCGTGCCCTGGATCCCACACGGGCGCGGCGCGCTCCTCCGCCCGGATGCCGTCGGCTCCGACGGCATGTTCCTCCTTCGATTGCGCGCTCCGGGCGCGTCCGCCTGACGTGATCGGGCCGTGGCGCCCTGCGCTGCGCTGCGAGCCTCCGGTGCTGGCGCACCTCCGGCCGCCGCGGTGGTGCGTGTCGGCGCGGTGGGGTCCGGGCGCGTCCGGTCGGCGCGGGTAGGTTCGACGATGATGAGCCGGAAGATCGCGCCCTCCATCCTCGCCGCCGACTTCGCCCGCCTCGGGGCCGAGGTCGAGACCGTCCGGCCCGGGTGCGATCTCCTCCACGTCGACGTCATGGACGGGCACTTCGTCCCGAACCTCTCCCTCGGTCCGGCGGTGGTGGAGAGCCTCAAGCGGGTCACCGATCTCCACCTCGACGTGCACCTCATGATCGACAACCCGGCCGAGTTCATCGATCCGTTCGCCGCGGCGGGCGCTGACGGCCTCACCGTGCACGTGGAACTCGGCGACCCGCGCCCGTTGCTCGACCGCATCCGGGCGCACGGCATCGACGTCGGACTCGTGTTCAACCCGGCGACCCCGCTCGAAGCGGTCGAGCCGTACCTCGCCGAGATCGACGTGCTGCTCTTCATGAGCGTGAACCCGGGCTTCGGGGGTCAGGCGTTCATCCCCGACGTGCTCGACAAGCTCGCGGCCGCGCGGGCACTCGTCGACGAGCGGGGGCTTGACGTCGAACTCGAGATCGACGGCGGCATCACGATCGAGACCGGGCCGCTCGCCGCGGCGGCGGGCGCCGACATCCTCGTGGCCGGGTCCGCGGTGTTCCGCGCCCCGGACCAACTGGCGGCCTGCCACGCGATCCGCGCCGCCTCCTGGCCTGCGTGAGGCCATGACCTTCGTCGCCCGCGTGCTGACCGTCTCCGACGGCGTCGTCGCCGGCGAACGGGAGGACGCATCGGGTCCGGCGCTGGTCGCCCACCTCGTGGCTGCGGGCGCCACGGTCGATCGGCAGGACGTGTGCGCCGACGGCGTCGAGTCCGTCGCCGCCGCCCTGCGTTCGCTTGCCGCTGGGTTCGCCGGACTCATTGTGACGACGGGCGGCACCGGGTTCGGACCCCGCGACCTCACGCCCGAGGGCACCGACTCGGTGATCGAGCGTGGGGCGCCGGGCTTCGTCGAGGCGGTGCGACGCGCGTCGGACGCCGAGGGTCGACCGTTCGGCCTGCTCTCCCGAGCCGCCGCCGGGACCCTCGGCGCCGCGCTGATCATCAACCTCCCCGGCTCACCCGGCGGCGCGGTGGAGGCGCTCGAGATCTGCCTCCCGGGCGTCCTGCACGCACTCGACCTCCTGGCCGGCGGGCGACCCCACTGACGCACGGTTCGGCCGTGCGTCACACCCGTGCGCCCGGCCGGATGGGGCCCGTGGGGCCCGTGGTACCGTCCGGCTCACACGTTCGAAGCGAACCCTCGGGGTATGGGTGAGAGTCCCGACCGGCGGTGATCCCGGCACCTCGTCGAGGTGATCGGGCAGCCCGCGAACCCGGCGCCGCCAGCGTCGGGCCGACCAGGTGAGAACCCTGGGCCGACGGTCACAGTCCGGATGGGAGAGGGTGGCGACGAGCACATCGTTCGACGACCGCGGCCCGCGCGCCCTCGCGTGTGGGGTCCGCGCTCGCCGTCGTGTCGCTCGGCCGTCGCGTCCCCATCGCGCCCCTCGGGTCGTGAGCAGCGAGGACCGATGGCGACGACGACCGACGAGCAGGCGATGGAGCGGGCCCTGACGCTCGCGACGCGCGCCCGGCGGGTCGCGCCGCCGAACCCGTGGGTCGGGTGCGTCCTCGTGGGTGCCGACGGTTCGGTGGTCGGTCAGGGGTCGACCCGCGCGCCCGGCGGGGCGCACGCCGAGATCGTCGCCCTCGAGGAGGCCGGGTCGGGCGCACGGGGATCGACGGCGTTCGTCACGCTCGAGCCCTGCGACCACCACGGCCGCACGCCGCCGTGCACGGAGGCGCTCATCGCCGCCGGCGTCGCCCGGGTCGTCGTGGCCGTCGAGGATCCCGACCCGCAGGTCGCCGGCCGGGGCATCGCGCGCCTGCGCGACGCGGGGATCGGCGTCGAGGTGGGCCTCGGCGCGGCCGCGTCCGCCGCGCTCCTCGCCCCGTACCTCCACCAGCGCCGCACCGGACGGGCGTTCGCCCTCATCAAGACGGCGGCGAGCCTCGACGGTCGCACCGCGGCGGCGGACGGCACGTCGCAGTGGATCACCGGGCCCGAGGCCCGAGCGGACGCGCACGGCATCCGGGCGGAGTCCCAGGCGGTCATCGTGGGGTCCGGCACCGCACTCGCCGACCGGCCGTCCCTCACGGCGCGCGACTGTGATCCGCCGGCGGAGCGTCAGCCCCGCCGCGTGCTCCTCGACGCCCGCGGGCGCGTGCCCGCGGTCGGGCCGCTGTTCGACCCGGCGCTCGGGTCGCCGCTCGTGTTCACGACCGCCGCTGCGCCGGCCGAGCGCATCGCTGAGTGGCAGGCGGTGGGCGCCGAGGTCGAGAGCGTCGACCCTCAGGACGGCGGCGTGCACCTCGAGCAGGTGCTCGTCGCGCTCGCCGAGCGTCACGGCGTGGTGCAGGCGCTGGTGGAGGGAGGTGCGGCACTCCACGGGGCCCTCCTCGACCACGGGCTCGCCGACCGCATCGTCGCCTACGTGGCGCCGGTGCTGCTCGGCCGCGACGCCCGACCCGCGTTCGACGTCGCCGGCCCGGCGACCCTCGCCGACGCCGCCCGCTGGCGGATCGTCGACACGACACCGTGCGGCGCCGACGTCCGCATCACCCTCGATCCCATCGCCGCGCCGGAGGTGGCCTGATGTTCACCGGCATCGTCGAGGAGCTCGGTACGGTTCGGGCGATCACACCGAACGAGGGCGGGGCCCGCATCGAGATCGCAGCCGCGACCGTACTCGCCGACGCCGTGCTCGGCGCGTCGATCGCGGTGAACGGCTGCTGCCTCACGGTCGTCGAGTTCACCGACTCGTGGTGGGCCGCGGACGCCGTCACCGAGACCCTCGACCGCACGGCTCTCGGTTCCCTCGTCGCCGGGTCGCCGGTGAACCTCGAGCGTCCGGTCCGCCTCGATGACCGCCTCGGCGGCCACATCGTGCAGGGCCACGTCGACGGCGTCGGATCGCTCGTATCCCGCGACGCGCTGCCCGACGGATCGACCCGCATGCGCTTCGCCGCGCCGACGGGCCTGCTGCGTTACGTCGTCGAGAAGGGCTCGATCACGGTTGACGGCATCAGCCTCACCGTGGCCGCACTCCACGACGACGGGTTCGACATCGCGGTCATCCCGCACACCCTCAGCGTGACGACGCTCGGCCCGAAGGCACCGGGGGATCCGGTGAACCTCGAGGTCGATGTCCTCGCGAAGTACGTCGAGCGCCTGCTCGGTACCGACCAAGGAGCATCCTGATGTCCTTCTCGCACATCGAGGCCGCGATCGACGCGGTGCGGCGGGGTGAGATCGTCGTGGTCGTCGACGACGAGGACCGCGAGAACGAGGGCGACCTCATCATGGCGGCCGAGCGGATCACGCCGGAGACGATGGGCTTCATGGTCCGGCACACCTCCGGGGTGATCTGCATGCCGATGATGGGGGAACGCCTCGACGCCCTCAACATTCCCCTCATGGTCGTGGACAACACCGAGGCCCAGCGCACGGCGTTCACCGTGTCCGTCGACGCGGCCGAGGGCGTGTCGACCGGCATCTCGGCGGCTGACCGCGCCCACACGGTGCGCACGCTCATCAACCCGTTGGCCCGGCCGGCGGACCTCGTGCGGCCCGGCCACATCTTCCCGCTGCGCTACCGCGAGGGTGGTGTGCTGAAGCGAGCCGGCCACACGGAGGCGGGTGTGGACCTCGCCCGACTCGCGGGGCTCGAGCCGGCGGGTGTGCTCGCCGAGGTGGTGAACGACGACGGGACGATGGCCCGGATGCCCCAGCTCGAGGTGTTCGCGGAGGAGCACGGTCTGCACCTCATCACGATCGCCGACCTCATCCGGTACCGCCGGCACGCCGAGAAGCTCGTGAAGCGGGTGAGCGAGGCCCGCATCCCGACCCAGCACGGCGAGTTCACCGCCTACGTGTTCGAGAGCCTCCTCGACGGCGCCGAGCACATCGCGTTCACGATGGGCGACGTGTCGGGGGCCCAGGACGTCCTCGTCCGAGTGCACTCGGAGTGCCTGACCGGCGACATCTTCGGCTCGATGCGTTGCGACTGCGGCCCGCAGCTCGACGGCGCGCTGGCCCGGATCGCGGCCGAGGGCACCGGTGTGCTCGTCTACCTGCGCGGGCACGAGGGACGGGGCATCGGCCTGGGTCACAAGCTCCGCGCGTACACGCTGCAGGACCAGGGCCGCGACACCGTGGAGGCGAACGTCGAACTCGGCCTGCCGGTCGACTCCCGCGAGTACGGCATCGGGTCCCAGATCCTCGTCGATCTCGGGATCACGACCATGCGCCTCATGACGAACAACCCGTCGAAGTACGGCGGGCTCGAGGGGTTCGGCCTCGAGATCGTCGAGCGGGTCCCGCTCGAGGTCACCCCGAACGCCGAGAACATCGCGTACCTGCGCGCGAAGGCCGAGAAGATGGGCCACCTCCTCGACCTCGAGACGGGCCCGGACGGAGGGATCGACTGATGGGGCAGTACTCGTTCCCGACCGAGGGGCTCGACGCGTCGGCACTCCGGGTCGCCATCGTCGTGAGCCGGTTCAACGAGGACATCACCGGCGCCCTCCTCGACGGGGCCCGCCGGGTGCTCGGCGAGCACGGTCTCGCCGACGATGCACTCACGCTCGTCTCGGTGCCCGGGGCCTACGAGCTGCCCCTCACGGCCAAGCAGCTGGCGGCCCACGGTGCGGTCGACGCCGTGATCTGCCTCGGCGCCGTCGTTCGGGGCGACACCCCCCACTTCGACTACGTGGCGGGCGAGGCCGCCCGCGGGATCATGCAGGCGTCCCTCGACACGGGTGTCCCGATCATCTTCGGGGTGCTCACCGTCGACGCCCACCAGCAGGCGCTGGACCGGGTCGGGGGCTCGGAGGGGCATAAGGGGGAGGAGGCCGCGATCACCGCGATCGAGATGGCCAACCTCGTCGGGCGCCTTTCCGGTGGGAGCCACCGGGCCTGACCTGCCAGAATCATCGACGTGCTGCGCCTCGTCCTCCCCAAGGGTTCGCTCGAACGGGCCACCCTCCAGCTCTTCGACGACGCCGACCTCCCGGTCTCGCGGGGGTCGGACGTCGACTACAAGGGCGCGATCGACGACCCGCGGGTCCTCGACGTGACGATCCTGCGGCCCCAGGAGATCCCGCGCTACGTCGCCGAGGGTCTCTTCGACGTCGGGATCACGGGGCGGGACTGGATCGAGGAGACCGACTCCACGGTCGAGACCCTCACCCAACTCCACTACTCGAAGGCCACCGCTCGTCCCATCCGGATGGTCCTCGCCGTCGCCGGAGACTCACCCATGCGATCGGTGGCCGAGCTCCCGCAGGGCGTGCGGGTCCAGACGGAGTACCCGTCGCTCACGCGCCGCTTCTTCGAGCAGCGCGGGGTGGAGGCCGAGATCACGCTCTCGTACGGCGCGACCGAGGCGAAGATCCCCGAGATCGCCGACGCCGTCGTCGAGATCACCGAGACCGGCCGGGCGCTGCGCGCCGCGGGTCTGCGCGTGCTCGACACGATCCTCGTGTCCCACACCGAACTCATCGCCAACCCGGTCGCGTACGCGGACCCCGCCAAGCGCAAGGCGATGGAGCAACTCCAGACGCTGCTCTCCGGCGCGCTCGAGGCTCGCGGGCGGGTGCTCGTGAAGATGAACGTCGAGGAGTCGAGCCTCGACACCGTCATCGGCCTGCTGCCCGCGCTGCGGTCGCCCACCGTGTCGAAGCTCTTCGGCGAGGAGGGCTACGCAGTCGAGACCGTGGTGGCGAAGTCCGAGATCAACACGCTGATCCCGGCCCTGCGCGACGCCGGCGCCACCGGCATCATCGAGCTCCCGATCTCGAAGATCGTCCAGTAGGGACCGTGCTCGGCACCGTCCTCGAGTTCGACGAGCCCCGCGGCCTCGGCGTCATCGAGGGCGACGACGGCGAGCGCTACCCGTTCCACTGCACGCGCATCGCCGACGGCACGCGCACCGTCCCCGATGGCGCACGCGTCGAGTTCGAGGTGATGGCCGGGCCCGGCGGTCGCTGGGAGGCCGACGCGATCGTGTCCATCCCGACCGCCTGACGCGCGCTCAGCCCTGCGGGTCGTCGATCGACTCACCGCCCGCCCCGCTGGCGGCCGCGGTGATGTCGCCCGCGAGTTCGCCCGCGATCTGCACGAACGCGAGTCGGGCCTGGGCGAGGGCGTCGCGCAGCGGCTGCGCCGCGTTGCCGAGCCGGTCGCCCGTGCCCTCGACGATGCCCGCCATCGCGTCGATCGCGACCTCGGCCTGGGCGAGCGCCTCGTGGCCCCGCTCCTGGGCGGTCGAGAGGTGGACGAGGGCGAGTTCGTGCAACTGGGCCGCGTGCTGGGCCACGAACGCGGCGACCGGGGTGGCCACCACCTGGGCGAGCATCTCCCGCATCTCGGCCATCTCGGCCTCGGTCGGGGCCGGTCCGTCGTAGCCGTCGTACCCGCCGGGCGGGGTCGGGGACCCGGGCGCGCCGGCCGGGGGCCGTCGGGGTTCGGGTTCGGGGGCGTGCTCTCCGGAGGGCGTCCAAATCGTCATGTCGTGTAGTGTCTCAGGCCGACAACCGACATGGGAAGCGGGAGCTCTCTCAGGTCCGGAGATTCCTCGGAGTCCCCGGTCCCGGATCGACTCCCCACCCGGCCGGGTCGAGGCCCCACCGACGGTGGGACCCCGGCGCCGAGTCCGGGTCGTTCACCTCTCACGACCGTCCCCACGGTCGCGCGGCGGACGCTTCCCTGTGTCCGCCGCCGGCGCGTCCGGGGCCGGACACGGACCGAGAAGGTGATGCTCATCGCAACGACCGAAGCCAGGATCAACGACCGGATCCGTGCCCGCGAGGTGCGGCTCATCGGCAGTGCAGGGGAGCAGTTGGGCACCGTCCCGCTCCCGGAGGCGCTCAGGATCGCTCGGGAGTCCGAGCTCGACCTCGTCGAGGTCGCTCCGAACGCCGCTCCGCCGGTGTGCAAGATCATGGACTTCGGCCGCTGGCAGTACGAGCAGGAGCAGCGCCGCAAGGAGTCGCGCAAGAAGGCCACGAACGTCGTCATCAAGGAGATGAAGTTCCGGCCGAAGATCGACGACCATGACTACACGACCAAGATGAAGCACGTCCAGCGGTTCCTGGGCGAGGGCAACAAGGTCAAGCTCACGATCATGTTCCGTGGTCGCGAGATGGCCCACCCCGAACTGGGGCGCAAGATCCTCGACCAGATCGCCATCGACGTCGCCGACTTCGCCATCGTGGAGTCCGCCCCCCGGCAGGACGGGCGCAACATGACCATGGTGCTGCACCCGACCAAGAAGCCGGGCAAGCCCAAGTCCAAGCACGAGGACACCACCCCGGACGCGGTCCAGGGTGTCGAGCCCGCACCGGAGCCCGCTCCGGAGGCGGAGAGCACAGGAGCCTGAGGCGATGCCGAAGATGAAGACGCACCGCGGTGCGGCGAAGCGGTTCAAGATCACCGGCACCGGCAAGATCCGGCGTCGCAAGGCGAACCGCGCCCACCTGCTCGAGTCGAAGCCGACCACCCGCACCCGTCGTCTCGCCCGCGGGGCCGAGGTGACCGGCGGCGACAAGAAGCACGTCGAGCGCCTGCTCGGCCGCGCCTAGGAGAAGAGCAATGGCACGAGTCAAGCGCGCCGTCAACGGTAAGAAGCACCGCCGTGCGGTCATGGAGCAGGCCTCCGGGTACCGCGGGGCCAAGAGCCGCCACTTCCGCAAGGCCAACGAGCAGGTCATGCGCTCGGGCGAGTACGCGTTCCGCGACCGCCGGGTGCGCAAGGGCGACTTCCGCAAGCTCTGGATCATCCGCATCAACGCGGCCTGCCGTCTCCACGACATGTCGTACTCGCAGTTCATCGCCGGCCTGAAGGCCGCCGAGGTCGAGGTCGACCGCAAGGTCCTCGCCGACCTCGCCGTCCGTGACGACGCTGCGTTCGGTGCGCTCGTCGAGACGGCGCGCGAGGCACTCGCCGCCGCCTGATCGCCCACGCGACGGAGGCGGACGGCATGCAGGCCGGGCTCGCCGCTCGGCACCCGGAGGTCCAGGCGCTCAAGGCGATGCTGCGCGAGCGCGCGGCGCGCTCCGAGTCCGGGATGTGCGTCATCGAGGGGCCGCGCGCGCTCCAAGGCGCGCTCGACCGCGGTGCGGGCGTCGTGGCCGTGTACCTCGGCGAGGGCGCGGCACGTGCGTTCGCACCGCTCGTCGCCCGCGTCGAGGCCGCCGGGATCCGCGTCGAGCAGCTCAAGGACGGCGTGCTCGAGAAGATCGGCACCGTGCGCGCGCCCCAGCCGGTGCTCGCGTCGTGCCGTACGCCGCGTGACGCCGTGCTCGACGACCTCGCGGTCGACGGCATGGCGCTCGTGACCTGCGGCGTCTCCGACCCGGGCAACCTCGGCACGCTGCTGCGCAGCGCCGAGGCCGCCGGAGCCGCAGGGGTAGTGTCCTGCGGCGGCGGCGTCGATCCCTGGAACCCGAAGGTGGTCCGGGCCTCGGCGGGCGCCGTGTTCGGTGTCCCGTTGGTGGAGGAGGACGACCCGGTGCAGGTGCTCGACACGCTCGGCGCGCGCGGGATGCGCCGACTCGGCACCGTGGCCCGGGGCGGCGACACGCCGACCGCGGCGGGCCTCACCGGCGGGGTCGCGATCGTGCTCGGGAACGAGGCCCACGGCCTCCCCGACGCCGTCACCGCCCGCCTCGACGGGGCGGTCACCATCCCGATGGCCGGCCACGCCGAGAGCCTCAACGTCGCCGTCGCCGGCAGCGTGCTGCTCTTCGAGGGCGCCCGCCAGCGCATGGAGGGGGAGCGATGAACCTCACCGAGGCCGTCGAGACCCTCCGCAGTGCGCAGGCCGAGGCCGAGGCGGCCCTCGCCGCGGCTGCGTCGCTCGCCGACGTCGACGACGTCGAGCGCACCTACATCGGCAAGAAGTCAGTCGTCACCGGCGTCAACGAGGCGATCAAGGGCTTCGACGCGGCCGACCGACCCGAGGCCGGCAAGGCGATCGGCGCGTACCGCGCCGCGGTCACCGCCGCGGTCGCCGCTCGGCGCGACGCGCTGGCGGCGGGGGAGCACGCCGAACGCATCGAGCGCGAGCGCCTCGACCTCACGCTCGGCGCCCGCCGTCCCGAGCGCGGCCACCTCCACCTCATCACCCAGGTGCAGCGTGAACTCGAGGACGTCTTCGTGGGTCTCGGCTTCCAGGTCGCCGAGGGTCCCGAGGTCGAGACCGACTGGTACAATTTCGAGGCCCTGAACTTCCCGCCCGGTCACCCGGCGCGCGCGATGCAGGACACCCTCTACGTCGATCTCGGCGAGCAGGAGCAGGTGCTGCTGCGCACCCACACCTCGCCGGTGCAGATCCGCGTCATGCAGGAGCGCACCCCGCCGATCTACACGATCATGCCGGGCCGCGTGTACCGACGCGACACGTTGGATGCCCGCCATTCGCCGGTGTTCCACCAGATCGAGGGGCTCGTGGTGGATGAGGGCATCACCCTCGGCGACCTCTTCGGCACGATCGACGCGTTCACCCGCGCCTACTTCGGCCCGTCGATCACCGCGCGCTTCCTGCCCTCGTTCTTCCCGTTCACCGAGCCGTCCGCGGAGTTCTCCGTCACCTGCATCTTCTGCGAGGGCTCGGGCTGCACCGTGTGCTCGCGCACCGGCTGGATCGAGCTCGGCGGCTGCGGCATGGTCGACCCCAACGTGTTCCGGTCGGTCGGGTACGACCCGGAGAAGGTGTCCGGGTTCGCGTTCGGCTTCGGCATGGAGCGCATGGCCCAGATCCGTTTCGGCGTCGATCACGTCAAGGCGTTCTTCGACGATGACATCCGCTTCCTCGAGCAGTTCTAGAGGCTTCGATGCGCGCGCCCCTCTCCTGGATTCGGGACTTCACCCCGCTGCCCGACGACGTCGCGGCGATCACCGACGCGCTCAACCAGCTCGGCCTCGAGGTCGAGGGGGTCGAGCAGCCCGGCGCCGAGATCAACGGCGTCGTCGTCGCCCGCGTGCTCGAGGTCCACCCGCACCCCGACGCCGACAAGCTCCGCCTCGTCGACGTCGAGTTCGGCGTGGGGGAGACCCGGGTCGTCTGCGGCGCCCCGAACGTCGCCGCCGGCATGCTCGTGCCGTACGCGGGCTCGGGTGCCACGCTGCCCGGCGGCTTCACGCTCGAGCCCCGCAAGATCCGCGGCGTCGTCTCCGACGGCATGCTCTGCAGCACGCGCGAACTCGGCCTCGGTGGCGACCACGGCGGGATCATGGATCTCGACGCGTCGCTCGAGCCCGGCACCGACATCTGCGAGGCGCTCGGCCTCGACGACGCCGTGTTCGAGCTCTCGATCACGCCGAACCGCCCCGACGCGATGAGCATCGTGGGCATCGCCCGCGACCTCGCCGCCCACTTCGGCCTCCCGTTCACGGCGCCGGCCGGCGACGGGGTGGCGAACGGTGACGGCACGATCCCGGTCGAGGTGGTGGACACCGAGGGCTGCCCGCGCTTCACGGCGCGCGCCCTCGCCGTCACGCTCGGGCCGTCGCCCGAGTGGATGCAGCGTCGGCTCACCCTCGCCGGCATGCGGCCGATCTCGAATGTCGTCGACATCACGAACTACGTGCTCCTCGAGCGGGGCCAGCCGCTCCACGCCTTCGACCGCCACCGTCTCCCGGGCGGCGGCTTGCGCATCCGGCGCGCCGCCGGGGGCGAGGCCATCGAGACCCTCGACGGCGCCGAGCGCACCCTCACCGCGGCCGACCTCCTCGTGTGCGGGGCCGACGACGTGCCCCAGGCCGTGGCCGGGATCATGGGTGGCGCAACGGCCGAGGTCGGCGACGACACCACCGAGATCGTCCTCGAGGCCGCCTACTTCGACCCCATGACCATCTCGCGAACCTCGAAGCGTCTCGGCCTGCGCAGCGAGTCGAGCGCCCGGTTCGAGCGCGGCATCGACCCGAATGCCGTGCTCGCCGGCTCCGACCGTGCCGTCGAACTGCTCATCGAGCACGCTGCGGCCCGGGTCCTCACCGACGTCGTCGACGCGTACCCGAGCGTCATCGCGGCGCCGCGGGTGACCGTGCGCGCCCCACGCGTCAACCAGATCCTCGGCACGGCGCTCGGCACCGACGAGGTCGTGGCCTTGCTCGCCCCGCTCGGCATCACGTGCGAGACCGACGGCGCCGACGCGATCACCGCGGTCGTGCCCACGTTCCGACCCGACATCGAGCGGGAGATCGACCTCATCGAGGAGGTCGCCCGTCGCCTCGGCCTCGATGCCATCCCGCGCACGCTGCCTTCGAGCCCCGACCACGTCGGCGGGCTCACCGACGCCCAGGCCCAGCGGCGGCTCGTCGCCGACGCGCTCGTCGGCACCGGCGCGTATGAGGCGTACACGCTCTCGCTGCTCGCCGAGCCGCTCGTGGCGCCGTTCGGGTACGCGGCCGCCGACACCGTCACGCTCACGAACCCGCTGCGCGCCGAGGAGTCGGTGCTGCGGCCCGCGATCCTCCCGGGCCTGCTCGGCGCGGTCGCCTTCAACGCCGCGCAGGGCAACGCCGACGTCGCCCTCTTCGAGACGGGCCACGTCTTCCGCCGACCGGGCGACGGTGCGCTCCAGCCCGACGAGCGCGACCACGTCGCCGTCGCGATCGCCGGTACCCGGTCGGGCCGTCCGCACGAGGCCGACCGCCCGGTCGACGTCTACGACGCGATCCGTGCGGTCGACGCGGTGATCGACGCGCTGCGCCTTGCGGACGCCCGCCTCGAGGCCGCAACGGTCCTCGGCCTGCACCCCGGCCGCACCGCGGCGGTGGTCGTCGACGGCGCCGTCGTCGGCCACGTCGGCGAGGTCGACCGTGACGCGCTGGCCGTCCACGGCCTCGCCGGTCCGGTGGTCGCCGCCGAACTCGATCTCGGTGCGCTGCTCGGCGCGAGCCGTCGCGAGCGGCGCTACGTCGCACCGTCCCGCTTCCCGGCGAGCGGCGTCGACCTCGCCTTCGTGCTCGACGACGCCGTGCCCGCCGCCGTGGTCGTCACGACGCTGCGCGAGGCCGCGGGCGATCTCCTCGAGGACGTCCGGATCTTCGACGTCTTCCGCTCCGAGGCGCTGGGGGAGGGCCGCCGCAGCGTCGCCTTCGCTCTGCGCTTCCGCAGCACCGAGCGCACCCTCACCGACACCGAGGTCGGCGAGGCCCGCGCCGCCTGCATCGCCGCGGTCACGAAGGCCCACGCCGCCGAACTGCGCTGAGGCGCCCGGACCGTCCGGAACGGTCCCGCAAGAGTATGCAGCGTAGTGTATAGTGGCCCGCATGTCGTTCCAGATCGGGGTCGTCGGGGGTTCGGGCTATACGGGTGCCGAGCTCCTGCGCCTCCTCCACGCCCATCCGGAGGCTGAGGTCGTCCTGGCCACCGGGGACTCCAACGCCGGTGCCCGGGTGGCCTCGCTGTACCCGTCGCTGGCCGCCGCCTACCCGGACCTCGCGTACACCCCCGTCGACGCCTCGGCCATGGCGGGCCTCGACCTCGTCTTCGTGGCCCTGCCGCACGGTGCGTCGCAGACAGTCATCCCGGACCTCGTCCGGACCGTCCCGCACGTGGTGGACCTCGGCGCCGACTTCCGGCTCGCCCCGGCCGTCTACGAGCAGTGGTACGGCGAGGAGCACACCGCGCCGGAGCTCCAGGCGCAGTTCGCCTTCGGCCTGCCCGAGGTGTTCCGGGCCGAGGTGCGGTCGAAGGCGCACGTCGCGTCGCCCGGTTGCTACCCGACGGTGAGCAGCCTCACGCTCGCGCCGCTGCTCGCCGACGGCCTCGTCGCCCGTGAGGGTCTGCTCGTCGACGCGATGTCCGGCGTCTCCGGCGCGGGTCGGGGCGCGAAGGTGACCTCGCTGTTCAGCGAGGTCGACGGGACGATCGCCACCTACGGCCTGCTCTCGCACCGGCACACCGCGGAGATGGAGCACGTGCTCGGCCACGTCGCCGGGGGACCGGTGCAGGTGCTCTTCACACCGCACCTCGCCCCGATGATCCGGGGCATCCACGCGACCACGCACGCGACGCCGATCGTCGACGGCCTCTCCACGGAGTCGCTGCTCGCACGGTACCGGGAGTACTACGCGGACGAGCCGTTCGTCGTGATCACCGACGAGCCGCCGACCACGAAGGCGTGCACCGGTGCGAACACCGTCCAGATCACCGTGCGGTACGACGCACGCACGAACCGCGTGCTCGCGCTCGGGGTCATGGACAACCTCGTGAAGGGCGCCTCGGGCCAGGCGATCCAGAACGCCAACCTCCTCCTCGGTATCCCGGAGACCACGGGTCTCCCCGTCACGGGACTCATGCCATGAGCATCACCGCCGCTCAGGGCTTCGAGGCGGGAGGCGCGGCCATCGGCATCAAGCCGAGTGGCGCGCCCGACCTCGCCATCGTCGTCACGACGGACCGCAAGCCGGTGCCCGCCGCCGGCGTGTTCACCACCAACCTCGCCACCGCTGCGCCCGTGCTCGTGAGTCGGGCCCACCTCGCCGACGGCTACGCGGCCGGCGTCGTGCTGTCGTCGGGCAACGCGAACGCGGCGACGGGGGCGCGGGGCCGGGCCGACGCCACGCGCATGTGCGAGCTCGCGGCCGGGGCCTACGGGCTCACGGCGAACGACTTCCTCGTCTGCTCGACCGGACTCATCGGGTACACGATGCCGATGGACGTGCTCGAGGCGGGCGTCCCGACGGTGGCGGCGAACCTCAACGGCGGGACGGCCGCGGCCGACGCGCTCCTCACCACCGACACCGTGCGCAAGGAGGCCGTCGCCGCCGTGGGCACGAGCGGTGCCGTCGTCGGCGGCATGGCGAAGGGCGCGGCGATGCTCGCCCCGGCCATGGCCACGATGCTCGCGGTGCTCACCACGGATGCCGACGCCACGCCCTACGTGCTCGAGCGTGCGCTCACGCTCGCGGTCTCCAAGTCGTTCAACGCGCTCTGCGTCGATGCGTGCACCTCCACGAACGACACCGTGCTCGTGCTCGCGAGCGGCGCGGCGGGCGGTCCGGCGATCACGACCACCGACGGCGCCGACTACTGGGCCCTCGTCGACGCGATGACGAGCGTGTGCGCGTCGCTCGCCCGGCAGATGGCCACCGACGCGGAGGGCGCAACGAAGTTGGCGTCGATCCGCGTGACCGGCGCCCGGACCGACGCGCAGGCCGCACAGGCGGCGCGGGCCGTCGCGTCGAGCCAACTCGTGCAGTGCTCGCTGAACGGCGAGGACCCGTACTGGGGTCGGGTGCTTTCCGAACTCGGGGCGTCCGGCGCGTTCATCGACCAGGAGCGGGTGACCATCTCCTACGGCGGCCACGTGGTGTGCGAGCAGGGGATCGAGGCGGCCCACGACGAGGCCGCGGTGCGGGCCGTCATGGCGGCGCGTGAGATCGCGATCGTCGCCGACCTCGGCCTCGGGCAGGGTGAGGCCGAGATGCTCTTCACCGATCTGTCGTACGCGTACATCGACGAGAACCGGGGCACCTCGTGACCGACCAGCGCACCGCCACCGCCCACGAACGGGCCGCCGTCCTCGCCGACGCGCTCCCGTACATCCGCGAGTTCTCGGGTCGGACCGTCGTCGTGAAGTACGGCGGGCACGCCATGGACTCGCCCGAACTCGCCGAGCTCTTCGCCCAGGACATCGTCCTCATGCGGCTCGTCGGCATCAACCCGGTCGTGGTCCACGGCGGCGGCCCGCAGATCACCGACCTCATGCAGCGGCTCGGCAAGGAGCCGACGTTCGTCGACGGACGGCGCGTCACCGACGCCGAGACCGTCGACATCGTGCGCATGGCGCTCGTCGGCAAGGTGAACCGTGAGGTCGTCGCGTCGATCAACCAGCAGGGCCCGTACGCGGTCGGCCTGTCCGGGGAGGACGCCGGGCTCATCACCGTCACCCAGCGCGACCCCGCGCTCGGGTTCGTCGGCGACGTCTCGCGCATCGAGCCCGCGATCCTCGAGCGGCTCATCGGCCAGGAGCTCATCCCCGTCATCGCCACCGTCGGTGTCGACGAGGCCGGGCAGGCCTACAACATCAACGCGGACACGGTCGCGGGCGCGATCGCCGAGTCCCTCGGCGCCGAGAAACTCGTCTACCTCACCGACGTCGCCGGCGTGTACGCCGAGTGGCCCGACGAGTCGACCCTCATCTCCCGCACCGACCTCGCCGGCCTCGAGCGGCTGCTCGCCGACGGCAGGGCGGGGGAGGGGATGATCCCGAAGCTCGAGTCCTGTGCGCACGCGCTGCGCAACGGCGTGCGGCGGGCCCACATCCTCGACGGTCGGCTCCCGCACGCGCTCCTGCTCGAGTTCTTCACGAGTGAGGGCATCGGCACGATGGTCGAGGGCACCTGATGGAGCACCTCACGTTCGAGCAGCTCGTCGCGCTCGACGCCGAGCATGTGTTCCAGACCTACGGCCGCCAGCCGGTCGCGTTCGTGCGCGGCAAGGGCACGCGGCTCTGGGACACCGAGGGGCGGGAGTACCTCGACTTCCTCTGTGGCCTCGCCGTCACGTCGTTGGGGCACGCGCACCCGACGGTCGCAGCCGCGATCGCCGACCAGGCGAGCACGCTGCTCCACGTCTCGAACCTCTTCCACAACGACATCCAGCCGCGGCTCGCGGAGCGGCTCGACCTGCTGCTGACCTCGGCCACCGGCACCTCGGGACGCGTGTTCTTCACGAACTCGGGTGCGGAGGCCAACGAGTGCTCGATCAAGCTGGCGCGGCGGTACGGCCAACTCAACGGCGGACCGGAGCGGTTCCACATCATCAGCGCGTTCAACTCGTTCCACGGCCGCACGCTCGCCACCCTCGCCGCCACGGGCCAGCCCGCGAAGCAGGAGACCTTCCAACCGATGCCGGCCACGTTCCGGCAGGTCGAGTTCGGTGACCTCGACGCGCTCGGGGCCGCAGTCGACGAGCGGGTCTGTGCGGTGATGCTCGAGTCGGTCCAGGCCGAGGGCGGCGTCATCCCCGCGCCGCCGGGCTACCTCGAGGCCGTGCGCGCCCTCTGCGACGAGCGCGAGGTGCTCCTCATCGCCGACGAGGTCCAGACCGGCCTCGGCCGCACCGGCCGGTGGTTCGGCTTCGAGCACGGCGACGACGTGCGCCCCGACATCGTGGCGATGGCGAAGGCGCTCGGCAACGGCATGCCGATCGGCGCGTGCTGGGCCCGCGGCGAGGTCGCCGCCGCGTTCCGGGCGGGCGACCACGGCACGACGTTCGGTGGCCAGCCGCTCGCGGCGCGCGCCGCCCTCACGGTGCTCGACGTCATGGAGGCCGAGGACGTCCCGAAGCGGGCCGAGGCCGCCGGCACCCGCCTCGCCGCCGCGTTGCGGGCGACCCCCGGGGTCGTCGACGTCCGTGGCCACGGGTTGCTCCTCGCCGCCGAACTCGGACCGGACGCCGACGCCAAGGCGGTCCAGCACGCATGCCTCGAGCACGGGCTCGTCGTGAACGCGGTCACGGCGACCGCGCTGCGGCTCACGCCGCCCTTGCTCATCACCGACGCGGAGATCGACGAGGGCGTGTCGCGCCTCGCGGCCGCGATCCGATCCACGGAGGCCCCGTGACCCAGCACGTCCTCGACCTCGACGACCTCACGCCCTCGCAGGTCACCACGATCCTCGACCGGGCCGAGGCCTGGAAGCGCGACCCGTCGGGCGTTCCCGCGGCACTGCGCGGCAAGGGGGTCGCGCTCGTCTTCGAGAAGCCGTCCGCGCGCACGCGCGTCTCGTCGGAGATGGCGGTCGCGACCCTCGGCGGCCACCCGATCTACATCCGGCCGGAGGAGATCGGCATCGGCACGCGGGAGAGCGTCGAGGACGTCGCCCGGACGCTCGCCGCCTACTGCTCCATCATCGCCGCCCGCGTGTACGACCACGCGGTGCTCGAGGGACTGCGGGACGCGTCGGCCGTGCCCGTCATCAACCTCCTGTCCGATCGGGGGCACCCATGTCAGGGGCTCGCCGACCTGCTGACGATCCGAGAACTGTTCGGATCGATCGAGGGTCGGCGGCTCGCGTACGTCGGTGACGGCAACAACGTGGCGGCATCGCTCGCCTTCGGCGCGGCGATGACCGGCCTCGAACTCGTGGTGTCCTCGCCGCCCGGATACGAACTCGATGCGGACGTCGTGGACGCGGCCCGCAACCTCGGCGGTTCGATCACGCTCGTCCAGGACCCGCACGATGCCGTGCAGGGCGCCGATGCGCTCTACACCGATGCCTGGACCTCGATGGGCGAGGAGGCCGAGGCCGAGGAGCGGCGGGTCGCCTTCGAGCACTGGCGGGTCGACGACGTGCTCATGGATGCGGCGGGTCCCGACTCCTGGTTCCTCCACTGCCTGCCCGCCCACCGTGGCGAGGAGGTCACCGCCTCGGTGATCGACGGGCCGCGCTCGGCGGTCTGGCGGCAGGCGGCGAACCGGATGCACAGCGCCCGGGCCCTCTTCGCGCTCGTCCTGCCCGGGGCGGAGACCGACTGATGGCCACGCTCGGCAAGCCCCAGCGGCAGCACCGCATCGCTCGCATCCTCGAGGAGCAGGCGGTGGGGAGCCAGGCCCAGCTCGTCGATCTCCTCGCGGCCGAGGGCGTCGTCGCCACGCAGGCGACGGTGAGCCGGGACCTCGAGGATCTGGGCGCGGTGAAGGTTCGGATCCCCGGCGGGTCGATGGTCTACGCGGTTCCCGAGCTGGCCCAGGAGCGGATCGTCCCCGACGACCACCTGCGCCGGGTGATGGGGGAGTTCGTCGTCGAGGTCGCCCACTCCGTGAACCTGGTCGTCCTGCGCACGCCGCCGGGCTCCGCCCACGTCGTCGGCTCGGCCCTCGACCGGTCCGGGCTCGCTGGGGTGCTCGGCAACGTGTCGGGGGACGACACGGTCATGGTGGTGTGCGCCGAGGCCGTCGGCGGTGCGAAGGTTGCGGCGCGGCTCGCCGAGCTGGCCGGTCTCTGAGAGAGGAATGACGTCGATGGTGGATGCCAAGCGGGTGGTGCTCGCGTACTCCGGCGGTCTCGACACGTCGGTCGCCGTGAAGTGGATCCAGGAGGAGTGGGGCGCCGAGGTCGTGGCGCTGGCGGTCGACGTGGGGCAGGTGCCCGACGCGGATCAGGCCTACTGGGACGCTGTGGTCGAGCGGGCGCGGGTGGCCGGTGCCGTCGAGGCCGAGGTCATCGACGCCCGGGCCGAGTTCGCCACCGAGTACTTCGGGCGCGCGCTCAAGGCCAACGCGCTGTACGAGGGCAAGTACCCGCTCGTCTCCGCCCTGAGTCGTCCCGTCATCGTCAAGCACCTCGTGGCCGCGGCCCAGCGCTTCGGCGGCGACGCGGTCGCGCACGGCTGCACCGGCAAGGGCAACGATCAGGTGCGGTTCGAGGTCGGCATCCGCACGCTCAACCCCTCGCTCGACGTCCTCGCGCCGACCCGCGTGTGGGGCCTCACCCGTGAGGACTGCATCGAGTACGCGGCGAAGCACGACATCCCGATCAACGTCAACAAGAAGAAGCCGTACTCCATCGACGAGAACCTGGTGGGCCGCGCCATCGAGTGCGGTGAGATGGAGAACCCCTGGAACGCGCCGCCCGCCGACATCTACGACCTCACGGCCCACGTCGCGGATGCGCCGACCGAGCCTCGCGAGGTCGTCGTCGGGTTCGAGCAGGGTCTCCCGGTCAGCCTCGACGGCCGGGCGATGCCGATGGACGCGCTCGTCCTCGAGATGGGGGAGATCGCCGGGTCGTACGGCTACGGCCGCATCGACATGGTCGAGAACCGCCGGGTCGGCATCAAGAGCCGCGAGACCTACGAGTGCCCGGGTTCGCTCTCGCTCATCGTCGCCCACCAGGACCTCGAGGGCATCACCCTCGAACGGGACGTCATGCGCGAGAAGCAGCGCCTCGAGACCCGGTACGCCGAACTCGTGTACGACGGCCTGTGGTTCTCGCCGCTGCGCGAGGCCCTCGACGCCTTCATCGACTCCACCCAGGAGCACGTCACCGGCGAGGTCCGGCTCGTGCTCGAGCCCGGGCGCTGCGCGCCGAACGGCCGGCGGGCCGCTACGGGTCTCTACGACTACGAGCTCGCGACCTACGAGTCCGAGGACGCGTTCCGGCACGAGGACGCCGCAGGCTTCGTGCGGCTGTGGGGTCTCGGCGTCGAGACCTGGTCCAAGCGGCAGCGGCCCGGCGGTGTCGTGTGAGCGACGGCCGGCCGCTCTGGCACGGTCGCTTCGGCGAGGGACCGGCCGAGGAGCTGCTCGCCTTCACGGTGAGCCTGCCCTTCGACCGGCGCCTCGCCGCGGACGACCTCGCCGGTTCGCGCGCGCACGTCGGGATGCTCGTCTCGGTCGGGTTGCTGACCGCCGACGAGGCCGCGGCCGTGCTCGGCGCGCTCGACACGGTCGAGGCCGAACTCGCCGACGGGTCGTTCGCGTTCGTCGAGTCCGACGAGGACGTCCACACGGCGGTCGAGCGGCGGGTCACCGAACTCGCGGGCCCGGCCGGGGCGAAGATCCACACGGGTCGGTCCCGGAACGACCAGGTCGCCACCGATCTGCGCCTCTGGACGAAGCGCGAGGCCCGCAGCGTCGCCGGCCGCATCCACGCGCTCCAGGAGGTCCTCGTCGCGCGGGCCGAGGCGGCCGGCGACACCTACCTGCCCGGCTACACCCACCTCCAGCGGGCCCAGCCGGTGCTGCTCGCGCACCACCTGCTCGCGCACGTCTGGGCGCTCGCCCGTGACGTCGAGCGGTGGCTGGCCGTCGCAGACCGGGCCGATGTCTCGCCGCTGGGCGCGGGCGCGCTCGCGGGCTCGAGCCTCCCGCTCGACCCGGACGCGACGGCGGCGGCCCTCGGGTTCGGCGCGCGCTTCGAGAACTCCCTCGACGCGGTGTCCGACCGCGACTTCGTGGCCGAGGCGCTGTTCGCCGCGAGCCTCCTCGAGATCCACCTCTCCCGCATGGGCGAGGAGATCGTGCTCTGGTCGAGTGACGAGTTCGGCTTCGTCCGGCTCCCCGACGCGTACGCCACGGGCTCGTCGATGCTCCCGCAGAAGAAGAACCCGGACATCGCCGAACTCGCGCGCTGCAAGGCCGGTCGGGTGCTGGGCGACCTCACCGGATTCCTCGCCACGCTCAAGGGTCTCCCGCTCGCGTACAACCGCGACCTGCAGGAGGACAAGGAGCCGCTCTTCGACGCGGTCGACACGTGCGTCCTCACCCTGTCGGCGATGACCGGCCTCATGGCGAGCGTCGAGTTCGTCGGCGACCGGATGCGCGCCGCGGCCGACGTGCCGACCGCGGCTGCGACCGATCTCGCCGAGCTCCTCGTCGAGCGGGGTACGCCCTTCCGCGACGCGCACGCGATCGTCGGATCGGTCGTGCGGCGGTCACTCGCCGGCGAGGGCACGTTGGCCGATCTCGTCGCGGCCGAACCCGCGTTGGGTGCGGACGCGCTCGCGCTGCTCGGTCCGGGCGTGGCCGTCACCCGACGTACGACGCCGGGTGGGGCCGGGCCGCGGCCGGTCGCGGTGCAGCTCGGCCGGGCCCGGGCGCTCCTCGATGCGCAGGCGGCCCGGCTCGCCTGACACGGGCACGGCTAGGTTCTCCGCCGTGGAGGACCTCGTGTTCAACCCCTACGACCCGGCCGTGTTGGCCGACCCGGTCCCGACGTACCGGCTGATGCGTGAGACGGATCCGGTCCACCGCAACCTCGTGGGTGGCTGGACGCTCTTCCGCTACGACGACGCGCAGGCACTCCTGCGTGACCCGCGTACGAGCGTCGAGGACCGCAACGCCGAGCCGTCCCTGCGCACCGAGATGCTCGAGCGGATGGGGGAGTCCCGGGAGGGCGGCCAGCGGGCGATCCTCAACCTCGATCCGCCCGACCACGACCGGTTGCGTCGGCTCGTCACCAAGGCGTTCACGCCCCGGACGGTCGCCGCGCTCGAGCCGCTCGTGCAGCGTCTCGTCGACGCGTCCATCGACGGCATCGAGCGCGACGGTGGCGGCGACGTCATCGACGACCTGGCGTTCGTCATCCCGTTCGCGGTGATCACCGAGATGCTCGGGATGCCGGTCGAGCACGCGCCGATGGTCCGGGCCTGGTCGCACGCGCTCGTCAAGACGCTCGATCCGATCCTCACCGAGGCCGAGATCGCCGACGCCACCGCCTCGAGCGTCGCGATGCGGGCCTACGTGACCGATCGGATCGCGGACAAGCGCGCACGGCCCGACGACCTGCTGCTCTCCGAACTGATCCGCGCCGAGGACGACGGCGACGCGCTCGACGAGGCCGAACTGCTCGACCAGGTGATGCTCATCTACATCGCCGGGCACGAGACGACCGTGAACCTCATCGGGAACGGCACCCTCGCCCTGCTCCGCCACCCGTCCGAGTACGCCCGGCTCGGCGCGGCGAGCGACCTCGCGCAGAACGCCACCGAGGAACTGCTGCGCTGGGACTCGCCGGTCCAGTACTCCCGACGGATCATCCTCCAGCCGACGGAGATCGGAGGCCGCACGGTCGAGTCCGGCGACTTCGTGCTCACCTGCCTCGGTTCGGCGAACCACGATCCGGCGCGGTGGGGACCGAGCGTCGATGTGCTCGACCTGGGGCGTGAGGGCGCGGGCGCCCACCTCTCCTTCGGCAACGGCATCCACCACTGCCTGGGTGCTGCGCTGGCCCGCCTCGAGGGTCGGATCGCGCTCGGCACGCTCGCAAGGCGGCTGCCGACGCTCGAGGTGGCGGCGGACCCGGTGCGCAACGGCCGCATCACGCTGCGCGGGCTGGACGCCCTGCCGGTGCGCGTGGCCTGAGCCCTAGGGGTTCACCCAGACGACGACGGCCTCGTCCACGGCCTGGGCGGTGCCGCCCGAGGGCAACTGCTTCCACACCTTCCCGAGGCGACTCGGGTCCCCGGGTGGGGGCTCGGCCTCGAGGCGGAGCTGGGCCTGGAACCCGTCGTCGGCCAGCGCGGCGACGGCCTCCGCGGCGCTCAGACCGAGGACGCTCGGCACCGCGACGACCGCCGGCGGACCGCTCGAGACCGTCAGGGTGACGAGGTCACCGGGCCGCACGAGGTACCGGGCGTTCGGCGACTGCGAGATCACGCGACCCGGTGCGACGGCGCGACTCGAGGCCTCGACGATCCGGACCCGCAGTCCGGCATCCACGAGGAGGCGGCTCGCGGTGTCGACCTCGAGGCCGATGACCGAGGCGAGGCCGGGCCCGGTCGGGCCGGTGGGTGCGGCGGCGCCGGGATCCGGCGGTGCCGGGTCCGGGAAGTCGGAGGCGGGCGTCTCGGCCAGGTAGGCCCCGGTGAGGCCCTGGAAGATCTGGGCCGGCCACGAGCCCCCGGTGACCGTGATGCGGGTCGTCGGGGGCCGCATGGTGCGCACCGCGTCGGGGAACCCGACCCACACGGCGGCGACGAACTCCGGCGTGTACCCGACGAACCAGGCGTCGGACCACTCCTCGCCGGTGCCCGTCTTGCCGGCGACCGGTCGACCGATGCGGGCGTTCACCGCGGTGCCGCGGGTGACGACGTCCTCGAGCACGGCGGTCACCGCGCGCGAGGTGCGGGCGGGCAGCACCCGCGCGCGCTCGGAACGGGCCCGCCACAGCACGCGGCCCGTCGAGTCCGAGACCCGGGTCACGAACACGGGCTCGATGTGGGAGCCGTCGGCTGCGAAGGTCGAGTACGAACTCGCCATGTCCAGGACCGTCACGCCGTTCGTCCCGAGCGCGGCCGACGGGAACGCCCCGAGCCGGGAGCGCACCCCCATCCGGGTGGCGAGGTCGACGACCGGCTGGGCGCCGACGTCCATGATGAGCTGCGCGTAGACAGTGTTGACCGATCGGACGGTCGCCTCGGCGAGGTCCATGCGCCCCGAGCCCTGTCCGTCGTAGTTGCGCACGACCCACGGGGCCTGACCGCGGATCGGGATGGCGAGCTCCCCGGGCGCGCTGTAGTCGCGGGTCATCGGGATGCCGTCCTCGAGCGCCGCGGCGAGCACGAACGGCTTGAAGGTCGAACCCGCCGAGCGTCGGCCCTGCCCGGCGAGGTCGTAGCGGGCCCAGGGCTGGCCGCCGTAGTAGTCGGGCCCGCCGACGTAGGCGAGGACGTGCCCGTCGCGTGGATCCATCGCCACGACCGCGGCGGCCGGGTCGGTGCCGGGGCGGACGAGCGTGCGCTGCACCGCGGCGATCGCGTCCGCCTGCGCCCGCGGGTCGAGCGTGGTCTCGATCCGCAGCCCACCCTCGTACAGCAGGCGCTCGCGGGCCGCCCGGGTCGGTCCGAACGCGTCGGTGCTCACGATGAACTCGCGCACCCGGTCGACGAAGTGCGGAGCCGCGCTCCGGGCGTCGGTGGGGGCCGGCGCGACCCCGAGGGGCGTCGCCCGGGCCGCCGTCACCGCGGCGGGATCGGCCCGCTCGAGCTCGGCCATACGGGCGAGCACCTCGTCGCGCCGGGCCAACGCGGCCTCGGGACGCTCGTACGGGTCGTAGTCGCCGGGCGAACGGATGAGCCCGGCGAGCAGGGCGGACTGCGCGAGGTCGAGGTCTCGGGCGTCGCGTCCGAAGTAGGTCTGGGCCGCGGCCTGCACGCCGTAGGCGCCGTTCCCGAAGTAGATGAGGTTGAGGTAGCGCTCGAGGATCGAGCGCTTGGAGTACTGGCGCTCGAGTTGGACCGCGAGCACGGCCTCCTTGATCTTGCGCTGCAGGTTGCGTTCCGGACTCAGCAGCACCGCCCGCACGTACTGCTGGGTGATGGTCGAACCACCCTCGACTGCACGGCCCGCCTGCACGTCGCGGGTGAGGGCCCGCAGGATCCCGCGGGGGTCGACGCCCTTGTGGTCGAAGTACCGGGCGTCCTCGATCGCCACGACCGCGGTCGGCAGGGTCTCGCCCATCGCCGCGAGCCGGACGTCCTCCCGGTTCTGCTCGGCGTGCAGCGTCGTGAGCGTCGTGCCGTCGTCCCAGAGCACCCGGGAGGTCTGCGG